>CANQTN010000004.1 GCA_947626815.1 uncultured Clostridia bacterium | reverse complement strand
ATTATCATAGCAGTCAAATATTTCCAATTGTATTTTTTCCTTTATTGCTTCTTTATTTGTTTTATCTGCGGCTGTTGCTGCTTTAGTCAATATTCCATCTTGTCCTGATAGTGTTGATAAACTTACTCCCACCAATATTAATAATACTATTATTGTTATTACCAATGCTATTAATGTTATTCCACTTATTTTTCCTTTTTTATTGCTTTCATCTACATTTTTTGCCATTTTTTTGACTTCTTCATTTTTTCTTTTTTCCATCTTTTTTCTCCTTTGTTTATACACATTAAATTTAACAAACATTTTTTTATTTTATTTCCATATTGGTTTTATGTCAATGTGTTAAGAGTTATATTCTATTTTACATTGGCCTGTGAACTGTAACTTTACATTAAATGTGTTTATATTCTTTTTAATTTTCAATACCCAAACCCAAATAAAGAAAGAGTAATATTTAATTATTATTAATAAATTAAATATTACTCTTTCTTACTTTTTAAAACTATTTAATATATTTTTTATTTTTACACAAAATTTATCATATTTAGAAGATTACCAAGAACCTCTGTTTTGACAATTTCTTTATTCTTTCTATTAATTAGTATTACTGTTCTACATACAAAGCTAAGCGAAATCCAAGATCCCCGTGTATATAAGGATCATAACAAGTACGCATAGATGCAGCACAAATAGTACTCGTACGTTCAAAATTGCCACCCCTAAGTACACGTTTGTCATTATCGCAAGTTTCCATTGTCCATTCTCTCAAATTTCCGGCCATATCATATATATTTTTTACCGCATATTCATCGTTACTTCCTGTATTCATTAGTTGTCCTGAGAAATTTCCTTTGCCTGTACTATTTGCTACATATGAATTAGATGGATCACATGTGTTTGTTAAATAATTATTGTCAAAAAATTGCATTGTCGCATCCCATTGTACTCCATATATTAATGTACTTGTTACACTATTTTCATATGCTTTTCCTTTTTTAAAATTTCTCGCTAGCTTTAATACTCCGTACGTTTCATCTGTCATATTTATTCCCCATATTATACCATTATATGGCTTTACATTTTTTTGTACTATTACATTTTCCTTTCCATCATTTCCTGCTTCATATCTTCCTATATAAAATCCACCATAATGTGCTACACTTTCTCTCATTGCCTCATATTCCTCTTTTTCTGTTGTTGTTCCTTCTGAATAAGGTTCTGTACACCTATCAAAAGTTTCTTGATCTAAACTTTTATTCACATATCCTGTCACTCTCTTAAATTTAGTTTCAAACGTTGCTTTATCTACTGGTATCCATACAAATTCATTACCTTCTGAATCTGTTATAACTAAGCCCTCGTCAACTGTGCTTTCACCTGCTATTCTAGTAGGCGAAAAACCTGCTGGAATAGTTATTCCTTGAAATTCAGTGTTTTCTGTGTTCATTGTAGCTTCAAACATTGCCATTTTTCTTTGTTCATCCTCTGTTGCTTTTTCTGTTTCTTCTACAGCTTTTGCTACTTTATTTAATATTCCATCTTGGCCTGATAATGTTGATAGAGTTACTCCTACTAATATTAACAATACTATTATTGTTATTACTAATGCTATTAATGTTATTCCTCTCATTTTTTTCTTGTTTCTGTCTACATTTCCTGTTATTCTTTTAACCTCTATACTTTTTGTTTTTTCCATTTTCTTCATTCTTTCCTCCTTTGTTTCTACACATAAAATTTAACAAATCTTTTTACTTTTGTTTTTTTTATTCTATTTTTATATTGTTTTTATGTCAATGTGTTAAGAGCTTTATTGTGTTTACATTAAATAACTGTATTTCTTCTCATCATTAAAGTTAAATGTTAATTCCGCATATTTATCTTCTACTGAAAGTCTATCGTTTTTTTAATGATGACTTTCCTAGAATATAAATACAAAAAAAGTGTAATATTGATATTTTACCTGTCTATTTGACAAGGGGCATATCAATATCACACCTTTTTTCAATTAATTTTAATCATGAATTTTCTTTTACACTTGTACCATTATTTTTCCTTTTGTTTTTTTATTTTATGTCCTAATATTTGCTCTTTACTTTAATTCGAGTCTACATCTGTAATACAAACAGTTGTAGTATTACTTAATATAAAGTACGACACGGAACCCAACGTGGTAATTGCACAAATCTATATCATAGCTACCGTTCGCACGAACGACTGGGTCGACTGAGCCATCATAAGTGAAGCAGCCGGCCACGATGAACAATGAACATTGTTTCGTTGTTTGCGATATTATGCCCCGTAGTCCATTCCCACATATTTCCTGCCATGTCATATATATTATAATTTTGGAACTTAACATTTTCTCCTGTTTTGATTTGTTCTTTAGTACCATCAGGAGTATTTGGGTAGTTTCCCCAATTTGTAGAATCTGTTATACTTTTATCAGTATTTGGTCCATATATATTTTCACAAATATGGTTCCATGCTTGTGAATCTACTAAGTAACTTCCTACACTACTATTTCCTTTATACATGTTTTCTGCTGCTATTTTTGAATTTGGTTGAGTTATATAATTCCATGCTTGGACATTCTTTTTACTTACTGGTTTCAAGCTTTGTATTGTGCTTAATCCTGTTTTATTTGTTTCTATCTTTTTATTTTCTCTATCTTCTTCAGCTAAATCTCTTGGATCTCCTGCCTCATATCTTGCTATATAAAATCCTCCATATTTTTTTATACTTTCTTCTGCTACACTTGTCTGATTATTTTCCCATTTACTTGTTATTTCACTTATTACATCTGTAGCATCAGCATATGCTTTATTTATATTATCATTATCTGCTTGTGTGTAATCATCACTCCATGCTAAGCCGTCTCCTGTACCTCCACTAGTTTGTCCTGATGTATTTCCATTGTCTTTATACTGATCATTACTACTCCATTTGTTTTTCATTACTGCATTTTTTGCATTTCTATATTGGCTTACTGTACATGGTATCCATACAAATTCGTTTCCATCATCATCTTTTATTACTAATCCATTTTCTATTTTTTTCTCTTCTTCCATTTCTGATACTTTAAATCCTGCTGGAACTGTTGCTACATTTCCTCCATCCGAATAATTATATTTTTCTGTCTTTGTTACTTCTTTTCCAACTTCAACTGAAGCTTGTATTGCTGTAACCTCATCTTCTGATATCACTATTGAAAAACCATCATATTCTACTATAGCTGGCAAGCTACTTATTTCGTTTCCTTCTGCTAATGCTTTTCCATTATATTTTATTCCACTTAAATTGTCTATTAAGTTCTTATTTAAATCTGTTACATCTAATTCTCCTTTACTATTATAGCTTCCCAACACTTCTACTTCTATTGCTTCTTCTGCTGTCATTTTATTTGTTTGATCTGCTGCTTTTGCTGCTTTATTTAGTATTCCATCTTGCCCTGTTAGTGTTGATAGGCTTACTCCCACTAATATTAATAACACTATTATTGTTATTACCAGTGCTATTAATGTTATTCCTCTTATTTTTCCTTTTTTCTTGCTTTCATCTGCATTTTTTGCCATTTTTTTGACTTCTTCATTTTTTCTTTTTTCCATCTTTTTTCTCCTTTGTTTATACACATTAAATTTAACAAATATTTTGTTTTTTTTATTTTATTTTTATATTGATTTTATGTCAATGTGTTAAGAGCTTTATTGTGTTTACATTAAATAACTGTATTTCTTCTCATCTTTAAAGTTAAATGTTAATTCCTCATATTTATCTTCTACTGAAAGTCTATCGTTTTTTTAACGATGACTTTCCTAGAATATAAAAATAAAAAAAGTGTAATATTGATATTTTACCTGTCTATTTGACAAGAGGCATATCAATATCACACTTTTTTCAATTAATTTTAATCATGAATTTTCTTTTACACTTGTGCCATTATTTTTCCTTTTGTTTTTATTATTTTATGTCCAAATATTCTCCCTTTACTTTAATTCGAGTCTACATCTATTACACAAACATTTACAGCATTACTTAGCATAAAGTACAACACGAAAACCAATACCGAGAGCGCAGTAAGTCAGTTCATCGGAACCGCGCGCATAAACGACCGGGCAGTTTGATCCACCGTAACCGAAGCATCCGGCCACGAGGAGCAACGAACATTTTTTCGGCACTTACAATATTATGTCCTGTAGTCCATTCAAACATATTTCCTGCCATATCATATATGTTATAATTTTTGAACTCTTCCTTTTCTCCTGTTTTGATTTCTGCATGAGTACCATTAGGAGTATCGTTGTAATTTCCCCAATTTTTAGAATCTGTTATACTTTTGCTATCATTATGAGGCCCATATATGTTTTGGCAAATATGATTCCATGCTTGTGAATCTACTAAATAACTTCCTACACTACTATCATCATACATATTTTCTGCTGCTATTTTTGCATTTGGTTGAGTTATATAGTTCCATGCTTGGACATCCTTTTTGCTTACTGGCTTCAAGCTTTTTACTTTTTCTAATCCTGTTTGATTTGTTTCTATCTTACCATCTGTTTCTCTATCTGTTACACCTGATCTTTCATCTCCTGCCTCATATCTTGCTATATAAAATCCTCCATATTTGCTTATACTTGCTTCTGCTATACTTGTTTGGTTATTTTCCCAATTTCTCGTTATTCCACTTATTACATCTTCAGCATCAGTATATGCTTTATTTATATTATCATTATCTGCTTGTGTGTAATCATCACTCCATGCTAAGCCGTCTCCTCCACCCATTGTTTTATACGATTCCTCTATACTCCAGCTATTTTTCATTACTGCATTTTTTGCATTTCTATATTGACTTACTGTACATGGTATCCATACAAATTCATTTCCGTCATCATCTTTTATTACTAATCCATTTTCTATTTTTTGCTCATTTGGCACTTCTGATACCCTAAATCCTGCTGGCACTGTTGCTACATTTCCCCCATCTGAATAATTATATTTTTCTGTCTTTGCTACTTTTTCATTAACTTTAACTGAAGCTTGTGCTGCTGTAACCTCATCTTCTGATATTATTATTGAAAAACCATCATATTCTACTACAGCTGGCAAGCTACTTATTTTATTTTCTGATGTTAATGCATTTCCTTTATATTTTATTCCACTTAAATTGTTTATTAAATGCTTATTTAAATCTTCTACATCTAATTTTCCTTTACTATTATAACTTCCCAACACCTCTACTTGTACAGTTTCTTCGGCCGTCATTTTATTGGTTTGATCCGTTGCTTTTGCTGCTTTATTTAATATTCCATCTTGTCCTGTTAATGTTGATAAAGTTACTCCTACTAATATTAACAACACTATTATTGTTATTACTAATGCTATTAATGTTATTCCATTCATTTTTTTCTTGTTTCTGTCTACATGTCCTGCTATTCTTTTATCCTCTCTACTTTTTGTTTTTTCTATTTTTTTCATTCTTTCCTCCTTAGTTTCTATATATTAAATTTAACAAATCTTTTTACTTTTGTTTTTTTTATTTTATTTTTATATTGTTTTTATGTCAATGTGTTAAGAGCTTTATTGTGTTTACATTAAATAACTGTATTTCTTCTCATCATTAAAGTTAAATGTTAATTCCGCATATTTATCTTCTACTGAAAGTCTATCGTTTTTTTAATGATGACTTTCCTAGAATATAAATACAAAAAAAGTGTAATATTGATATTTTACCTGTCTACTTGACAAGGCGCATATCAATATCACACCTTTTTTCAATTAATTTTAATGATGAATTTTCTTTTACACTTGTATTTCCTTTATACATGTTTTCTGCTACTATTTTTGAGTTTGGTTGAATTATATTGTTCCATTCTTGTTTCTGCTACACTTGTTTGATTATTTTCCCAACTTTTTATTATTGCTTCTATTCATTTTAATTTTCTCCTTCACAAATGCATCTAATGGATTTTCCACCGATAATTCTACTTTTGCTACATGGATATACTCCATTGTACTTCTTATGTTACCATGTCCCATCAACTCTTTTACTTCTAATATACCTGTATCTCCTAAAATTTTACTTTTTATTTAACCCTTACGTCAATGTGCTATTAGTTCCTTCAAAATTAGTCACTAAAATATTTATCTAATAAAGCTATAGCCATCTCATACAAGTACTTTTCCTCCGTCCAATTAAATCTATTTTCTGCTGTATTTAAAATTGGAAATTTAGAGATTATTTCATCATCCACAGCCATGCCCGATGTTGAATAATAATATTTTGTATTTCCATATTGTACACTAAAACTAGATGCTACTCTATCATCATTATAAGATGTATAAAAAGTCACTGCACTTTGATCCGTACTTACTAATATAGGTATAGAATAATTCGTCCCATCAGGCATAACAAAATAACCTGATGATACAATTGCACCCACATTATTATTTTTGTAGTATTCCCTGTCACCTATTGTACACAATAAATCATCTTTTTTTTCTGTATAATATTCTGTATTTTTACATATTGTTGTTGTACTTTGTTGCACTTCTTTTACATTTCCTGCATAATCTTTTGCTTCTACTGTTATGTTGTATGTTTCACCTGCTAAATTTCCATACAATTCTTCAAATGTATATGTTGTTCCTTCCTGATATTCTGTCCAGTTTTCTCCTTCTCCTTTTTTAAATCTATATCCTTTTATTTCACTCTTTCCATTTGTATCATTTCCTTCTTCGTCTTCTGCTCTATTTATCTCTATTTTTATTGAATTTTTTGTTGGTGTTAATGTATATTCTAGTGTTTTTGGAGGTAAATTGTCTATTTTTTCTACTTTTTGTTCTACTATCTCCCCAATTCTGTTATCACTACTTATATATGCCACCTTTATTGTACACTTTTCATTTATGTCAAAAGGTTCTTCATATACACTCCCATTTGTACTACTTGGTTCTGTTCCGTCTATTGTATATTTCGTTGTATATTCACTATTGGTTAAAATTGTTACTTTCTTGTTTTTTGTCCATTCATCTATTCCTGCTACGTCTATTATTGGTACGGATTTTGTACTTTTATCTAATTTGCTAAAATCAATCTCTATATCTCCTATTTTTATTATATCATTTGTCTCTAAATCTTCTTTTTCCTTTTCTGTTAGTTTTCCATTTTGCATTAATTTTTCTATTACTTGTTTTTTATTTTTTCTTTCTGCTGAATTCATTTCATTCATTATTTCTTGGAATTGTACATATTCTTTTACTTCTGCTCCTCTTGTATTTTCTTTTGCACTAGTTGCTTTTTTTAATATTCCATCCTCTCCTGATAGTGTTGATAAAGTTACTCCTACTAATATTAACAATACTATTATTGTTATTACAAGTGCTATCAATGTTATTCCGTTTCATTCTTTCTTTTCTGTAAGATTTTTTATCTTTTTTATTCTCCTTTTGTTTAAATTTTTCTTTTTTCATCTGTATTTTTCCACCTTTCTTTTATTTTTGTCTTTTAGTAGTATACTTATCATCAATAAAATTCTAAATATGTTATTTGCGTATACCCACTATACATAATAGCAAACTGTCTTGTCAAAGTACATGATAAAATTTCCGAGTTCGTGTGGATTAAAATTAAAGAAAAAAATTTGTTTAATTCTTTCATTTTAATACAGTAAAACATTATTTATCCACTTGTTATTTTAATATTTTAAATCTAAAAAAATTATACTATATATTCAATTTTATTATTTGGAAAATATTTATTCATTTGCTCTCTTAAAAATATTTCTGCCTCATTTCTTATATTATTTTTATACCAATATTTTCCCCTTCCTCTGCCTGTCATCATGTCCTTATTATATAAATTTATAGCATTTGGAAAAGCCTCTTCATTTATTTTAGTATGCACATAACTGTATGTCATAAAAATAATTTCAAAAAAGGCATCTTTCTTAACTTTTTCTGATAATTTTTGGTTAAGATTTTTAATTAATTCACTATATAATTCTTTCCAATTTTCAATTAAAATAACTGGTGCAATTAAAATTCCTAAATTATATCCCGCTTCTTTTAATTTATTTATTGCTTCTATTCTCCCTTCTAGTCTAGATGTTCCAAACTCTACTTTGTTTATTATTTCTTCTGGATTAACACTCATTCTGATAGTTATCTTTCCTTGATGATCTAATGGTAAAATAGAATCTACCATATCAAATTTAGTTGGAAAAGTAAGTTTTCCTTTTTTAGAATCTTTGAAATTTTCAATTGTCCATACTAAATTATTTGTAATTGTATTTTCTAAAATCAAATCACTATTACTTCCTATTTCAAAAGTAAGCTCTTTTTCTGATGTTTCTGATGTTTTTAATATCTTTTCTAACATTTGCTCTCTATTTACAAATAATCGCAAATATGCACATTTATTGTAATTACATACTAAATAGCAATACATGCATGAAGCTGTACAACCTGATGATGTATATGGTACTAAATAATCTGATGTTTTGTGATTTTCTACAAATTTATGCGTTTTTCTAACACCTATTATTAGATTTCTTTTCATATTAGCAAATTCTGAATTTGGATTTTTTCTCATTTCTTCTATATTATTATGATTTTCAATTTCTACTTTTGGTATGTCTTTATATTTTTCCATTAATTCTTTTCCTAATGGATAATTAATAATTTCTTTTTCAAAATAAATAGCTTTTGGTTTGAACATTTTTATTTCCTCCATTTAAGGCTTATTCTAACCAAAAGCTATATTTTATATTCTTTACTTTATTTGTTTTACTATTGTTTTCATTGTGTCTATTTTATAATCATTTTCAAAAATATAATCAAATTTGTAAGGTGAATAATCAATACTTCCAGAATCTCTTTTCAAAAAGTATTCTTCAGTTATTTGATCTCTTTGCATTACTTTATTTTTTCTTTTTTCATCATCTGCTTTCATTAATATTTTTATATCAGATTTATCCCAATATTTACTAATTGGAAGTAATAGCCATTCTAAAATGATGATATTTTTTTGTTCATTTTGTATTATTTCATCTAAAACATTTTGCATGTAACCCCATGTAATTTCTGTTAAAATATCCATTTTTTCTTTGTTTGAAAAAACAATATTACCAAGTTTTTTTCTATCTATTTTTCCATTTTTATTTAATATTTCATTTCCAAAAATTTCACATAGTTTTTTTGCATTCTCTACATCGCTTGTTGCTTTGTGTCCTATTTTATCAACATTAATGACATTACAATTGAATTGTTCTGATAATAATTTTGCTAATGTTGATTTTCCACTACCTGATTTTCCAGTAATACCAATTATTCTCATAAAAAATTTCATTCCCTTCTCGCTTGGCTTAAAGGCACATATATTTGCTATTTTTTTATATTTTCTCATATATGACATAATCATAATCTAAGGGATTTTCTTCGTCTTTTATTCCTTTTTGCCTACTTGTTTCTTTCCAAATTTTAGTATTTATTTTTGGAAAAAATGTGTCTCCTTCAAATTCTTGATTTATTTCTGTTACATACATTTTTGTTACATATGGCATTAATAAGTTATAAATCATACTTCCACCTATTACAAAGCTTTCTTCATCATTTTCAATGTATTGTTGTATTTCTAACATGGAATGTACTACTTCAACATTTTCATTGTCGATTTTTAATTCTGGATTTTGGCTAAATATTATGTGCTTTCTGTTTGGAAGTACTTTTCCTAATGACTCAAAAGTTTTTCTTCCCATTATTATAGTATGTCCTGTTGTTAATTCCTTAAATCTTTTTAAGTCATTTGGTAATTTCCAAATTATTTTATTATCTTTTCCTATAATATTATTTTTTGCTTTTGCTACTATTATACTTAACATTTTATTTCCTCCATTTTTTTATTCTGCTACTGGAATTTTTCCTATTTTTATTTCTTTATTATAATCATATCCTTCTATTTCAAAGTCCTCTACTTTAAATTCATAAAAGTTTTTTGTTGGATTTTTTATAATTAATTTAGGATGTACATCCATACTTTTTGCCTCTATTAATTTTTTTACTATTGGTATATGTCTATCATAAATATGGCAATCTCCTATATTATGAGTTAAAGTTCCTACTTCTAATCCTGCTACTTGGGCAAACATGCATTGAAGAGCTGCATATTGCATTGTGTTCCATCCATTTGCTGCTAACATGTCTTGTGAACGTTGATTTAAAATTAAATGCAATTTTCCTTCTTTTATTAACCATTGAGTCCCATATACGCATGGTTCTAATGCCATGTCTTTTAATTCTGCATGATTAAATATATTTGTTATTATTCGTCTGCTTGATTTATCATTTTGCAATAAATATATAACAAAGTCTACTTGGTCCATTTCTTTTATTCCTTCTTTTGTTTTAAATTTATATTTTTTTCCCATTTGATATCCATATGCTTTTCCTATTGTTCCTTCACTATCTGCCCATTGATCCCAAATATGCGAATTTAGTTCTTTTATATTATTTGATTTTTTTTGCCATATCCATAATACCTCATCTATTGCCCTTTTTACGGTATTTGTATTGTTTCTTAGTGTTATCATTGGAAATTCTTTTCCAACATCATATTTGTTTGTCACTCCTACTATAGATATATAATTTGCTTCTGTTCCATCTTCCCACCTAGTACGTACATTGGTGCCTTCTGAAGAATATCCATTGTTAATTATTTCTTTGCATGTTTCAATAAAATTTTTGTCTGCTTCTGTCATTTTTATTCCTCCTATTTTTATAATTATTTTTTTGATTATTTTATCTATTCATTATTTTTTTTATCATACTTTTTTTATCTTTTTTTTAATTAAATTGATAATTTTTTTTAATATTGTTTCTTTATGTTCTATTATAGCTAAATTACTTGTATCTGCATTTTCTGCTACTTTTGGCTTTTGATTATATTTTGTAAAAATGTTCTCTGGATTATATTTTTCTTTTAGTTTTTGTTGATATTTTTCTTCATTATCTTTTAATATTGAATTTATATTGTCTTTTTCTTCATCGCTACATAAATAGTTTAAATATATCATAGCTATTATTGATTTAGTTTTTTCTTTTAAATCCATTTCATTTATTGATTTATCATGGTCTAGTTTTGGTTTATATGTTGTAGATTTATTTCTTTGCCAAAATTCTATTAACTCTTTTGGTATTTTTTCTATTATACTATCATCTGAATATTCAAGTATTTCTAATACTTCTACTATTGCTTCACTATATTCAATGCTAACCATCCATTTCCTCCATATTTTCATTATCAACTTTTTCTAATTTATTTTCTGTTTTAATACTTTGCACAGTTTCTTTTGTTATTTCATTAATAGCTTCTATTCTATTCTTAATGGCAATATCGTGATATTCTTCTAAATTATGTTTTCTTTTAAAGTCTACTCTGCTAAATTCAACTGCTTTTAGCGGATTGTCATCATCTTCTATTCTTTTTAATATTTTGGTGCTAGAAATATATCTGTCTCTATATACTTTTTTTTCTTCTTTTGAAAACAATAATTCTAACAATATTTCCAATTTTTCTTGTTCAGGAATTTCTTCTTTTAGACATTCTTTTAAATACAATAATCTTTTATCTTCCTCTGTTTTTTCTGTTTTTTTCTCAATTTCAGCTAATTTTTGTGACATTTGTACTATTCTTCCATACATTCTAATATTTTCTATCCAAGTATCTGGATTAATAGTTCCATTTGGTATTCTAAATTCTATTGTATTTTTTCCATTGTTAATATTTAATAAATTTAATCCAGAATATTTAAATCTTTGAACTTTTTGAATATCTTTAATAAATTTATCTAAATCTTCTTCATTGTCTAGATTAATACTACCTTTTTCTATAGCATTTTTTAATTTTGGTGAAATAGGTTCAGCATATTTTTTTATTCCTGTTCTAGGTATTGTTCCTACTTCATTACTTATTTTATATATGATTTGTTCCGCGTTTCCCCATATTTCAAATAAGTTTATATATGCATCTATACTTTTTAGATAATCTGCACCTATGTGTACATGTCCTCCACAATGTTCAGTTGGAATTGTTTCACATTTTTGTAGAAGTGAACATGTCATGTATATTTCTTCTACGTTTTCTTCACTATCTGTTAATACAGGAGATGTTACTTCTACCCCTCCGTCAGGTAAACTAAAGTCAGGTTTAGTTTCCCATCCTATTACTTTTTCACCAATCTGTCTTTTAAAAATTTTCTTTAGCTTGCGTATTACTAGAGTATTTACATTAGGACGTATTCCGTTTTCAGTTTCTATTTCTATACCTACTGTCATTTTGGGATCTAGTCCTATTTTTGTGTATGTTTTATCTTTTTCTAGTAAAAACTCTTTTAAATTATTTCTGCTATTTTCTAATAATCTTGCTAATATTTTTCTTGTTTTTTCATAATGATCATTTAATTTTCCTAATGCTTTTATTTTTTTATCGCCTTTTTGTAATGTTTCTATAATTTCTTCTTTATCATCATCACTACTTAGTAATTCTAATGCTTCTATTTTTTTGTCATCTTCTTGCAGTGTTTTTATTATTTCTACTTTATCACTGTCACTACTTAGTAATTCTAATGTTTCTATTTTTTTATCATCTTCTTGCAGTGTTTTTATTATTTCTATTTTATCACTATCATTGTTCAGTTGATTTAATCCTTTTATTTTTTCGTCATCTGATAGTAGCATTAGTTTTTCTTTAATTTTTTTTGACTTTGAAAATCGTATATTATTTGATAATAGTATTAGTCTTTCTATACTGTTCTTTCGTTCCATTTTTGTTTTCTTCCCTTTTTTATTTTCATATAATTTTGAAAATATCTATTTTTCTAAATATGTTTTCATTATTTCATTAGCAAATTTATTAATTATTATATAATTATCTTCTATATTTTGTTTATTAATATATTTCCCAAATATATTAGCACTTGTTTTTTCTAATAAAATAATTTTGTTAAATTTTAGCATAGATAATATATAAGTAATTTCATCATATAAAATAAAGGAGTTTTCATCAAAATCACTTGTTTTTTTTTCTAATTTGACAATTTTTATATTACTTTGCCAAGTATTAGCTACAGCCTTTTTTTCAAGTTCTTTTTCTTTTTCTTCTTTTGACATATTGAAGTAGTTTTTATTTATAAAATTTTCAATTAAACTCTTTATATTGTTGTATTGATACTTTTCTTCTCCTTCTATTACAATTAAATTTTCCATATGCCCTCCATTTTTTTTTATTTTACCATCTTCTATTTTAAATTTATATTTTATTCATTATATTCCCATTTGGGCACATATTCTTCTTCATGCTCCCCAAGTTCTTGTATGTAACCATTTTCAAATTCTAGTTGTTCTACAAAGTTTTCAATTTCTTTCCATTCTTCTTTAGTTAATTTTCTATTTAATTCTTGTATGTTTTTTGCTTTATATGTTGGAAAATATTGTGCCATAACACTTATAAAAATGTCTTTTGATAAATTGTCTTTAATCCATTTTAAAATTATTTTACTATTTTCAATTTGATTTGGCAATACTAAATGTCTAATAATAACTCCTTTTGTTATTATTCCTTTTTCATTTAATTTAGGAGTTCCAACTTGTTTTATCATTTCTTTTATTGCTTTTGTTGCTATTTCAAAATAATTATCTATTTTTGAAAAACGTTTGCCTAAGTCATTTTGTGCATATTTTAAATCTGGTAAATAAATATCAACATATCCTTTTAATAGTTTTATTGTTTCTAATTTTTCATATCCATTTGTATTATATATTATTGGTATGATGAGTCCTTTTTGTCTAGCTATTTTTATTGCTTCAATAATTTGAATTGCGTAACTAGTTGGTGTTACTAAATTTATATTTTCAACCTTTTTTTCTTGCTGAATTAAAAATATTTGTGCTAATTCTTCTATTGTTATTTCTTTTCCTTTGCCCAATTGACTTATTTCATAGTTTTGACAATATATACAATTTAAATTGCAGTTTGAAAAAAATACTGTTCCAGATCCTTTTGTTCCACTTATGCATGGTTCTTCAAAATCATGTACACTATAAAGTGCAATTTTTACCTTTTCAGTTGCTTTGCATCTTCCTGTTTCTCCTTTTGTTCTATTTACGTTACAATTATGTGGGCAAATATTACATTTTTCTAGCATTGTTTCTCCTTAATTACATAATAAATAATTTATTTTACTCTTCTTTTTCTACTTTTTTTACATATAATTTATTATCTTTAGTTTCTATCCAAACTTTCTTTTTACTAAATTTTTCTATGTTTCTTTTAACAATATCTAATTCTTCATCCTCACTAGAGCTATTTGTTCTACTTATTTCTTCTTCTTTTAGATTCCTTATGATTACATAATTCTCTGGTTCTTCTTTTAGCATTGGTGAATAGTCTTCTAAATATTCTATTATTTCTACTTCATAACCATTCTCCGTTTTTTCAATTTTATTTAACAAAAATAATGCTCCTTGCTCGTCTACTTCTGTTTCAATAGATTGATACATATTTTCTTCTTGATTATAAATTAAATACTCTGTTCCTTCTTTTGGAAATTGCTTTGTAAATTCTTCTCCAAATATACTTTTAGCACTTTCTTGTAATTGTTCATAAGTAATTTTATCATCTTCTGTATTCTTCTTTACCACTTCCCATATCCATCTTTCGTTTGCATTATTGATTTCTTCAAAACTAGGTAGTGATTCTCCTACTATTTCTTTTTCTATATATATTTTGTTTATATAACTTTCTATTTTTTCTATTTCTTGTATACTTATATTATTTGTTTCTATTGTCATATTTTTATATACAATCATTCCTATAAAAATGATTACTAAAATTATTATGATGACAACAAATTTCTTCATTTTTGTAAATTTTCCTCCACTTTTGTATTTTATTGTCTATATTTTACCATAATTTATTTTTTTCTTTCAATGTTTTTTATAATTTTTTATTAAATGACAATAATTACTTTAAACAAGTCGCCATCTATAATAATGTCAAATGTTCCTTTTTGAAGTTCTGTTAAGCTTTTTGCAATTGATAATCCTAATCCGCTTCCATCTGTATATCGTGATTTGTCTCCTCTTACAAATCTTTGCATTAATTCATCACTACTTATATTAAGTTTATCTTTTGATATATTTTTTATGCTTATTTCTATTTTTCCTTTTTTGTCTTTTACATCAATATATACTCTTGAATTTTCTTGTGCATATTTAGTAATATTGCTAAATATGTTTTCTATAATCCTATACATGTATCTACTATCTGCATTTATTTTTATTTCACTCTCTGGGATTGTTGTTTCTATTTTTAAATTTCTTTCTTCAAATTTGTCTTTAAATTCTCCAATTGTTTGATTTAATAATTCTTTTAAATTAATTTTTTCTATATTAAGTTTTATATTTCCTGAGGAAGCTTTTGAAGCTTCTATTACATCTTCTGTTAATTTTTTTAATTTTTGTGATTTTTCATCTATTATCTCAATATATTCTTTTACTTTTTCATTTTGTATGTCTTCATTTTTTAGTATATCAATATAATTTATTATTGATGTTAGTGGTGTTTTTATATCATGTGATACATTTGTTATCAATTCTGTTTTTAATCTTTCTGCTTTTAAACTTTCTTCTATACTATTTGTAAAACCATTTGATATATCATTGATATAAATTGCCATTTCTTTATATATTCCTCTTAATTGTGTATCATCTACATATACATTTGTCTTTCCTTCATATATTTGTTTTAAATTATCTTTTATTTCTTCTTGATTTCTTATATATGTCCTTATTTTATAATATACCCACGTCCAAAAGATGATTAATAATGGTATTGCTATTGAAAATATTGATATTGAATTAGCAAATATTAAGTTTATGGCTACAAATCCCCAATAAAGCCAAAATATTTTTTTAGTTAATGGAGTTTTATTTTTTATTTCATTAATGAATCTTTGTAACTTTTTATAAATCCAACTTATAAATTTATAAATTAAAAAGCTTTCAAAAAATTTATTTGCTTTTATTCTTTTTATCATTGTAACTGTAAATATAGCACATGCTGAATATCCTAATAAATAGCTTATATTACTTACAATTAATGAAATTATAATATATCTATCAAAATTCATATAGCTATATAATATCTCTAATGATATATATATAATGCTAAAGCATATTATACAAATTAATTCGAATGGTATTTTATCTATTACACCTAATGTTACATTTTTTCCTTCTTTATGTCCTATTGCCCAAAGTAAATATATTGCTATTACTCCTAATAGTATTGTACTTATAGTAATTACATATATTGGTAGTTCTCTGTTTTGTAACATAAAATCATAAATATTTGTTATTGATATTTCTGTTTGTTCTTCATCAACAAAACTATATATGTCATAGTTTTGTAATTGTTTCGTTTCCTGTTCTTTAAATTGTTTATTTGAATAGTAATGATTATATTTTATATTATCTTGATTAAGATATTCTATATTAGTCTCGATTATATTATTGACATTATTCCAATAAATTTTTTGATTTTTTATATTATCAATTATTTGTTGATAGTTACTACTTCTTATGTTTGTATACATTTCTTTTGTTTCTTTATCAATAATTATATAGTTTATATCATTTTTCATATTTGTATAGTAATATGGATTTCCATGCTCATCTTCTAATTTTATAAAGTTCTCATATTGTTCTATGTTTTGACACTGTACTATTTTATTGGATAAAAAAACTATGTATTCATTTGCAAAATTTTCTGTTTGTGAATATTTTGTTTCTTTTTTAGGTACATTCAATTCACTTAAATATATTATGTGGCATAAACTAAATATTATAATTTCAACTAAAATCGGAATTAATATATAACTTAAAATTTTTAAAAAATCTGAATTTCTAACTTTTTCCATATTTTCTCCTTTTATTAATGCTTATTTATTAAATTTTTCTATTTTATATCCAATTCCCCATATCACTTTTAAATATTTAGGTTCTTTAGGGTTTATCTCTATTTTTTCTCTTATATGTCTAATATGTACTGCAATTATATTTTCTGCTCCAAATCCATCCTCCTTCCATACATTTTCATATATTTCTGGAATTGAATATACTTTTCCTTTATTTTGAATTAAAAATTTTAATATATTGTATTCTGTAGCTGTTAGTTTTACTTCTTTTCCATCTGCTATAACTTTTTTTGTTTCATCATTTAAAATTAGTCCTCCATTTTCATATATTTTACTATTTTCTTTATTTTCTAATGAGCCTAAGCTTACATATCTTCTTAAACAAGAATTTACCCTTGCAATTAATTCTAATGGATTGAATGGTTTTGTTATATAATCATCTGCTCCTGAGTTCAATCCTTCTATTTTATCGTAGTCTTCTGATTTTGCTGATAGTAAAATGACTGGTATTTTTTTGTCTTGTCTAATTTCCTCTAGTGTTTCTAGTCCATCTTTTTTTGGCATCATGATATCTAATATTACTAAATGAATTTCATTGTCTTGAATTATTTTTAATGCTTCTTCTCCATTGTATGCTTTTAGTATTTTGTATCCCTCTTTTTTTAAGTATATTTCTATTGCTCCTACTATTTCTTTATCATCATCTACTACTAATATGTTATACATTGTTATTCACCTTTCTCTCCTTTAGTTGTTTTTAGTATATCATAGATTTATGAATAAAAAATATAGAAAATATTAATTTTCTCTTAAATAAAAAGGTATTGTTGTTAAATGAGTTTTTTAATAATCTTTTGCTAGAATGAGTGTATTCCCTTTTTTAGCAATCTTTTTGAGGCAAGGGGTATCTCTAAAAAAATACATTCAAAAGTTCGTTCAAGAAGATTTAAATAAGAAGTTCTAAAATAATTTTATGGCACCCTTTCATGCCATGTAATGCTGTCAACTTAAGAAATAGCTCTAGATAATATATTATTTATTTGTAACTCCCAGCTACATAACAGCTTGTATACTAAATTTTATAATAAATTATAAGATTTGCATTACAATCTGTAATTTGCTGGTCCCCCCGAATTGTTACTGCATGAATAATATATTATCTAGAGCAATTTCTTAAGTTGACAGTATTACATGTCGAGCATGAACATTTTCCATAAAATTATTAAAGAACTTCTATATTAAATTTCTTTCAATTCACTTTTTCATTTATTTTTTAGAGATAAACCTTCTCTTAAAAAGATTATCTGGATTATATAATTCATGTAAAATTTCTTGATATTTTTTTTCATTTTCACTTAATTTTTTTATATATTGCTCTTTTTGTTTTTCTGTAATGCACCAATAATTATAGCATATCATTCCTATAATTCCCCTAGTTTCATCAAGTAGTTTTAATTCTTTTAAAGGTTTATTATAATCAAAATTACACTTATACTCTTTAGATGCATTTTCATTTAAATATTGTAAAAGTTTTTTTGGTATTTTATTTAAATCTTCCTGTCTTATTCCCTTCAAATAATAAATGACTTCTGCCATTGCATTAGCATTTTTTACACTGATCATTTTTTACTCCTATTCTAAGTTTTGTTCATCGTTAGTATTTTCTATATTTACATTTCCTAATGTATTACTATTTCTAGTTGCATTTTGTACAGAAGATAAAATTGTTCTATCATCTTCTATGCAATCTTCAAATCCATTTTTTCCTTGTTCTGAAATCAATTTTGTATGTTCTAAATGTTGTAATCTTATATTACATTTTTGTATTAATTTAGGAATACTTTCTATACTTGGTTCTATTCCTAGTGTTTTTAAACTTTCGGTTAAATTATTGGATTTTATTTGTTTAAAGTATTCTTTTAAAGTTTGTATTGCCTTTTGTGGATTTTGTTGATATTGCTCTATATAATGTGGATAAATTAGATGTGCAATCATATATCTTGCTCTATAGTCTACATTTGGTTCTGATTGCACTAGTCTTTCTAAAATGTAACCTATCTGTCTATTTGTTATTCCATATTTTCTTTGCATTTGAATAATATCTTCTTTTTTTATTTTTCCTTGTTGCTTTTTAATTCTCATTAATTCTAGTTTTGCAAATGTTTCTACTCCATCATCATAATGACTTATGCTATCTCTTTTTTCTCTATTTACAACATCTTCTTTTGTTACAATATCATTTTCTAATAAATATTGGCTTAGCATTGCTTCAAAGCAGTATGGAGTTACTTCACCCATCATGTTTCTTGTAGGATTATCGTTTTCAATAAAGTCAAAAGTATGAGATAATTCATGAACTAGTAAATAAATATCTTCCATAGTACCTTTACAAGGAACATAAATAGCATTTTCCCCATTTTTTGACATTACACATGCTGTTTTTGTATGTACTGGCATTCCATTACTTTTAGTTTTTGAAAAACCTTCATCTTTTTTTAACTGATACATATTAAAATCGAAGTCACTTTTACCATCTAAAATTTCATTTACTTTTTCATATAGTTCTTGATCTAATTTTTTAAAAAATTGTAAAGCAATCTCTTTGGTTTGTTCTTGTGAAAATGATTTTGTAATTTGATTAATATGTCTATCCTTTATTTGTAGTCCATTAGTCATCATTCCAGAAATTCTATGTAGTAAACCATAGTCTGAACTGTTTCTTCTATTTTGTAAATTTTTATCTATTAATTTATTTAACATTTGCAATTTATCATCAGGTATTTCAAATTCTTTTTCTTCTTCTTTAAGAAAGCATTGCACTAGTCCTTGTTTTTGTTTTTCTGTTAATCCTTCAAATTCCGCTATACTCTTTATTTCTTCTAATATTTCATCTTTATTTTTATGTTCCGTTCTTTGCATATGTTGGCAGTATAATTTATATGTTTTACTTAATGTTGTTCTGTCGACTTCATGCTCCCTAAATTTTTCCAAAAATATATTTTTTTCATTTTTGGCAAATGGAAGAAATCCTTTTGCTCTAATATAAGCCAATATGTTAGATAACATATTTACACCTGTACAAGTTCTTTCATAGTTTACTCCGTTTTCTTCAAACCATTGTTTTATATCTTCATAAATTATTTCACTATATAAGCCATTTTGTAGATTTCCTCTACTGTCTATAACTTGTCCTCTTTTACCTGCATACTCTTGCTCTACATAAGCTAAGTTTCTCCATCCTTCAGTTTTATCACTTTCTTTTTTTCCTTTTACTAGTTGAACTTGTTGAAAAGAAATCATTTTATCGCCATCTTTTAATGCATAATATCTAGTTTCTATGTTTCCATTTGTTCTATTTTCTATCAATTCTTTTGCAGAACTTATTTGTAAATCTATTTCTCTTTTTAATTGTTTTACATCTTCATTAGTTAATATACAAAGTTCATTTTTTCCTTCAAATTCATTTATTGCGCTATTTACTAATTCAAATTTCTTACTACCTTTTAATTCTGAAAATTCAGGTTTATTTCTTATATATGTATCAATTGTAAATTTTTTTAATAAAACTTTTAATTGCTCAAAATCTTGTGTATCTGTTCTGTCTAAAATACTTATTTTTAATGGTTCACTCATTTTTACTATCATTCCTTTATAACTTAATTATATTCAAATTTTATCAAAATTATACATTTTTTTCAATTAAATTTGCATTATTTTGTTGATTTTTGCTGATTTTATGATATATAGCACAATGAAAGAAAAAATAAATCTTATTCTAATATAAATGTTGATTTAGAACAAACTTTTCTATTATTTGTATTAATTATAATATAAAAAAAGAAACAGCTTCATTTTTTATGCTGTTTCTTTTTCATTTTGTTTTTCTGGAATTTGTCTTTTCTTTTTTGTTAAAGGTGTTCGAGTTGTTTTGTTTTCGTTTATGACTGTTTCTGGTCCTGCATTGTTTAAAACTGTTTTTTCTGTTATGATACATTTTTCTATGCTTGGGTTTGAAGGAATTTCATACATTATATCTCTCATTATTTCTTCTATTATTGAACGAAGACCTCTAGCTCCTGTTTTTCTTTCTATTGCCTTGTCAACAATTGCTCCTAGTGCTTCTTTATTAAATGATAATTCTACTCCATCAATTTGAAATAATTTTTGATATTGTTTTACTAATGCATTTTTTGGTTCTACTAATATTTTTATTAATGCTTCTCTGTCCAATTCTTTTAATGTTGCAATTATTGGTAATCTTCCTATAAATTCTGGTATTAATCCAAATTTCAATAAATCTTGTGGCAATAATTCTTGGAAAATTTCATATGTTTTTAATTCTTTTTTACTTTTTATATTGCTTCCAAATCCTATTGCTTTTTCACCAGTTCTATCTTTTATAATATTTTCTAGTCCTTCAAATGCTCCACCACATATGATTAATATGTTTTCAGTATTAATTTGTATTAATTCTTGGTTTGGATGTTTTCTTCCTCCTTGTGGTGGTACTGATGCAATTGTTCCTTCAATAATTTTTAATAATGCTTGCTGAACTCCTTCTCCACTTACATCTCTAGTTATTGATGGATTTTCAGATTTTCTTGTTATTTTATCTATTTCATCAATATATATTATTCCTTTTTCTGCTTTGCGTACATCTCCATCTGCAGCTTGGATTAGTTTTAATAAAATGTTTTCTACATCTTCTCCTACATATCCTGCTTCTGTTAATGTTGTAGCATCTGCCATCGCAAATGGTACATTTAATATTTTTGCTAATGTTTTTGCAAGTAATGTTTTTCCAGAACCTGTTGGTCCTAGTAATAATATATTACTTTTTTGAATTTCTACATCATCTTGGTCACTATTTTCTTCGTGAGCAATTCTTTTGTAATGATTATAAACCGCTACAGATAAAGTTTTTTTGGCTTCTTCTTGACCTATTACATAGTCATCTAATATTTTTCGAATTTCTTTTGGACTAGGTATTTCATTCAATTCGTTTAGCGTGTATCCTGCTTTTTCTTCTTCATATAGTTCTGTTTCTATAATGCTTGTACATAGTTCTACACATTCATCACAGATATATACTCCTGGTCCAGCTACTATTTTTTTAACATTTTCTTGTGACTTTCCACAAAAAGAACATCTTACACTTTTAGGTGCTTCGTTTTTAGCCATTTTCCTATTACCTTCCTTTTTCAAAATTATTTTCTTTTGTCCATAATTCCATCTATTAATCCATATTTTAAAGCTTCTTCTGCTGTCATATAATTGTCTCTTTCTGTGTCTTTTTGTATAGTTTCTATTGTTTGACCTGTTCTTTCACTTAAAAATCTGTTTAGTTTTTCCCTTGTTTTTACTAAATGATCTGCATGTATTTTTACTTCTGTTGCTTGACCAGAAATTCCTCCTCCACCAATTAATGGTTGGTGTATTAAGATTTCTGCATTTGGTGTTGCAAATCTTTTGCCTTTTTCTCCTGCTGAAAGTAATGCTGCTCCCATGCTTGCTGCCAAGCCAACACATATTGTTGATACTGGACATTTTATATAGTTCATTGTGTCTATAATTCCCATTCCGTCTGTTATAGATCCTCCTGGTGAGTTTATATAAAGATATATGTCTTTGTCTGGATCTTCTGATTCTAAAAATAATAATTGTGCAATTACCAAACTAGATGTTGTTGGGTTTACATCTTCTCCCAAAAATATAATTCTGTCTTTTAAAAGTCTTGAAAATATATCATAAGACCTTTCTCCTTTATTAGTTTGTTCAATTACATATGGTACTAAACTATTTTTTTCTAACATATTTTTCCTCCTCAATTTTATTTTTCATAGGTTTTATTTTTTGATTTTAGAATTCTCTACTAAAAAGTTTATTGCTTTTTCTGATTGTAATCCATCTTTTATATATTTTCTTACATTTTCATTTTTTAGAAATCCTTCATCATTTTCTTTTCCATAATTTTTAGCCATTTCTTTTAGTTTTTCGTTTATTTCTTTGTCTTCTACTTCTATTTTTTCTGCTTTTATTACTGCTTCTAATGCTAGTCTTGATTTTATTCCTTCTATTGCTTGTGGTTCATATTCTTTTTGTAATTCTTCTTTTTTCTTTCCCATCATTTGTAGATATTGATCTAATTTTATTCCTTGATATGATAATCTTTGTTCCATGTCTTTTAGCATGTTTTCTGTTTCTATTTCTATCATTCCTGATGGTATTTCAACTTTCATGTTTTCACATACGGCTTTTATTACTGCTTCTTGTTTTTCATATTTTTCTCTTTCTTCATTTTGTTTTTGTTGTTTTATTTTTATATCTTCTTTTAATTCTTTTAATGTGTCAAATTCACTAACATCTTTTGCAAATTCATCATCTAATTCTGGTAGTTCTTTCTTTTTTATTTCATGTAGTTTTACTTTAAATGTTGCATCTTTTCCAGCTAATTTTTTTGAAAAATATTCATCTGGGAATTTTACTTTTATATCTCTTTCTTCATCAATTTTCATTCCTATTATTTGATCTTCAAATCCTGGTATGAATGTGTTACTTCCTATTTCTAGTTCATGTCCTTCTGCTTTTCCACCTTCAAATGCTTTTCCATCCATAAATCCTTCAAAGTCTATTGTTGCTATGTCTTTTGCTTCTACTGGTCTGTCTTCAACTGAAATTAGTCTGCTATTATGTTCTTGCATATGCTCTAATTCATGTTCTATGTCATGATCTGTAACATTATACTCTATTTTTTCAATTTCTATACCTTTATATTTTCCAAGTTTTACTTCTGGTTTTGTTTGCATTGTTGCATTAAAAATTAAGTCTTTTCCTTTTTCTATTTGTGTTACTTCTATATTTGGATGACTTACTACTTCTATTTTTTCTTGTTGTACAGCTTCCTCTAATGCATCTCCTGCTACTTCATTAAAAGCATCTTCGTAGAAAATTTCTTTTCCATAATATTTTTCTACTATTTGCATTGGTGCTTTTCCTTTTCTGAATCCTGGTATATTAAAATATTTTGCACTTTTGAAATATACTTTTTTTATCGCATCTTCAAATTTTTGTGCTTCTACTGTTATTTCTACTTTTACTTCATTTGCATTTTTTGTTTTCTCTACTTTACAATTCATTATTTTCATCCTTTCTTTTTGTTAGAGATTCTTTAATATTTTGTTTTTATATAGCCCTTTTATTATACCATATTCTTACTATTTTGCAAGGATTTTTTTATATTTTTAGAAAAAATACTTGTTTTTTTCTATTTTTTGTGTTAAACTTATTATCAGTCAATTTATTTATGAATATTAGGAGGTGCAATTAAGAATGGCTGTATGTGAAATTTGTCAAAAAACAGTAGCTCGTGGAAATAAACTTAGTATTACTCGTTCTCACATTAGTAAAAGATCTACTCGTACATGGAAACCAAATTTAAGAAGAATAAAAGCCGAAGTTAACGGTGATGTTAAAAGAATATATGTATGTGCAAAATGTTTAAAAGATGGAAAAGTAAAAAGAGCTTAAGCTCTTTTTTTATATTCTAGGAAAATCATCATTTAAAATGATAGACTTTCTGTAGAATTAAGATAATATTCTGCTTCTTAGTCTTTTATTCCAAAAATCAATTTTACAAATCCTCTTAAAAACTTCGGTACTTTTTTTACAACAATTGTCATATGTATTTTCCTCCTTTCTAACAAGCAAGCCATGCAAATCCCATGCAGATTATGCTTACTCCAATTATAAATAACCAACCTGTTAAAGGAAGTAATAATACTAATAAAATGCCTAAACCCAATCCAATAAAGCACACAGCAAGTGTTTTTCTAAATAATTTAAACATATATTTTTTATTTTACCTCCTTAACTAGTTTTTGCTTTGTTTTGCAATGTTTTTATATATTATATTAACTTTTTTTATTATTGGTTCCTTTTTATGTATATAGATTTTTATTTTTAGTTGACTATTTACATCTTATTTTGTAATATATTATCTAGAGCAATTTCTTAAGTTGACAGCATTGAATTGAAGCAAGAAAGGAATGAATTTTTTTATGAAAAAACAAGATATTATTACTTTTTTCAATTTGTTAAAGGATGCATATCCAGATGCAACTTGTAGTTTGGATTTTAAGACACCTTTTGAATTAGTTGTAGCTGTTATGCTCTCAGCTCAATGCACTGATGAAAGAGTTAATAAAACTACACCAGAGCTTTTTAAACGTTGCAAAACTATTCAAGATTTTGCTAACATTGATATAAATGAATTAGAACAAATTATACATCCTTGTGGTTTTTATAAGAATAAAGCAAAAAATATTAAACTTTGTGCTAAACAAATTTTAGAAAAATTTAATGGAGAAGTTCCACATACTATGGAAGAATTAACTACTTTAGCTGGTGTTGGTAGAAAAAGTGCTAATGTTATCTTATTAGAAGTTTTTGGTATAGCTCAAGGAATAGCTGTTGATACACATGCAAAAAGGATTTCTAATTTAGTAGGATTGTCTAATGAAAAAGAACCTGAAAAAATTGAGCAAGATTTATTAAAACTATTTCCAAAAGAGTTTTTAAAAGATGTTAATCATATTTTTGTATGGCATGGAAGAAATACATGTGTTGCAAGAAACCCAAAATGTGATATTTGTGTTGTTAAGCAATTTTGTAAAAGTTACAAATTAAATTGACAAAGCTTAAATAAAGTTATATATTTTTTACATATTAATTTATATTTTTTAGGAGGTTTTTATATTGAAGAACAAATTTAAAATACTTATTTTTATTATTGCTATTCTTATTTTTACATGTTCTACTGTTATGGCTGTAGATGCTGGTAACACAGTAACAACTCCAGATACTGCAAATAATGTTAATACAAATAATACTACTAATACAAATTCTGGTGATAGTTCTCAAGCTTTAGCTAATCAAAATGCTGTTAATGATGATTCATTTAAAAAAGAGGATGTTTATTTAGTTGGTGATAATGTAACTATAGACTATATTGTTGATGGAAATTTATTTGTTATGGCTAATACGGTTACTATTAATTCACAAATTGGTGGAGATGCCTTTATTCTTTCAGATAATTTAATAGTTGGAGAAAATGGTTACATTTTTAGTAATTTATTTGCTGCTTGTTCTAATATAACAATTAATGGTATTGTTTATGATCTTTATTCTATATCTAATAATACAAATATTAATGGATATGTATATAGAGATATGAGATCAACTTCATCAAATAATATAAATATTTTAGGTACTATCGGCAGAAATGCTTATATAAGCTGTGATAATATTAACTTTAAATCTGAAATAAAAAATGAACAAGCTAATGAAAATCAAACAAATAATGAAGCTGACGCAACCAATCAAAATCAGACAGGCAATGAAAATGGAACAGCTGATGAAAACCAAACAAATAATGGTGATGAAACAGTAAATGAAGATAAATCTAATAATGAAAATGAAACTACTACTGTTACTGGAAATATTTCAGGTAATTTAAATTATTCATCTAAAAAAGAAATTTCTGTTCCTGATGGTGTTGTTGCTGGAAAAGTAAATTTTGAACAAATTAAAAATTTTGATAATAATAAAACAAACAATTTAATTATTAAATTAGCTACATTTGTCTTTACAGTTATAGCTATTTGGTTAGTTTGCTTATGGCTTACACCAAAATTCATAAAAAATGCATCTACTTTAGTACAGAAAAAAGCTTTACCTGTTATAGGGCTTGGAATATTAACTCCAATTGCTTTAACTATATTATCAATTTTATTACTAGTTTTAGGTGTAACTTCTACTTTAGGTTTGTTATTATTTATTGCATTATTTGTATTTATTGCTCTTAGCACTTCTATATTTGTTATTACTATAAATAATATTATTTGTAATAAATTGAAAATAACAAAAACTAAAAATGTATTTGGTGTTTTAGTTATATCTTCTATTGCTTTATGGTTAATTGGTGTAATTCCATTTATTGGTTCAATTATTTCACTATTTGCTGTAATTTTAGGATTAGGTATTATTGTTTATAGTTTGATTTTTAAAAATAAATTATCTACAATAGCAGAGGAAACTAAATAATTTTTGCTTGGTCAATGATAATATATTATTTAATGGTCAAGGATACTATATTATTTATGCAGTAACAATTCGGGGGGACCAACAAATTACAGATTGTACTTAAAATTTTATAATTTATTATAAAATTTTAGATATAATCTGTATGCAGTTGGGAGTTACAAATAAATAATATATTATCCTTGACCATTTGTACTATTGACAAGTAGACTGTAACTTTTAGAAAATGTTAATTCCTTTTTTTAATTCATCTATTATTACTTTAAAATCCTTTGCAACAATTATTGCTGTACCTGCCACTAAAATATTGGCTCCTGCTTTTTTTACTTCAGGAGCAGTTCTTAAATTAATTCCTCCATCTACTTCTATATCTATTTCTAGTTTTTCATTGTCAATATGTTCTTTTAGCATTTTTATTTTATTTATCATATCTGTTATCAAAGTTTGTCCGCCTTTTCCTGGCTCTACTGTCATTACTAAACACATATGAATATATGGCAAAAATTCAAAAATTTCTTCTATATTTGTATCGGGTTTTATAGCTATTCCTACTTTGCAATTATTATTTTTTATATATTGTATTATTTCATATATCTCACTTTTATCTTTGCATGCTTCTAAATGAAAAGTTATTATATTAGGATTTACTGCTAAGAAATCATCAATTGATTTTTTTACATCTTCTACCATTAAGTGTACATCTAATGGTAAATTTGATATTCTTTTAATATATTCTGAATTTTCTAACATTTTATTATAGGTATTTTTTTCTACAAATTTTCCATCCATTACATCTATATGAAAATAATCTGTTTTAGCTATTTCTAATTTTAAAAATGTATCTGCTTCTTTTCCTTTTTCTATGTTTAATATTGATGTTGAAACTTCTACCATTTTTTTCTTTCCTCCTTCTGTTTTAGCTCTTCTTTAATTTTACAAAATCTTTCATATCTTGATTTATCTATTCTACCTTCTTTTATTGCTTGCTTTATTCCACAATTTTCTTCTTTTATATGTGTACAGCCTATGAATTTACAGTTTTCAATTTCTTTACTAAATTCAACAAAATATTTGTCTAAATCCTTACTGCTTATTTCTTCAATCGAAAATGTTGAAAATCCTGGTGTATCTGCTATATACGTATTTTCATCTATTTCATATAATTTAATTGTTGTAGTAGTATTTTTTCCTCTCTTATTTTTTTTGCTTATTTCTCCTTCTAAGCTTAAATTATCATCAAAAATTCCATTTATTAATGTAGATTTTCCAACTCCTGAATTTCCTGAAAATGCATTTATATTGTTTTTTAATTCATCTTTTAGTTTATCAATTCCTTTTTTATTTTTAGCATCTGTTTTTAAAACTCTATAACCTATATTTTCATATATTTTTTTTATATTTTCGAACTCTTTTTTATCATCTAAATCTGTTTTATTTAAAACTATTAGAGATTTTATGCCTAAAAACTCTGCAAAAGCTAATTGTTTATCTAGTAAAAGTAAATCTGGCTTAGGTTCAATACTTGAAACTACAAAAACAATTTGCGTAATATTAGCAAGTTTTGGTCTTTTAATATAAACATTTCTATCTAAAATTTTGTCTACAACTGCTTTTTTATTTTTTTCATCTATTATTGAAAATTCAACAATATCTCCAACTACTGGTATTATATCATCTTTTTTTAATTTTCCTCTTGCTGTTGCTTCAAAAGTTGTCGCCAAAGATGTCCTTTTTTGACATTTTTTTTCTTTTATTTTATATAAATTAGAAATGTTTTCTATTATTATTCCTTGCATTTTTTATTCATGTTAGATTTATTTTAATATTTTTTCTAACTTCTAACAGTTCTCCTTTCTTATATTTATGCTTTAAGCTAAAAATCAATAGAATAATAAATTGTTAATTATTCTATTGATTTTTCTAATTATTCAAATTCACATATTGTTGTTGAACTCATGTTTATTTCTTTTGTTCCCTTTAGAATATCATCTACATATACTTTTATAGTTACAGTTCCTCTTGCACTAAATGTTGCTTTAATGTCTGTTTTTGTTTTTTCTACAGATTGACTATAAATAGTATCACTTCCTACTGTAATTTTTACATTTGCTTTTTCTTCTTGTGGTTGTGTCGTAGTTTCAGTATTAGTATTAGTATTAGTTGTGTTGTTCTCTTTTGGTGTATAATTTAAAATTGACTTTAAGTTTACTTTTACAGTTCCTTGTTTCATTTCTTCTACTTTGTTGACTGTAATTGTAATTGTTGTTCCTTTGTCTACATTTTTTCCAGCATCTATACTTTGTTTTAATACAATTCCATTTTCTTTTGAAGCATCTTCTTCATATGCTATATTTACAGTTAAACCAGATTCTGTTAGCAATTTTTTAGCTTCTGCTTCTTTTTTTCCATTTACACCCTCAACAATAACTTGCTCAACACCTTTGCTTATATGAATTTTTACAGTATCTCCTGCAAAAACTTCTGTGTTTGCTTCAGTTTCTTGACTAATTACATGTTCTTTTTCAATTGTTTTACTTTCTTCTTCTATAATTTCTGCTTTTAATTTTGCTTCTTCTATTAAACTTATTGCTTCTTGTCTTTCTTTTCCTTCTACATTAGGAACTTTTGTTTTTTCTTGACCTTTACTGATAATAACTTTTACTATGCTTCCTTCTTTTACCTTATGAAATTTTTCCATATAGTCAGGTTCTTGTGATATTACATATCCTTCTGGTACATCTTTATTGTATTCTTCTTTTTCAACTTCAAATTCTAATTTTGCTTCTTCTACTTTACTTTGTGCTTCTTCTTTGGTTAATCCTACAACATTTGGCATATCTACTTCAGGTGGATTTGTTACATTCAAAATTCCTAGTGTTCCTCCTAAACTTATTGCAAATAATAAAACTATTCCTATGAATATACTAGTTGCTTTATGATTTTTTATAAATCGTTTGAATCCTCCTTCTTCTCTTGATGTTGCTCTTTCTTTATTATTTTGATAGTTTGGCATATTTTCATATAAGTTTGTATTTATTTTTTGTGTTTTTGCTGTTGCATCATATTCTATATCTTCTACAAAATCTCCTTCTGGATCTTTTAGTGCTTTTTTTAAATCAATTAATATATCTGTTGCTGATTGATATCTCAAATTTACGTCTTTTTGTAATGCTTTCATTATTATTTTATTAATTGCTGGTGGAATATTAGGGTTTATTTCTATTGGTTCTTCTGGAGTCTCTTGCATATGTTTTAAAGCTACTGATACAGGTGTGTCCGCATCAAATGGCACTCTTCCTGTTAACATTTCATACATAACTACTCCTAGTGAGTATAAGTCTGATTTTGCATCTGTAAATCCACCTCTTGCATGTTCTGGTGAAAAGTAATGCACTGATCCTATTGTTGTTCCAAATGCTGTTATTGTTGAATTAGACACTGCTTTTGCAATTCCAAAATCTGTTACTTTAGCTATTCCATCTTCTGTAATGATTATGTTATGAGGCTTTATGTCTCTGTGTATTATATTGTTCTTATGTGCTGTTTCTAATGCTGATGCAATTTGAATTGCTACATTAACAGACCATTTCCAAGGTAGTGGTCCTCTTTCTTCTATTATTATTTCTTTTAATGTTTTTCCTTGTATTAATTCCATTACAATGTAATATAAATTTTCTTCTACTCCTACATCATAAATCGATACAATATTAGGGTGTGTTAGTCTTGCAGCTGATTGTGCTTCTACTTCAAATCTTTTGATAAATTCTTCATCTGTTGTAAATTCATCTTTTAATATTTTTACTGCTACATTTCTTTTTAAAATTTTGTCTGTAGCTTTATATACTGTAGACATACCGCCATTTCCAATTTTTTCTATAATTTCATATCGATTTCCTACTAACTTTCCTTCTAAATTCATATTTATCTCCCCTTAAATAAAGTTTATTTGTAGATTGTCTTTTATATATTTTTTATTGCTACTACTGTTATGTTGTCATATCCTCCTCTATCATTTGCCATTTTTATAAATTCTTTAGGTGCTTGTTGTATATCATTTTTAATAATTTCAAATATTTCTTCTTGTGATATCATATTAGTTAATCCATCTGATGCCATTACTATAACATCGTCTTTTAGAAATCCTTTTACCATGACATCAGGTTCTATAAATGCATTACATCCTAGTGCTTTTGTTAACATATTTTTTTGTGGATGATGTGTGGCCTCTTCTTGTGTTATTGTTCCATCTTTTACTAGTTTTTGTACATAACTGTGATCTTGGGTTAATTTTCTTATGAAGTCTTTTCTTATTCTATAAATTCTACTATCTCCTATGTGTCCTATGAAAGCTTTATTGTTATATATTAAACAAATTTCTAGAGTTGTTCCCATTCCTTTTAATTCTTCATTCTCTTTTGATCTTTCATATACAATCATATTAGCATATTCCATACTACTTCCAATTAGTTGGATTATGCTTTCTTTATCTTTTTCTATTTGTTTAAAATTATCTTCTATATAACTTTTGGCTGTTTGTATTGCTAGTTCACTTGCTATTTCTCCTCCATTGTATCCTCCCATACCATCAGCTAGCATATATACTTGTACTTCATCTATTGATTCAGATATATAGTAATAGTCTTGATTGATTTCTCTTACTTTTCCTATATCTGATTTTGCATAGGCCTTTATCATTTTTTCACCTCTTTTTCCTATTTACTTTATATCATAAGTTTATGTTTTTTGCAATTGTTTTATTAATTTTATTTGATTATTGTTGTTAATTTATAAAAAACAAAGCTAAATCGTTACAGTCTACTTATCAATGGTACAAATGGTAAAGGATAATATATTATTTATGCAGTAACAATTCGGGGGGACCAACAAAGTACAGCTTGTTAATAAAATTTTATAATTTATTATAAAATTTTAGGTACAATCTGTATGCAGTTGGGAGTTACAAATAAATAATATATTATCCTTTACCATTTGTACCATTGATAAGTAGACTGTAACGCTAAATCATTTACTTTTCTCTTTTTAAGTTGACTACTTAAAAAAAAGTTTGTATAATAGTAATATCAATTAATTAGGAGATTTTGTAATGAATACTAAATATATAAATAAATTAGAATTTTATAAAATAACTGATATGTTAAGTAATTTTTGTGTTACTTATAAAGGAAAAGAATTTTCTTTGAATTTACTTCCTTCTAATGATAAAAATATTGTAAAACAGCTTTTGGAAGAAACAAGTGAAGCTGTTAATTTATCATATCGTAATGGAATTCCTTCTTTTTATGATTTTTCTGATATTGCTTTAGACTTGAAAAAACTTGAAAGTTCTTCTGTTTTATCTGCTAAATCTCTTTTAAATTTAGCTAATATTTTTAAACAATCTCAAGATTTAAAAGATTATTTTAATAAAGATTTTCTTAATTTAGATGATTATTTTATTTTGTCTGATTTGTTTAGTAAATTATATTCAAATAAAGATATTTTTAAAAAAATATTTCATAGTATTTTAGATGAAAATACTATAGATGATAAAGCTTCTTCAAATTTGTATAATATTAGAAAGCATAAAAGAAAGCTTGAGCAAGATATTAAATCTAAACTAAATGATATGATTCATTCTCAAACATATTCTAAATATATTCAAGAAAATGTTGTTACTATGAGAAATGAAAGGTTTGTTATTCCTGTTAAAGAAGAATATCGCTCACAAATTAAAGGATTTGTTCATGATATTTCTAATGTTGGTTCAACTGTATTTATTGAACCTATATCTATTTTTGAAATGAATAATGAATTAAATACTTTAAAAGTTGAAGAAGAATTAGAAATTGAAAAAATATTGCAAGAATTATCAAAATTATTTTATCCTTATCTAGAAGAGTTAAAATTAGATGTAGAATTAATTGGTAAATTAGATTTTATTTTTGCTAAATCAAAATTTTCAAAATCTATTAATGCCACTACTCCTATTATAAATGAAAAAAAAGAAATTCATTTAAAAAATGCTAGACATCCTTTTATTGATATTAACAAAGTTGTTCCTATTTCATTGGATTTAGGAGATAATTTTTGTGTACTTTTAATTACTGGTCCAAATACAGGAGGAAAAACTGTATCTTTAAAAACTGTTGGATTGCTTACTTGTATGGCTTGTAGTGGTCTTAATATTCCATGTGATGAAAATTCAAGTATATATGTTTTTGATTCGATTTTTGCTGATATTGGAGATGACCAAAGCATTAGTGATTCTTTAAGTACTTTTTCATCTCACATGCTTAATATTGTTGAAATTACTAATAATGCAACTAGTGATTCTTTAGTTTTGGTTGATGAACTTGGTTCTGGTACTGATCCTTTAGAAGGTGCAAATTTAGCTATTAGTATACTTAATTTTATAAAATCAATTGGAAGCTTATGTATTGCTACTACTCATTATCAAGAGTTAAAACAATATGCTTTAGTTACAGATGGTTTTAAAAATGCTTCTGTTGAATTTGATATTTCTACTTTAAGTCCTACTTACAAATTATTAATTGGTATTCCTGGTAAAAGTAATGCTTTTGAAATTAGTAAAAAATTAGGACTAAATAAAGATATAATAGAAGAGGCAATGTCATTTATGACTAATAGTCAAATTGATATAGAAAATTTGTTAAAAAATATTTATGATAATAAATCATTAATTGAAAAAGAAAAAATTGAAATTTCTAAAAAATTAGAAGATATAAATAATCTCCAAAAGTCTTTGCATGAAGAAAATTTACAATTAGAAGAAAAAGAAAAGGCTTTAATTAATAATGCCAAATTAAAAGCTAGAGAAATTTTATTAGATGCAAAAGAAGAAGCTGATGATATTATTAAACAAATGAACAAAAATTCAAATACTAAGCAACTTGAAAATTTTAGAGGTATGCTAAATAAAAAAATTAAAGATATTAAAACTGAAGAAAACGATCAAAAAAGTTCACCTGCCACAATTTTAAAACCAGAAGAAATTATTCCAAATGCCAAAGTTTTTGTTACAAAATTAAATCAAGATGGTATTGTACTTACACATATTTCTAAATCTAATGAAGTTCAAGTTCAAATTGGTAGTTTAAAAATGAATGTATCTATTAATGATTTAGCAAAACCTACTTCTAATATAGGTAATTTTAGTAATTCTTTATCTTATAAATCTAATATTTCTAGTAAAACTAAAAATATTAAAACTGAAATTAATGTAATTGGCTACAATGTTGAAGAAGCAATTTTTGTTGTTGACAAATTTTTGGATGATTGTAGTTTAGCTAAACTTCAAACCGTTAGAATTGTTCATGGCAAAGGAACTGGTAAATTGAGAAATGGAATTCAAAATTTTTTAAAAACTAATACTCATGTAAAATCTTTTCGTATTGGTACTTATGGTGAAGGTGAAATGGGAGTTACAGTTGTTGAGCTAAAATAAAAAGTTTAATATATTATGTATATTAAACTTTTAGGTATGTTTTGAAATTAAACATATTTTTCTATTATAACAACTGTTCTTCCACTTCTTGTTGTACCATCAAATTTTTTTATAATAAATCTGCCTTTTCCTCTTATAGTAATAATGTCATTTAATTTTAATTGTTTAGAAACTTTAGTTTCATTTTGTCCGATTTATAAAAACTCTTTCTTGATTTATAATTTGTACTGCTTTGCTTCTAGATGTTTTTGCTAAATCTGATACGAAATTGTCTAGTCTTAAAGATGGAACAATTATTTTTACTTCTTCTATCTTTATTTCTCTTTTTTTCAATTTTTCTATTTCTTCTATGTCTATTTTACTCATTTCAAATCTTGTAAGTGATGGCAGTTGTTCTTTTAATATATTTGCAAAATCATTTAAAGTTATAATATCTGCTCCTTGCTCATAAACAATTATATCTCCTACTTTTTCTCTTTTTAAACCTAGTTTTACAATTCCTCCTAAATAATTTCTATGTGAATATTTTCCTTTTTCTTCTTCTGGAAGGGTTATTCTTATTATTTTCAATATTTTACTATAATTTTTTTCAAGCATAGTTTCATCATATCCATCTGGATATATAATTACTATTCTTCTTTCTGCTTCTTCAAATCCACCATATAATTTGAAACTTTCAAAATTTATTTTTCTCAAAAAGTTTTCTGCAAGTGCTACTTGATACATGTCTAAAAAATCTGTATATTCTATTTTACCTTTTACTTTAGTAGATTCTATTTTATCTAATATTTGTGATAGGCACAGTTTGTCTTCTGGTTTTCTGTAATCTTTTAGTAATTGCTGTTTGTCCATATTTACATACATTCCTTTCTAAAGCATAAGTTTATTTTTTAATTTGATTTCTCCGATAAATAGTTTGTTCATCTAATCCATAAATTTTTTCTAGTTCTCCTACTTCTCCATGTTGAATAAACTTATCTGGATAAGCATAATTTTTTATTTTAATTTCACTTATGTTATCTTCTATTATTATTTCTTGTAATGCGGTTGCTAAGCCATTTATTATTGTTCCATCTTCTATTGTTATAACATTTTTTGTTTTTTCTATTGATTTTTTTATTGTTTCTTTGTCTATTGGTTTTAAAAATCTAGCATTTATTACTTCTACTGTTATATCATTATTTTCATTTTCTACTTTTTCTGCTATTTTCATTGCTCTTGTGACTGTTTTTCCAATTCCTATTATAGTTAAATCATTTCCTTGTTTTAAAATTTCAGCTTTTCCTAATGTTATTTTTTCCTGTTTTTCTACTTTGTATTCGTCTTCTCCTCCTCTTGGATATCGTATTACCACTGGCTTATTTAAATTCACTGCAAATTCTAACATTTCTTCTAATTCTTTAAAATTTTTTGGTGCCATTATTGTTAAGTTTGGTATTAATCTAAAGAATGCCATATCTAATGTTCCTTGATGAGTTTCTCCATCTGCTCCAACTATCCCAGCTCTATCTACACACATAATTACTGGTAAATTCTGTATTGCCACATCATGTATAACCTGATCATATGCTCTTTGATAAAATGATGAATATATTGGAACTACTGGTATTATTCCTGCTTTTGCCATTCCTGCTGCAACACCTATAGCATGTTGCTCTGCAATTCCAATGTCAAAAAATCTTTTTGGAAATTGTTCAGCAAATTTTGTAAGTCCTGTGCCATCCTTCATAGAAGCTGTAATTGCAACTATTTTTTCATTTTCCTTTGCTAATTCTACTAATTTTTCTCCAAATACTTTTGAATAATCTTTTTTCTTCTCTTTTTTACTTTTTCCAGTTTCTATTTCAAATGGTCCTGTTGCATGATATTTATCTGGGTTCTCTTCTGCTATTTTATATCCTTTTCCTTTTTTAGTTAATATATGTATTAATACTGGTCCTTCTAGTTCTTTACTTATTTTTAACATTCTTTCTAATTCTTGTATATCATGCCCATCTACTGGTCCTAAATATCGAAATCCTATATCTTCAAAAAACATTTTAGGTATAACTAATTGTTTAATACTTCTTTTTACTCTTTGTACTAATTTGACTATTGGTTTTCCTATTGCAGGTATTTTTAAAATAACTTTTTTTACAGCATCACTTGATTTGTTATAGGTTCTTTTTGTTCTTAGTTTGCTAAGTAGCATACTCATTCCACCTATGTTTTTAGAAATACTCATTTCATTGTCATTTAATATTACTGTCATTTTTTCTTTACTGTACCCTGCATCATTTAATGCTTCTAAAGCCATACCTCCTGTTAATGCTCCATCTCCAATTACTGCTATTACTGCATTATTCTCTCCTTTTAAGTCTCTCGCCCTTGCCATTCCAAGTGCAGCTGAAACCGATGTACTACTATGTCCTGTGTTAAAACAGTCTGTTTCTGATTCATTTGTTTTTGGAAATCCTGCAATTCCATTTAATTTTCTTAGTGTTTTTAATTTTTCTCTTCTTCCTGTTATTATTTTGTGCACATAAGTTTGATGTCCTACATCCCATACTACTTTATCTTTGTATAAGTCAAATACACTATGCAGAGCTATTGTTAATTCTACTACTCCTAAATTAGATGCTAGGTGTCCTCCATTTTCAGATACAATTTCTAATATGTATTTTCTTATTTCTTCAGCTAATTGCTTTTTTTCTTCTATGGTTAATTTTTTTACATCTTCTGGCGAATTTATTTTTTCTATCATTTTTATCACCTTTATAACCTATTTTAAGTGGTTATATTATATCACGTTTTTTAAGTTTTGCAATATTTATGCTAGACAATAGATAAAAAATATATATTCTTTGCTTCTACTCATAAATCATCGTAATTTTGACCACTAATTATTTTACTTATTTCTATAAAATTGCTCTTAGTAGCACAATTTTATTCATACGCACTCACATAGAAAGTATGATAAATTTAATATAACTCTGAGTAATAGATTTATCTATTATTCAGAGTTATATTTTTATTTATTGGATTTTAGTAAAAAAATTGTTATTGTGCTACTTTACTAATAATGTCCCTTTAAAATTTTCTACTCTAATTATTTTCCCAATGAGAGCCAATAGTTAAATTATGTGTACAAGGATATCTATCTGTCTTATCGACAACGTTATTTTTTACGCTATAAAAACAAGCTTTATCGCGAGGCTTCGAAACGGCTAAATCAACCTCCATTTCCTTACAATTCTGATAGTTTCTCCCTCCGCATTTATCCGGTTTTTCAAGCATATTTCCGTATTCTTTAGCGCACTCTAATGAACAAAAAATCTTACTCCAGTCGTCCATATTTTTAGGATAGTTTGAGTGACCATTCGAACAAACGTATTCTAAATTAGTATATACATCCTGTTGCATCGAATCGACCAATTCACCACACATTGGGTTGTTACATTGACCGTAATAGCTAATATACATAGTCGTAGAAGCCGTAGGTGATAACACTTTCTCCTCACAATCCGTCCCATATAATTTTCCACACTCCTTTGGTCTTTCTAGCGCGTTACCTGTCCTTGTTTTCCCATGTATAGGGCAGTGAAAACATTTACTCAGTGTACACCAATCGTTACAACCATCACAAAAATAATCCTTTGAAGTTACAATATTTGGGCATGTTGCTTTTTCAGTTGTCCTAATATTCAAAGCTCCGTGTTCGCTACAATGCCAGCAATAATCTGTTTTTACTTTACATGTTTCACAGTATTTATATTTGTCCTCTGTACCTCCTGCACAGTAATATCTACTTGTTGCTTCTGATGTTCCTTCATTTTGTGCATTATCTGATACTTTAGCTTTAAATGTATATGTTTTTTCTGTTGCTAATCCTGTAAATTGATGACTTGCTGAATTACCTTTTGTCCAAGTTGTTCCATCACTACTAAAATAATATGTACTTTCATCTATTTCACTTTTTGCATTTGTCCCTGTTTGTATATCAGTTGCTGTTGCTGTTACTGTCGCTGTGTTTCCTGAAGTTGATACTTCTATAGTAACTGTTGGTGCTTGTTTATCTATATTGGTTACATTTGCTGATGCACTTGTTGTTCCTGGTTGTTTATTACCATCCACTAATCTTATATGTACTGGTCCATTTGTATCTCTTTCTACCCCCGCTGTCGTATAATCATACCAAGTCTCTCCATCTAGTGAATATTCCATTGTATATCCATTTGTTGCTTTTTCACATGTTGCTGTTACTGTTACTGGTCCTTGCGTCCATGTGCTCTCATTCGGATCATATGTAAATTTTATATCTTCATCTACTAATTCTGGTACTGTTCCTACTTGTCCTCCTTGTATATCTTCTATTATTCTTTCTTTTCCTGCCTTATCTACTGCTTTCATTTTTAATGTATGACTTGTTCCCTGTGTTAATTTATCAAATGTATAACTTACTTCTTGATTTTCGTCTGTTACTGTTTTTCCGCCTGTTGGTTCCCAATCTCCTCCATCTATTGCAAAATAATATTTACATACTCCACTTTTTCCATATTTTTCGTTTGCTTCTTGGTCTGTTGTTTTTCCTGTGATTGTTATACTATTTGTTGTCGTTGTTACTGTTGGTTCAAATGTATTTGGCTCTAATTTATCAATATTTGCCACATTCCCTGTTGCATATTTTTCCATTTTTCCGCCTATATTATTTCTTAGTCTTGCATATATTGCTCTGTTTTCTTCTACTTTTATTCCATCTGATATATAATCCTTCCAATCATTATCTTTCGCTGTTAATGAATATTGTATTGTATATCCATCTAATGTTGTACTTATTTTTACAGTTACTGGTCCCTGTGTCCATTCTTCCTCTTTAGGTTCATAATCAAATGTTATTTCTCCTGTTTTTAAATCATCTGGCACTGGTTTAGAACCTTCTCCTCCTGATAGTCCCAAGTATTCTATTTCATTTTCTGTTATTTTATACACATATCCTTCTATCGTATGTACATATAATTCATTTCCATCTTCATCCACTTTAGTTAAATTTTTTAATCTACTATCTCCTGCTTCTCCTCCTATTGCTTTTTCTAATTCTCTTTTAAAATTTCCTATATACTCATCTGCTGTCCATCTATTTATTATCGCTTCTCCCTTTAATTCATTTGCTTTCATCATTAAAGCTTCTTTATAATCTTCTGTTTTATATTTTGTTGTTGCTTTTTCTGCTTTACTTAATATTCCATCTTCTCCTGTTAATGTTGATATACTTATTCCTACTAATATTAATAATACTATTATTGTTATTACTAATGCTATTAATGTTATTCCTTTAGCTTGCCTCAGCCTTTCCTTTCTAATTTTTGTTAATCTTATTGTACTTTCTGCACTTAAATTTGAAACTTTTTTTGTATTCCTCCCTCTTATTTTCATTTGTTCAACCACAAAAAATCTACCCCTTTCAAAAAAATATTACATAATAAAAAATTTTCATGTATGTTCCGTTCATTATGAAAACTTGTTATTTCTAGTTTAGAATAACATATTATTTTTATATTTTCAATGATTGTAATCAAAATGTAAAAATCGTAATATAAATTAAATATTTCTTTGCTTTCTTTTACATTTTGTTAAAATTTAAAAAACTTTTTACTTGTAAACTATATTTATAATAGTTTTTTAACGATGACTTTCCTAGAATATAAAAAAGAAGATGAGATTAATTCTCATCTTTAATAACAATTTTTTCCTCATTTACTCCAATTTGGGCTAATTTATTTTTCTTTAACTTTCCATCTAAAATTTCTTCTGCAAGTTTATCTTCTAAAATATTTTGTATTGTTCTTCTAAGTGGTCTTGCACCAAAATTTTTGTCTATTCCTTTACTTGCAATTAGTTCTTTTACTTCTGGTTCTAATTCAATTTTTATCTTTTTAGTTTCTAATCTTTTTACCACTTCATTTAACATAATATCAATAATTTGGTTTACTTCTTCATTTGTTAACTTATGAAATACAATAATTTCATCAATACGATTAATAAATTCTGGTCTTAATTCTTTTTTTAATGATTCCATAACTTCTTTTTTAGTTTCTTCGTATTCTTTTTTGCTGTCTTCTTCTTCATTTACATTTTTGCTAAATCCTAATGATTTTTTGTCTGTAATTAGTCTTGCTCCAATGTTTGAAGTCATTATTATTACTGTATTTTTGAAGTTTACTGTTCTTCCTTGACTATCTGTTAATCTACCATCTTCTAATATTTGTAGTAACATATTCATTACGTCTGGATGTGCTTTTTCTATTTCATCAAATAATACTACTGAATATGGTTTTCTTCTTATTTTTTCTGTTAATTGACCCCCTTCATCAAATCCTACATATCCTGGAGGCGAACCAATTAATTTAGATACAGAATGTGGTTCCATAAATTCAGACATATCAATTCTTATCATTGCATTTTCATCGCCAAATAAACATTCTGCCAATGCTTTTGATAATTCTGTTTTCCCAACTCCTGTTGGTCCTAAAAATAGAAATGAACCTATTGGTCTTTTCGGATCTTTTAAACCAACTCTACCTCTACGAATTGCTTTTGATACTGCTTCTACTGCTTCATTTTGTCCAATTACTCTTTTATGAAGATTTTTTTCAAGATTTTTTAATCTTATATTTTCATCTTCTGTTATTTTATTTGCTGGTATTCCTGTCCAATTACTTATAACTTCTGCTATATTTTCTTCTGTTATATTTGTTATTTGTTTTGTATTCTTGTTTTTCCATTTTTTTTGCTCTTTTTCATATTTTTCTTTTAATTGTTTTTCTTTGTCTCTTAAAGTTGCTGCTTTTTCAAATTTTTGAGTTCTTACTGCTTCTTCTTTATCTTTTCTAGTTTCTTCTATTTTTTCTTCTAATTCTTTTAAATTTTCTGGTTCTGTATAAGTTCTTAATTTTGCACGTGATGCTGCTTCATCAATTAAGTCAATTGCTTTATCTGGTAAAAACCTATCATTAATATATCTTGTAGACATACTTACTGCCGCTTCTATTGCTTCATCTGTAATTTTTACACCATGATGTGCTTCATATTTATCTCTAATTCCTGTTAAGATTTTTATGGTGTCTTTTTCACTTGGCTCATTAACATTTACTGGACTAAATCTTCTTTCTAAAGCTGCATCTTTTTCAATATATTTTCTGTATTCATTTAAAGTTGTTGCTCCTACTAGTTGTATTTCTCCTCTGGCTAATAATGGTTTTAAAATATTTGCTGCATCAATTGCTCCTTCTGCTGCTCCTGCCCCAACTATTGTGTGGATTTCATCAATAAATATTATAATGTCTCCTGCTTTTTTTACTTCTGATAATGCCTTTTTTATTCTTTCTTCAAAATCTCCTCTATATTTTGCACCTGCTACCATACCAGATATGTCAATACTTACAACTCTTTTATCTTTTAATATTTCCGGTACATCTCCTTGTACAATCTTTTGTGCCAATCCTTCTACTACTGCTGTTTTTCCAACTCCTGGTTCTCCTATTAAACATGGGTTATTTTTAGTTCTTCTTGACAATATTTGAATAACTCTTTCAATTTCTTCTTTTCTTCCAACTATAGGATCAAGTTTTCCTTCTTCTGCCTTTTTAGTTAAGTCTTCTCCAAATTGATTTAAAGTTGTTGTTTGATTATAGCTTCCTTTTCTTTTTTCATTTTCTTTCTGCTTTTCTTCTCCTCCTGATAAGTCTTCTCCTTCATTTATCACTTTTATTATTTCATTATATAGTTTTGGTATATTTACATTAAGTTCTAATAAAATTCTTGCTGCAATGCAGTCTCCTTCTCTTAATATACCTATTAGCATATGTTCTGTTCCAATATAATTATAGCCAAATTTTCTTGCTTCTATAAATGCATTTTCAATTACTCTTTTGGTTCGTGGTGTAAATCCTAAAGTTTCTGTTACTGGTTCTTCTTCTCCAATTAATTCTGAAATTTTGTCAATAATTTCATCTGGTGTTACTTCTTGATTTTCTAAAACTTTTGAAGCAATTCCTCCTCCTTCTTTTGCTAATCCATAAAGTATATGCTCTGTTCCCACATAATTATGTCCTAGCTCAATTGCAAGTTCATTGGCAATTTCAATTGCTTTTTTAGCTCTATTTGTGAATTTATATATCATTCTTAAATCACTTCCTTCTTTTAATCTTCATCAATAATTTGATGGATAACTTCAGCTCTTTTTATATCTCGTTCTATAGGTTCATATTGTCTTCCTATCAATTTTTGCAAACTTGCTGGTTTAGTATAAAGATATAATTTTTGCACTTTTAAATCTGTAAGTTCTTTTAAAATCCCCATGTCTGTTCCAAGTTTAATATTAGAGAGTAATTCTCTTGTTTCTTCTGAAGAGATTTTTTTACAATATTTCAAAATCCCATAACTTCTATAAATTAAATCTTCAAATGTAACATCATCTTTTGCTAAAATTTTTCTTGCTTGTCTTTCTTGTTTTATGACTTTTTCAACAATAATTTTTAAATTGTCAATAATTTCTTTCTCTGTTACACCTAATGTTTGTTTATTTGAAATTTGATACATATCTCCACTGCTTTCGCTATTTTCTCCATAAGTACCTCTAATATTCATTCCAAAAGAATTGATTGCCTCTAATATTTTCCTTGTATTTTTAGTTTTTGAAAGTGCAGGTAAATGTAGCATCACAGATGCTCTTAGTCCAGTACCTACATTATTAGGACAAGATGTTAAATATCCATATTTTTCATTCATTGCATAACCTAAAGTTTGTCCTATTTTTTCATCAATTTCAATTGCTAAATTTAGTGTATCTTCTAAATCTAAACCACAATTAAATACTTGTATTTCTAAATGATCTTGATTTCCAATCATTATACATATATTTTCTTCATCATTTATTAATATGCTACCTAATTCATTTTTATTTAAAACAAATTCTGGACTAATTAAATTCTTTTCAACTAAACTCATTTTTGTAATTTCATCCATATCTTTTAATTTTAAAAATTTTAATCCATATCCTATTTGATATAAATTTTCTTTTATTTTTTCTTCTAATTTTTCAATATTTTCTTGTTTTAAGTTAAACTTAAATCCATTTATATTTCTGGAAAATCTTATTCTTGTGCTTTTTGCAACATCAGAATTTTCATTAGATTGTAAATACCAATTCATTTTTTTCCTCCTATCTTGAATTTTTAGATTTTAAAAATATTATTTATTTCCTTCTATTTTTTTTATTTCATCTCTTAATTTTGCTGCTTCTTCATATTTTTCTTCTTTGATTGCTTGTTTTAGTTCTTCTTGTAGTTGTTCTATTTTACTTTCTTGCTTTTGCTCTTTTTGTGTTTCTTGTTCTTTATTGTCTGTTTTTGATAATTTTTCGTCTATTTTATTATCTATTATTTTTCCAATTCTTCCTACATGTTTATTACTGCCTTGAATTTTTTTGATTATTGGATCTAGTCTAGATTCAAAGACTTCATAGCAATTTCCGCATCCTAGTCTACCTGTATTTACAATATCATCAAATGTATATCCACATTGATTACATTTTAAAGTTTTTACTTCATTTAGTAATGGCATAAAATCTGGTGTTGCAAAGTCTTCCATAAATTCCCCAAAAAAGCTTGAAAAGTCTATTGGCATGCTGAAGTCCATATTCGTTATTCCTAATTTTTTACTACATTCTTCACATAAGTTTAATTCTTTTGTTATTCCATTTATATTTTCTGAGTATCTTATATTTGCTTCTCTTTTTCCACAATTATCACATAACATTTTTAATTCCTCCTTTATAATTTAGAATATTTTTATTCTAAATTTAATAACATGTTTTTTAATATTCTTGCTCTTACTGCATCTTTTATATTTTTGTCTAATTGTAAAACATTATCACTTGTTGCAACTTTCAATAATTTTGCTTCTTTTGCACTTAAAATATCATATGTCAAAAAATCACTAATTAATATATCTACTTCATTTGATGTTATTTCTGCTCCAATATTATTTATTATATGCATTATATAGTCTGATTTTGTATTATTAACTTTTTTTATTGTTATATGTCCTCCACCTCCTCTTCTACTTTCTACATAATAACCTTGTGATGGTTTAAATCTTGTTGATATAACGTAATTAATTTGTGATGGTACACAATTAAAGTGTTCTGCAAGTTCATTTCTTTGAATTTCTATTGCATCATTTTCATCAAACAATTCTTTTATAAATTCTTCTATCACATCTGATATTCTCATTCTATCCCCCCATTTTCTTTTGACTTTGACTTTCTTTGACTTACATTATATATTATAATACTTATTATTGTTTTTTCAATCACATTTTTTGACTTTCTTTGACCTTTTGTTGATTTTTCATTTTATTTTTCTCATTATATCTTAGTTTTTCTTACTTTTTTTCGTTTTTTCTTTCATTATTTTCTTTACTTTTTGTTATATTTTGTAATTTTTCAACTTTTTCTTTTTGTTCTGATAGTGATTCCCATGCAAAATAAGATGATACAAATTCTCCATATTTAGTTGCATCTTCTCCTATTTCTGAAACTCCATACTCTACCTGCTGTTCTTTATTTTTTTCCATATTGGTTCAATTCCTTTCATATTTATTTTATATTTTTTAATATAAAAAAATACACATACTTTATTGTTATGTGCATTTTCTCTTATTTTATACATTTCATGTATGAAATTTTCTTACAATGGCTTCTTTTAATTGTTTAGTACATAATCCTAAACATAAAATAAAATTTATTAAACAAATTATACTTGCAATAATGTTTAAAACACCATTTTGTATTATATTTTTTTGTATTAAAATAATTGGTATCATACTAAATATTACAATAACTAGTTGACAAATAGCATATTTAATATACTTATTATTGCTTATAATAGTAAGTATTAGCATTGTTATATTAGCAATTATAACCATAATTGGTGTTGCAATAGTAAGTGACCATTTCTTCCAGCCTAATTTATAATCAATATATGCTATTAATATTGAAAGCGTTATTATTTGTAGTAATACATGACCTGCTATGTTTATATTTTTCTTTATTGAGTATAAAGCTATAACCCATATGTATATAATTCCTGCATTTGCTAATGCTGCCCATGGAATTTTCGGAGTTGTACATTTATTAATTATTAATAATATAATTGCTATTCCGAAATGATATACTAATTAATATTCTTATAATTTTATCTGTTTTTTTGGCTTCAATTTTTTTAGGATATATCATCTAAAACACCATTACTTTCTACTTTTACTTTAATTCCTTTTTCTTTTAAAAATTCCAAAAATCTTTTTTCAATACTATTATCTTTCATATTTGAGGTAAAAGTAAATACCATTTTATTTTCATAAGTGCAACTAGAACATTTTATTTTTTCTACCTGTTCTGGTGCAATTAACATTAAGAAATAATCTATATAGTCTTGATATTGACCAATAATACCAATTCTTCCTATGTTAGAATATGTTGTAGTTGTATATTTTCTAATTTCTGTATATCCTATTCTCACTAAAGGCTTTTTTATAAATAATGGTACTATTTTTATAAATGGATTATTCCCAATTTTGACATTTGTGGACATTGTTTTCATTATTTCTTCTTCTGTTAATTTTTTCTTAAAATCTTCTTTTACAAAATTTAATATTTTTTCAAATGTATTTAAATCATGTTTTTTCAATTCGGCTTCAATTGTAAGGTAAGAGAAAAAATTAGACATTGTTTTTGAAGGAAAATACTTTTTTAAATTAACTGGTATGCATACTTTTACTGGTTTTTTTCCATTAGCTTTTTTATAATTTTCTTGATAAATTGAATATATTAAAACTGCAGTTAAATATTGCGTTATAGTAGCTTCTTGCTTTTTTGTTTCCTTTTTTAAATCTTCTAAATCTATTATTTCATGTATTGCACTTATTGCTCCTAATTTTATTCTTTTTCCTTTTAACATATATGCTTTTTTGCCTGATGCATTTGATTTTGCTTTTTTGTCATAATTTTTTATATAACTATCTTCTGTATTATATTCTATTTTTCTTAATCCTCTTTGCTCTTCATTTAATAATTCTGGATGTTCTAATTCTAAATAATTATATATAATTTCCCTAAAAAATACTGTTCCGCTATTTCCATCTGTTAAAGAATGAAATATGTCAATGTTAATTTTATTTTCAAAATAAGTTACTTTGAATAAGTAATTATTATTGTGTCTATAATCTATATATTTGCATGGATAGTCAATTTCTTCTTCTACTATTGGGTTTTTAGGATTTTCTTCCAAGTAATACCAAAAAAAACCTGATTTCATTCTAACTTTAAATGATTTATATTTTTCTAAAGTTTGTTGTAGTGCTTTTTGCAAAATCTCTTTTTTTATTTTTTCTTTTAAGACACAAGATATTCTAAAAACTGTACTATATTTTTTCCCATTTGATATTGGAAAAATTTTTGCAGAATTGTCTAACTTTCGCCAATATAATTTATTTTCTTTATTCATTTACATACCTTTCAATAATTCCAAAATTTCTTTATCATCATGTTCATTAATTATCCAAATATGTTGTTTATCTTTATATTCTTTTATTTGTATTTGTTCTCCGTACACCTTGTTTTTCTGCTTTTTCTTTTAAAACTTTCACATCTGGATTTAATATATCATCTGTTCCTGTTAAAATTGTAACATTTTTTAGTTTTGATAAGTCTCCATCAATTGGATTTACTAAATAACTATCTATGTCTCCTGCTGCATATAGTATTCCAGCTAATTTCAATATCTCTTTATTTAACATTTTATCTTCTTTTTGAACTTCATCTATCTCTGGATTTTCTAACCTAACATCCAACCAAGGTGATATTAAAATAGTTTTTGAAGGCATTGATATATTTTCCTCTCCTAGTTTTTCTTCTAATGCCAATCCAAGACCACCACCTGCTGAATCTCCCATTATTATTAAATTTTCTGTACTGATTTGATTTATTAATTCCTTATATAATGGTATCATTATTTCAAATACATCTTTATAATTATGATTTGGAGTTAATGGATAATCTGGCATAATAACAGTTGCTCCTGTTTCATTGGCTAAATCACTTACAAAATCCCAATGATTTGGGCTTGGTTCTGCCATATATGAACCACCATGTAAATATAATATTTTTGTATTTGTTGGTTGTTTTTCTTTTGACTTTAGTATAAATATGTTTCTGTCTTTATATTTTTCTTGTTTGGTTTCACATTTATTTTTTATTTCTTCTGGTATGTTGTTATCTATATTTGCCAATACATAACATGTAATTCCCGCTATAAGTATTATTAATGTTATTATTGCTATAATGATTAATGTTTTTATTTTTTTCATCTTTTTACTTTCCTTTATTTTTTTTCATTTTATCATAACAGTTATTAAAACTCAAGAGGAGAATTGGCATTAGGTATATTCTTTTTGACAATATTGCGGCTGAGTGTTCTTCCTTTTGGCAATCTTTTTTGGGAGAATGGCGTTCCTTTTTAGCAATCTTTTTGAGGCAAAGGTTACCTCTAAAAAAATACATTCAAAAGTTCGTTCAAGAAGATTTAAATAAGAAGTTCTAAAATAATTTTATGGCACCCTTTCATGCTAAACATGAACATTTTCCATAAAATTATTAAAGAACTTCTATATTAAATTTCTTTCAATTCACTTTTTCATTTATTTTTTTAGAGGTAACCTTTGCCCTAAATGACCTTAGTTTTCATCGATTTTTGGAGATAACTTTTGACCTAAATGATACTAGTTTCCATCAATAGTAGAAATTCCAAGTGTAATTTCTTCTAAGACATCTAGCAAAACTCTTACCGTGTCTAATGCTGTAAAAATTGGTATATTATTTTCAACTGCACATCTTCTAATTAATGCTCCATCTGTTTGTTCATCCATTGAATCTATGTTTCTTGTATTTATAACATAATTTACATATCCTTTTCTCATGGATTCTAATATTTCTTCACTTCCCTCGCTTATTTTCTTTTTTACTCTAGTTCTAATTCCATTTTGTTTCAAATATGTTGCTGTTCCTTCTGTTGCTTCAATATTAAATCCTAAATTATAAAATCTCTTAATTAGTGGAAGTGCTTCTTCTTTATCTTTATCTGCTATTGTTAAAAATATTGTTCCATAGTTTGCTAAATGCAATCCAGATGATTGAAGTGCTTTATATAGTGCTCTTGTTATTTTTTTGTCATATCCTATTGCTTCTCCTGTTGATTTCATTTCTGGTGAAAGATATGCATCTAGTCCATTTAATTTTGAGAAAGAAAATGCTGGTGCTTTTACATACCATCTTTCTTTTTCTTTTGGATATACTTCATTTATTCCTTGTTCTTTTAGTGGTTTTCCTAGCATCACTAGAGTCCCTATATCTGCTAATGAATATCCTGTTGATTTTGATATAAATGGTACTGTTCTAGATGATCGTGGATTTACTTCTATTACATATACATCTTCATTTTTGTCTACTATAAATTGAATATTGTATAATCCAACTATCCCTATTCCTAAACCTAGTTTTACTGTATAATCTAATATTTTTTCTTTGGCTTTTTGGCTTATACTAAATGTTGGATATATACTTATGCTGTCACCTGAATGTATTCCTGTTTTTTCGACATGTTCCATTATTCCTGGTACAAATACATCTTTTCCGTCACATACTGCATCTACTTCTAGTTCTTTTCCTATAATATATTTATCTACTAATACTGGTTGTTTTTTATTTACTTCAACTGCCGTTTTTAAATATTTTTCTAATGATTTTTTGTTTGAAACAATCTGCATTGCTCTTCCACCTAGAACATAACTTGGTCTAACTAAAACAGGATATCCTATTTCCTCTGCAACTTTTATTCCATCTTCTATATTTGTTACCGCTTCTCCTTTTGGTTGTAATAATTTTAATTTTTTCATTACCCTTTCAAATGAATCTCTATTTTCAGCTTTTTCAATTGCATTTACATCTGTTCCTATTATTTTTACTCCTAATTTCGAAAGTGGTTCTGCTAAGTTTATTGCTGTTTGACCTCCTAAAGCTGCAATAATTCCTTCTGTTTTTTCTAGTTCAACTATATTCATAACCTCTTCTACTGTTAATGGTTCAAAATATAATTTATCACTTGTTGTATAATCTGTTGACACTGTTTCTGGATTGTTGTTTATTATTATTGCTTCATATCCTGCTTCTTTTATTGTTTTTATTGCATGTACTGTTGAATAATCAAATTCTACTCCTTGACCAATTCTTATCGGTCCTGCTCCTAATACAATTATCTTTTTCTTTTTGCTTACTATTGATTCATTTTCTTCTTCATATGTAGAATAAAAATATGGTACATAACTTTCAAATTCACTGCTACATGTGTCTATCATTTTGTAAACTGGATATATCTTTTCCTTTTTTCTTAATAAAAATATTTCTTCTTCTGTCATTTTCCATAATTTTGCTATGTATTTATCACTAAATCCTATCTTTTTTAAACTTTTTAAAACTTCTATATTTCCTATGTTTTCTTTTGCTCTTTTTTCTAGTTTTACAATATGTGTAATTTTTTCTAAGAAAAACATGTCTATTTTTGTTATATTATATATTAATCCTAAATCTACATTTCTTCTAATTAATTCGCTAATTGCATAAATTCTGTCATCTCTTCCATCTTTTATATATTCCATTAATTCATCTGTTTCATAAGTATTAAATTTGTCCATTTGAATATGGCTTACACCTATTTCTAATGATCTTACTGCTTTTAATAGACTCTCTTCAAATGTTCTTCCAACACTCATTACCTCTCCTGTTGCCTTCATTTGTGTACTTAATTTGTTTGATGCTAATGTAAACTTGTCAAATGGAAATCTTGCTATTTTACATACTATATAATCTAATGCTGGTTCAAAACTTGCTGGTGTATTTGCAAGCATTATTTCATCTAATCTCATTCCTATTGCAATTTTAGCTGAGACTCTTGCTATTGGATATCCACTTGCTTTTGATGCTAATGCTGATGAACGTGATACTCTTGGATTTACTTCAATTAAGTAATATTTGAAAGAATGTGGATCTAATGCAAATTGTACATTACATCCTCCTTCTATTTTTAATGCTCTAATTATTTTTAATGCACTATCTCTTAATAGTTGATATTCTTTATTTGTAAGTGTTTGGCTTGGTGCAACTACAATTGAATCTCCTGTATGTATTCCTACTGGATCTAAGTTTTCCATATTACATACTGTAATTGCTGTATCATTTTTATCTCTTATTACTTCATATTCTATTTCTTTATAACCTTTTATACTTTTTTCTACTAAAACTTGATTTACAGGTGAAAGTTTCAAAGCATGTTTAATTAGTTCTTTTAGTTCTTCTTCATTATCTGCAAATCCTCCTCCTGTTCCTCCTAATGTAAATGCTGGTCTTAATACTACTGGATAACCTATTTTGTTTGCTGCTTCAATTCCTTCTTCTATTGATGTTGCAATTATTGATTCTAAAACTGGTTCTCCTAATGACTCACATAATTCCTTGAATTTTTCTCTATCTTCTGCCATTTCTATACTTTCACTACTTGTTCCTAAAAGTTCTACTTGACATTCTTGTAATACTCCTTTTTTATATAATTGCATTGCTAAATTTAATCCTGTCTGTCCTCCTATTCCTGGAAGTATTGCATCTGGTCTTTCATATCTTATTATTTTTGCTACATATTCCATTGTTAGTGGTTCCATATATACTTTATCTGCTATTGACGTATCTGTCATTATTGTTGCTGGATTTGAATTAACTAATATTACTTTATATCCTTCTTCTTTTAATGCTAAACATGCTTGTGTACCTGCATAATCAAATTCTGCTGCTTGTCCTATTACTATTGGACCTGAACCTATTACTAGTACAGTTTTTATATCTTTTCTTTTTGGCATTTCTTATTTCCTTCTTTCTTTATTTATATTTTTATATTTTCATTAATTATGTCAATAAATCTATCAAATAAATAACCACTATCTTGTGGTCCAGGTGCACTTTCTGGATGATATTGTACACTGAATATTTTGTCTTCTATACATTCAACACCTTCTACAGTATTGTCTAAAATATTTCTATGTGTAACTTTTAATTTTGTTTTTTTAAGTGATTGTTCATCAACTGCATAGCTATGATTTTGACTTGTTATTTCAATTTTATCTGTATTTAAGTTTAATACTGGATGATTTCCTCCTCTATGTCCAAATTTTAATTTATATGTTTTTGCACCATATGCTAAACTTATCATTTGATGTCCTAAACATATCCCGAAAATTGGATATTTTCCTCTTAATTTTTTTACTAAATTTATGACTTCTTTTACATCTTCTGGATTTCCTGGTCCATTTGATAAAAATACTCCATCTGGTTTTAGTTCTTCTATTTCTTTTGCTGTTGTATTAAAAGGAACTACTGTAACATTACATCCTCTTTTGTTTAAACTTCTTACAATATTTAATTTTATTCCACAGTCTACTGCTACAATATTATATTTGTAATTGGCTGTTCTTGAATACCATCTTTTTTTACAACTTACTTTTGATACTGCATCTTTTGGTATTTCATATTCTTTTAATTTTTTTAATGCCTGTTGTTTACTTACTTTTGCATCAGTTATTATTACTTTTCTACTTCCTTTTTCTCTTATGCTTCTTGTTAATTTTCTCGTATCTACTCCATATATTCCAGGAATATTATTTTCTTCTAAATATTCTGATAATGTTTTTGTGTATCTAAAATTACTTGGATGGTCATTATATTGTCTAACTATCATTCCTCCTATAGTAGGTTGTTTTGTTTCATAATCATCATCTGTTATTCCATAGTTTCCAATTAGAGGGTATGTCATAACTACCATTTGATATGTATATGATGGATCTGAAACAATTTCTTGATAGCCTACCATTGATGTATTAAATACAATTTCACATATTGCCTCTTTGTCTGCTCCAAATCCAAATCCATAGTATTCTTCTCCATCCTCTAATACAATTTTTTTGTTGATTTCTTTCATAACTAATTTCTCTCCTTTTATTGCTTTTTTCTTTGGGCAAAAAAAAATAAGGAATAAATATCCTTATTTTAAATCAAAAATAAAATAACTATAAAAAAAGCTATTAGTATTGATATTAGATTAGCTTTTTTTATATTTTTTTTCATTTTTGTTTGCTCCTTTTCTAATTTTTAGTTAATTATTATAATTTCTTCTTATTATTATAACAGATTTATATTATAAATTGCAATAGTTTCATTTATTTTTATTTATTTTATTGTAATATCACTTATCAATGGTACAAATGGTCAAGGATAATATATTATTTATTTGTAACTCCCAACTGCATACAGCTTGTTGGTCCCCCCGAATTGTTACTGCATAAATAATATATTATCCTTGACCAGTGACAAGTGAACTGTTACATTTTATTTTTATATTTCTTTATTTTCTGCTTCATTTCTTTCGTCTAGTCTTTTTTTCCCTTTTCTTTCTCTGTATCCATCTATTTTTTCTTTTAGTTCTTCTTGTGTAATTTGTACATAACTTTGTTCCATTTCAGAATAGATATAATAAATTGGTGCACTTGCTAAGTCAATTTCTATAATAGAAAAAATATCTAATTCTCCTTCATTTTCTTTTATATATTCATATGTATTAAATTTTTTGCTTTCAAATTTATCAATTGCTGATGCACAAAATAATTTTTGATAAAATTTCTTTATTTCATCTGGTCCTGCTGTTTGATCTCTAAATTTAATTAATTTATTTAAATATTGTAATTTATTTTTTAATATTTCTTCTCTAGACATGTTACTTGTATCAATTCCTTGTGCTTGCAAAAATTTCTTAAAATTACCAGTATTTTTTACTTCATCTGCTAAAAGAGTAAATAGTATATTATTATAATCTCTTCTTATACAGCCTGTTTTTTGATCAATTTGCATTAGTTCTTCATTTGGTATAGCTTTCGCATCTTGTGCTTCTTCATATAAATTTTTTGTTATTCCAAAAAAATTTGTCCTTAATCCAAATCTACAGTTCTCAATGTCTCCTATAATATTTGTATAATACTTATCTCCAGCCTCATCCCAAAATATTAGAGCTGCATCTTCTATATCAATTGGCCTTGGAACATTGGATTTCCTATATATTACTTTTGAAGTTACTCCTGCTTCTTTTAGTAATTGGTGATATAACAAATTAGCAGTTCTACATATTTTTCTTTTGTCTTCTTCATCATGTATACTTACATCACTATAATAAATTGCACTTAATAATTCTGGATTTTTACCATATGCAAATCTTTCATCATAAGTTATATTTTTGCAAATCCTATCATATAAATATTTGGCTTTTTCTTTAGCTGACCAACTTTCATCTAATCCATTTAATAATTCTACAAATCTCATTAAAACACTCCTTTTATTATTATGTTACCTATTATATCATAATTTTTTTTAAATTTCAAATATTATGTAAAAAAACGAATGAATTTGAAGTGAACAATGCTGCCAACTTAAGAAATTGCTCCAGATAATATATTATTTATTTGTAACTCCCAGCTACATAACAGATTGTATACTAAATTTTATAATAGATTATAAGATTTGCATTACAATTTGTAATTTGCTGGTCCCCCCGAATTGTTACGGCATAAATAATATATTATCTGGAGCAATTTCTTAAGTTGACAGCATTAAAGTGAACCCTCATTATTAAACTTTTTTGTCTAATACTTGGAGTTCACTTCAATTCATTCGTTTTTCCGTTTTTTTATTATTTTACATTTATTTTTATTGGCATAGTTTTTCCTTCAATCTCTGGATTGTAATAGTCATATGCCCTAACTTGCATACCAGTTATTTCTACTGGATAACTTGCTCTAAAGTCAACACCTAAATTTGTAATTTGATTTGCATCAAAATTTCTTAAATAAATATTTATTTCTGTATATGATATTTCATATTTTTTTATTATTCCTTGCCTTTTCAATGACATTAAGCTTTCTTCATCTACTGTAAATCCCTGTGGTATAGATATATTAACCATTCCATTTGATATAGTATTGTTACTTCTATTTACAAGTTTAATATTTGATTTTAATATTTGATTAACTTTTAAATTATTGTTGCTCTCTACTGATATTTCTATATTATCATTTTGTGTATTTACTTTTTCATAAGGAATATAATATTCTTCAATTATTTCATAATATGCATTACCTTTTTCTATATCAATATTTAATTTATTTTCTTTGTTTAAATTTTCAAATGTTAATTCATAAAATTCAAATGGATTATCTTTTATTTCTATTTTTTGTTCATTTGAGTTTACTTTTACAGTTATTGTTTGTTTATCTAATTTATTGTTTTCATTTAGCTCATTTAATGCTTTTAATGCTAATATTGTAGCTTGTGTACTATGCCAAGTTCCTCTTATGTCTTTTTTACTTATTAAATAATTTATCAATAATTTATTGACTTCTGGATTATATGAGCTTTTAGATAAAGCCATTGAGGATAATGCAACTGTTTGTATAGTTTGTACATTAGCTCTTGAACCATAATAATCTATAACATTTGATGTAATATATGCATTATTTTCTTGTATATTTACATTACTTACTAATTTTTTTAAGATATTATTTAATTCTTCGTCTTTTACATTTGCTAATGTATTTGCTATTAATGCTAATGTATAGTTGTCATCTATATTATCTATTTTACTCTTTAAATATTCTACTGATTTATTTATTCTTTTGTCATTTGCATTGCTTTCTGATAATGCCCATGTAATATATGCATTTAATGCTATTGTTTCTTTTGAATTTGCTCCTCCAATGTTATTTCCTGTTATTGTAAATGCTCCATTTGAATTTTGTTTTTTGTATAAAAAGTTGGTCATTTTTTCAATAACATTATTATCTACATTATAAACTTTACTTAAATCAGTTAATTCCATTAGTCCATATGCTGTTAGTACAGTTTCTGCTGGCGCATCTCCATAAAGAGAATATCCTCCACTTTCTCCTTTAACTTCATATGTCAATAATTTTTGGTATCCAGAAGATATATATGAAATTGCTTTTGCCTTTATTTCTTCATTTGTTTTTCCATTATCTTCTAAATATTTTAATGCTAAAATATTGGGATATAAACTTGAAGAAACTTGTTCAAAACATCCTGTTGGCATTTTAAATATGTTTTCCATTCCTTCTATTGTTTGTGACATCATGCTTGAATATATTTTTATTTTAGCTTTTGCTGTATTTTCTATTATATCTTCTAAAATTAATATATCTTCAGATATGTCTTCATTTAATGTACCTGTTGAAACAACTTTTTCTACTTTATAGCCTTTGGTTGATACTATACATTCTTTTTCAACTATATCTGTTAATGTATTGCCTGATACTTCTACTCTAAATTTATTGTTTCCTGCTTTTAATACTGATATTGGAACATATACCATATTTGTTGACTGGGCACCTACATTGATATTTATATTATTTTTTTCTAATGTAAACCAATCTTCTTGTTTAATTTCTAATATTGTGCTAATTGGTTTATCTGTATAATTGTAAACTGTTACAGGAATACTTACTTTGTCTGTTTCAACTAAATTTTTTGGTAATTCAAAATCAACGAAAAAGTCTTTAAATACTTTTACATTGTTTAGCATTCCATATCCTATTCTTCCATCTTTTGTATTTCCAACTGTTTGAATTGTCCATGTTGTTATATTGTCACTTAAATTTAAATCTAAATTTGCTGTTCCTTTTTTTGTTACTAATTCTGGTATAAAGCACATACTTTCTAAAAATACATTTCTTATATTATCATCTGTTACAGTTTCTATTTTATTTTCACTTTCTTGTTTATTTGTATTATTGTTTTCTTGCTCTATTGTTGAATTTGTTATGTTTTTATTATTGTCATAAAATCCATCAAAGTTTGATGATGTATCTGATGAAATTGCACCACTTATTGAACCTGGTGAAAAATTTGGATTTGTTGGTCCAATAAGAGAATCATCAATACTTTCGCTAAATCTATCTTCTGTAACACTATTTAAAGTTCCTTTCGATTGTTCAGATACTAAGTATCCTATTGCCATAATTCCTATTACAGCTAATATTGCAGTTAAACTTATTAGAATGTAAAATACTATTGTTATTTTCTTATTATTTTTGCATATTATTTTTTCTCCTAATCTATTAAATAAGTAATTAAAGAAATATAAACAAATTAAGGTTACTGGTACTACTATATTACTTATTTTTATTAGTTCACCTATAAGACCACCTATTATTACAGAAATTATTATTGTTACTATAAATTTTAATATATATTTTATTTCTTTAATTATAGTTTTCATGTATTTATTTATTTTTAGTTGTCTTTTTTCACTAATTTTACTTACAACAGCTAGAATTAGCAATGTTATAGCAAATATTAGAGAAATTATTAATGGAGATATTTTTAGTTCATCTATTAGAAAATATAATAACAAAAATAGTAAAACTGTTATAATTATTGAAAGTGTTGTTCTAAAGATTTTTTGGTTTAATTCAGATATTAATAATATATATGTTGCTAGTCCTATTATTGTTGTGATTCCAAGAATCCACCATGAATATTCTAATCCCCAGGAAACTTCTTCAACTATGCATAGACTTATTGTAACTAATATGAAATTATACATTATAAAATTAATTATATGTTTCAATATATTTCTGAATTTTTTAAATTTTATACATAAAGTTGTAATAATAATTATTAATATACTTATTACTGAAATGATTGATATTATTGCTGATTTTTTTTCTTGTTTGTAATTGTACATTCCCGTTTCTGATACATTAATATTCTTACTACTTTGCTTTAGCAATAATGCCATCATTGTTTGTTCTGATGAGTCATTTACTATACAAGAATATAAAGTTGCTGCATCTAATTCATTTGAAAATTTTATATTTTGTAGAGCTAATTTTATATTATCTATTGATAAATCATTATTTGCCAAATTTAATATAGAATTGTCTAACATACTTACAAGTAGTGCACTATCTACTTCAGATTTGTTTTCATCAACTGTATTAAAAGAAATTGCAATTTTTTCTCCTGGTTTATATTCCTCTTTATCTGTGGTTACATTTATATTTAATTGTTTTTTTGGCTTTATAAATATTGTTTTCTTATATGTATCAGTTTTTTTAGATTGATTATAATTGTTTACTGTTTTTCCTGTTACATAAATGTCAATTAATCCATAAGTATCATCTAAATTTATTGTTGTATCTTCTAATTCTGTGCTTAACATTTTTATTAATTTTTCATCTTTAAAGAAATAAATATTTTTTGCATTTTCTGTTATTGAAGAAATGTTAATTTTTATATCTTCACCTTGTTCATATTTTACCTTGTTAGTTGATACTAATAGACTTTTTTGTTCTATATTTAAAGATAAACTTTTTTCTACTTTATTTTTGTTTGTATCTTCTGCTACAATAGAAAATTGTTTGGTATTTTTTAGTGTATTATAATTATAATAACTTTCATTGCTTATTTGATCTATGTCTATTGAAAATTTACCAATACCATTTTCATCTGTTGCTATTTGTTTAGTAAAACTATTTGAAGATATAGTTACATATGTCTTTACTGGTGTTCTATCTGCTTTATTAGTAAATACATATACATCATTCTTTTTTCCTGCTACTAATGTACCATATTCAGGAAATAATTGCACTTCAAATATATCAGTTCCTGCTGTGAAACTACTTGTTGTTTCTGCAAAATAATTTGAAGAATCTACTGCCTCTACTTTTATATTATATGTCATTGGATCTTTGATTGCATAATCCATTGTTGCATTACCATTTGAATCTGTTGTTAGTGTTTCACATTTTTCATTGTTAACATAGATTGTTAGGTTTGCATTTTGTACTGCTTCTCCAAAAAAGTATTTTGCATCAAAAGTTATTTTTGCCGTTTCTCCAACTAAGTAATTTTGTTTATCATAATTTATTTTTACTTCATATTTAGGTGTAATATAAGGATTTACTTTAAATTGCTTTTTTGTTTCATTACTTTTGGTTTTTACTACTAATTTATATAAACCACTGTTAACTTCATTTGCTAAAGTAAATTTTCCACTTATTATACCATAGTCCGAAGTTTTTACATTTTCATTATAAACTTTGTTATTATTTCCATCATAAATGCTTATATTTATATCTTCATGAACAGGCTCATCATTTTGCTTGTTAGTCAATAATGCTCTGTAATTAACTGTATCTCCTGGTTTATATATTCCTTTGTCAAAAGTAATTATTACATTTTCTGCATTTCCATCAGATATATAAATTCCTTTTTGTATAGTATCTTTTCCTAATTCACTTGATACTTTTGCTTCTATAAAATAATTACCAGTTTCAATTTCTGGAATGCTTAAGATAGCATTATTTTTATCATATTTTACATCTACATTTTTTACAGTTTTTCCTTTTGAGTTTATTAATTTTAATTTAGTTTTTGTATCTAAATCTGCACCATGATCTTGGGCAATAATAGATACATATAAATCACTATTAGTATAAGCTTTACTTGATGTGCTTATTTTGATGTATTGTTTTCCACTAACAATGAAACTATATATATTGCATGTAGCTATTATGACTATTGCAATAAAAATTAATACTCCTATAATTTTTATAATTTTTTTCTTCATAAAAATATTCCCCTTATTTTTGCTTATATATAAGAACAAATTGATGACTAATTTTTTATAGCCATCAATTTATTTGCTAAATATTCATTTTTAACTTTTAGAAGCTATATAACATGCTAAATCTACTAATTTGTTTGAATATCCCCATTCATTATCATACCATGCAACTAATTTTACAAAAGTATCTGTTAGCATAATTCCAGCTGTACTATCAAATATTGAGGTGTGAGGATCTGTTGTAAAATCTGAAGAAACGACTGGATCTTCAACATATTCTATAATACCCTTCATTTCATTTTCAGAAGCTTTTTTCATAGCTGCACATATTTCCTCATAAGTTGTTGGTTTTTCTAAATTACAAGTTAAATCAACTACAGAAACATCAACTGTTGGAACTCTAAATGCCATTCCTGTTAATTTTCCATTTAATGATGGAATTACTTTTCCTACGGCTTTAGCTGCTCCTGTTGAAGAAGGTATAATATTAGCTGCTGCTGCACGTCCACCTCTCCAGTCTTTTTTTGAAGCTCCATCAACTGTTTTTTGTGTTGCAGTTGTAGCATGTACAGTTGTCATTAAACCTTCTTTAATTCCAAAATTATCATTAATAACTTTTGCAAGTGGTGCTAAGCAATTTGTTGTACAAGATGCATTAGAAACTATATTCATACTTGGATCATATTCTGTATTGTTAACACCCATAACAAACATTGGTGCATCTTTTGAAGGTGCACTTATAATAACTTTTTTAGCACCAGCATCTATATGAGCTTGTGCTTTCTCTAGAGTTGTAAAAACACCAGAGCATTCTAATACATAGTCTACACCTAATTCACCCCATGGAATATTATGAGGATCCATTTCATTAAATACTTTTATATTTTTTCCATTTACTGTTAAAATTCCATCTTTACCTTCAACTGTTCCTTCAAACTTTCCATGAACAGTATCATATTTTGTCATATAAGCCATATAATCTGCTGTTATAAAAGGATCATTAATTGCAACTACATCTACCTCTTCTTTCTTTAGTGCGGCTTGAAATGATAAATTACCAATTCTTCCAAAACCATTAATACCAATTTTTATTGACATATTAAACTCCTCCTTATTTACTTTATTATTACCAAAATTATCCTTGGCAATTCAATTTTATACTAAAAAATATTACTTTGCAAGTACTTTTTATATTTTTCCCCTTTTTGGGCCCCTTGGGGGGAACCCTTTGGGGACAGGCACTATTGATGTATTTTAGCACTTTTTGTGACATGTTTATTTTTCGCATAAAATTTAGTATTAATTTTTTGTATGGTTTTAAATAAAAAATATACTATTAGTTTACTTTTTTTATTATGTTAATGGTAATACCTAATATTCTTGATATTTGATTTTGTGTTATTCCTTCTATATTTTTAATTTTTTTTATAATACTATTTCTATATTTTTTATTATATTTTTGTATATCTTGAATATTATCAATTCCGATTTGTTCTTTTATGAAATAAATTACTTCTTCATCTGTTAATTTATTCTTTATTTCATATTGCAATAATTCAGTGCTTTCTTTAAATCTTATCATTTCTTTGTTAAATTTTAAAAATTCTTTTTGTGCTTTTTCTTTTTCTGGTAAAAATTGAAATAAGATTTCTTCTGTATCAACTATTCTATTTTTTTCATCAATATTATTAACTTTAAAATATTCCAAATAGCTACTCCATTTATAATTTTCCATTTCACTTATACCCGCTTTTACTGGATTTTGATGTATATACCTTACAAGATTTACTATGTAATATGCATTTTCAACATTCTTACTTTTAAATCTGTTTTCAAATAAATGACCTTTTCTTTCATATTTTTTATTAAAATAGATTGCATAACTTGTTGCTATATTATGTATAATTGTGGATAAATTTTGATTTTCATCTTTGATTTCTAAATGAATATGGTTTGGCATTAAAACATATGAATATAATTGATAGAAATATTTTGTTTTTGTTTTTTTTAGAATTTCTTGGAATTTAAAATAATCTTGTTTATCAAAAAATATATCTTGTTTATTAACTCCTCTTAACATACAATGGTATACTTTACTACAGCTTGTTTTTCTAGCTTGTCGTGGCAATAATTTTAACCTCCTTTTTTACTGTTTATAATATAAATAATGCAAAAAGTATAGCATATTTTTTACAATCTTGCTATACTTTTTTCTATTTTTTTACATTTTGTATTATACCTGTCCCTTAAAGTTCTAAAATGCATTATTAGTGCCTGTCCCCAAAGATGCCTTGTAGTACAATTATGAACATTGCATGTGACCAACCTAGACCTAAAACCCAGTTTGGTTGTAGTGTGCTATTATCTATTTGTTCACCTAAGAAATTGTGCTTTCCTGCTGTTTTTACTACAAAGTCAAATGCTTCTTTTGCTTTTTTCTTTTCCCCTGTTTCTAGATAGTATAGGGTCATCCATAGGTTTGCAATTGGCCATGGATTTCCGTTCATATAGTGGTCTTGTTCAAATCTTTGATATCCTCCTGTATATGTTCTTAGTGATAGGTTTATTCTTTCTATTGTGTTTACTATTTTCTTTTCTTTTGGCTTAAATAATTTGAATGGTGTTACAGCTCCTATGATGCTTATGTCCATTTTTTTGTCTTCTGGATTTCTTACATATGATTTTTTTTCTTCATCATACATTTTTTCATTTATGTATTTTTTTATTTCTGTTTGTAATTTTTCTAGTTCTCTTTCATTTTTTACTATTTTTTCTTCTTTTAATCTATTATTTTCAAAGTCTGAAGCTTTATCTCCTAATATTTTGTACATTTGCATTATACATTCAAATGCTGCATATATGCTTGCAAGTGAATATAAGTGTATTCCTTCACACATTTCCCATATATCATAGCTTATATGATATTTATGCCCTTGTCTGTTTACTGATGCTTCTATTTCTTCTTCTACTTTGTCTTTATCATGTTCATCTTTTCCTTCAATTTCTAACCAGTCTTTTACATATCGTTTTAAAAATTCTATTGCTTTTTCACACATTTGAAAGTTATCTTTTAAAAATTTTTCTGATTTTGTATATTTATAGTGTTCATATACTCCATATACTACACTCGCAGTTTCGTCTATTTGATATCCCCAACATGGTGCTAAGCTTCCATCTGTATAAAATCTTTGTTCCCACATTCCATTTTTACTTTGCGTTTTTTTACAAAATGATTTATAAAATTTTTCTGTATCTTTTTCCATTTTTAAAATGTCTAGTGCTTTAGTTATAAACACTGCATCTCTTGTCCAACAATATGCATATCTTCCGCATTTTGTAAAATTCTCATCTACTTCAGGAGATGCAATTATTCCTCCTGTTTCTTGATTTATTAATAATGGAAATAGTAATATACTTCTTTTATATATGTCAAAAATTTTTTCTTCATAACTATTTTTTGGTTCTTTAAAATTTAGACCATTATGTGTTTTTACATATTTTCTCCAATAAGATTTTGTATTTGCATATTCTTTATTTAAGTCTATCTTTCTGATTCTTTCTATTTCATCTTCCATTGCTGATATATTTTGATTTTCATTTATTAATATGCAAATTTCTAGTGTCCTCTTTTCTTGTGGTTGAATTACTCCTAAATCAAAACAAATGCTTGAATCATTTGACATTCCAATGTAATCTTTATCATATATTTCTCCACGGTTGATATTCTCTTTGCTTCCATTTATTTGATGTTTTGCAATTTTGTAATTTTTTGCAAATGTTGAAAAACTGAAATCATGTGCATATTGTATCATTCCACTATCTATAATCTTACAACCAACTTGATTGTTATAATTTGAAAGTAATTCTGAATGAATATAAAATGATGTATCTAAACTAATTTTGGCATCATTTAAAAAAATATATTTTTTTACTAATACATTTTCTTTTATCATAACATAATCTGTTTGTACTATTTTTAAATTAAAATAAGTATTTGTTACTTCTGTATTTAGTATATTTGTATCTGTATCGTAGTATTGTTTGTATACATTATTTACATCATCATGTAGGTAAATTAAATCTGAATTATTTATTTTTACACCTGTATGAAAAAAATCTATATATTGTCTATTGTCTTTACTTGGAAAGTATATTCTTTGAATTTCTCCTTTACTTGTATATGTTGCTATCATATTTTTATTTCCAATTATCGCTTCATTATAATATTTATTTTCCATTTTCGTTCCTTTTCTTGATGTTTATTTACATCATTTTTTATTTTTTATTTTCTTAATAAATAGTCATTTCTTATCCTTCAATTACATTAATTATTTGTTTTTCCAAATCTTTTATTTTTTCATTAATTCTAAATATGTCCTCATCTCTTAAGTTTTCATCTTGCATGTCTTGTCTTACATATGTGTCCATATCTTTCATTTCTTCTTTTAATTTTTCTAGTCTAGACATTACTTCTGTTTTCAATGTTTTTGCAATTTTTCTATCTATTTTTTTAGTCATTTGTACTATATTTGTTGTATCTACTTCTTCATTTTGCTCAATAGGATTTATCTCATATGTTTCACCAAATTCTGGTATTGTAACTCCTATTTTAGTTTCTTCTTTTATTTTTTCTTTTAAAATATTTTGTGCTTCTTCTTCTCCATGTACTAAAAATATATGTTTTGGTTTACTTATAAATGAATATATAAAATTCATTAAACCTTCTTGATCAGCATGTCCTGAATATCCTTCTATATATTCTATTCTAGCATTTACAGCTATTTCTTCTCCAAATATTTTTACACTCTTTGCTCCATTTACTATGCTATAGCCTAAAGTTCCTGGAGCTTGATATCCAACAAAAAGTATTGTAGCTTTAGGATTCCATAAATTATGTTTTAAATGATGTTTTATTCTTCCTACTTCACACATACCACTTGCTGATATTATAATACTTGGTGTAGGATCTTCATTTAATGCTTTTGACTCATCTGCTGTTTGTGTAAATTTTAATCCTGGAAATTCAAGTGGATTATCTCCATTTAATATTTCTTCTTTTATTTCTGGTTCAAAAAGATTTGTATTTTCTTTAAAAACTTCTGTTGCTGATATTGCTAAAGGACTATCTACATATACATTTGCCTTCATTAATGTTCTATATTTTCTTCTAAATTCTTCATCATCTTTTACTTCTTTTAATTTGTTTAATTCATATAAAATTTCTTGTGTTCTTCCTACTGCAAAGGAAGGTATTACTACTGTTCCTTCATTATCTAATGTTTCTGAAACTATATTTAAAAATAATTCTGCTTTTTCGTCATTTCTTAAATGCAATCTACTTCCATATGTAGATTCCATTACTAAATAGTCTGCACTTTCTATCATAGTTGGAGAATCAAGTAATGGAATATCATTATTACCTAAATCCCCTGTAAATACTGTTTTAATTTCTTTGCCATCTTCTCTTGTCCATAATTCAATTATACTTGAACCTAACATATGTCCTGCATCATTAAATCTTACATGTATATCTTCTGTAATTTCTATTATTTCGTCATATTGAACTGGTTCGAAAATTTCTAATGACCTTGCAGCCTGCTCTGCTGTATATAAAGGTGGAATTTCTTTTTCACCTTTTCTTATTCTTTTCTTATTTTTCCATTGATTTTCCATTTCTTGAATATGTCCGGCTATCTGGTAACATTAGTGCACATAAGTCACATGTTGCTTTATGTGCATAAATTTTTTTTCTAAATCCTTCATTATATAATTTAGGTATTCTTCCTGAATGGTCTATATGTGCATGTGTTAATAACATAAAGTCTATTTCTGTTGGATTAAATTCAAATTCCTCAGCATTTTGATTTTCTATTTCTACTTTACCTTGCCACATTCCACAATCAACTAAAAACTTCTTTCCGACATGCTTCTACTAAAAAGTTTGAACCTGTAACTGTTCTTGTTGCTCCTAAAAAAGTTATCTTCATTTATTATTTACCTCCATCTTGTCTTTCTTGCTAATTAAAAATTTTTATTTTTCTATTTATCTTTAAGTCTTTTTTATTTAACTTACCTATTCCTTGTATCTCTATTTTTTCTTCAAAAATATTTTCATCAAATAATTGCATATAATATTTTTCTTTTTCTTTTGTAACCTTAATATATAAGTCCTCTAGATTAATTACTCTAACATTAAATATATTTTTTAAGATTTCGTAATCTATTTTTTCTTCTGAACTAATAGTATCTATTACTTTTAATTCATGTGCTTTTTTTAATAATATCATTTGTACTTCTTTAACTAAAGAAGAAAGTATGTCAATTTCATTTATTAATTTTTTATCAGTTATTGGCAATAAACAATAATATCTAAATTCATAAATCATCTTTATTAAATCTTGCTTATTGTCCACTTTAGCTACATTCATTTTATAGCAGTGTAAAAATATCTCTTGTAAGTTAATAATATTTTTGCCTATTTCTAATTCCAAATTTTGAGTATCTAATAATTTTAGATATTTTTCTTTTTGCTCTAAAATATTTTTAAATTTGACAAATTTTTGAGGGTTTAATATTGAATTTATTTCTTCTAACCTTTTTAGCTTATCTTCTCTTTCTTTTTGTAATATTTTAGATAAGATTCTTATGCTAAAAATTTTTTCTTCTAATGGTAATTGTGAATTTCTTTTGTCATACTCATTTTGTAATCTTCGCTTGTCATTTACCATTTCATCAATTTCTTTTATTCTTTTTTCTAAGATTTGCTTTTGCCTACTTGCAGTTTGTATAAATGTTTTATTATTTTTTACTATGTTAAATTTTTCTTCTGTTTGTTTTTTTTCTCTTCGAAGTTCGTGTTTTAATTCTTTGTTATACTTAACAGCCAATAGTACTGACAATTTTTTCAAAGTTTCTATTAATTGCTCTTTATTTTCTTCACCATATTTTTCTTCTAATTTATTTTGAAATGTTTCCATATAGTCTAATATATACTGATTATTTGTTATCCAGTTATTTAGAAATCTATATCCTACTAAAATTCGTATATTTTGATATACTAAATTATGATATATACTTTCCATCTCTCTTGGTATAGTAGTCCATGAATATCCATTAAAGTCTCTCATTGGCTCCACTGTATCAATATTATTACCTACATTTATTAAATCTGATAAGGTTTTGTCTATAATATAATATTTATCTTTAATAATTTTTTCTTTTTTATTTATTTTTGATATACTATACAATAATTTTCTTTCAATTGGATAACATATAATTCTTTTTTTGTCTTTTTCTACTAAAAATGTTTTATTTCCTAACATTGCACTTTCTCTTGAATTTACTTTTACTACTTTTATGTCATCACAATTATTTTTTATACTTAAAATAATTGATTTTATAAATTCCTCTTTGCTTGGTATATTAGGTTTTACTTTTTCGTAATCTTTGTAAGCTGTTTCAATTTTATATAATATGCTAAGAAGTAGACTTTTTACATTTTCTGCAAAATACTTTTTTTCAAGAATTTTTTCTAATTCATTATTGTAATCTTTTTTTACAATTTTATCTAAAAAATTATCTTTTTTCTTTTGCAATGTTTCTCTCCTTTCTAGCATACGTAAATTTAAATTTTACATTCTTTCTTCATGGTCTTTCTTATCTTCATCTTGACCTTTTGCTTGAATTTTATCTGCTTGAATTTTATTTTTTAATATTTCATTTGCACAGTCATTTATTCTTATATAATTTTCTGCAATTCTTTTAAGTCTTTCTTTATCTATCCCATTTGCAAATTCTTCGCTATTTTCATTTTCATATATAACAATATCATTGTTTTTGGCAAGTGATAGTAAAAATGTAATTTCGTCAAGTATGATATATTGACTTTTCTCTATTTCCTCTATTTTTTCTCCGTTTATGAGATCTTTTATTGGTAAATTTCTTAAAGTAGCATTCATATATGTTTTTAGCCTTAATTTGCTAATTTTTTCATTTTCTGGTAAATTATAATAATCTTTACCTAAAATTGCCTTTACCATATCTTCTATTCCGTTATATTCATACTTTTCTCCATTTTCCACTACTATAATTGGTTTCATATAGCTTTTACCTTCCTTTTTACTATTACTTTTCTTGCACACTGCCTGTGCTATATTCATTTTCCTGACCTCGTCTTAAGTTTTCTATTAATTCTCTTCCAATTTCAGTATTTTCATATACTTGTTCAAAATCTATAATTCCAAATTTTGATTTCATTTTTTCAATTACATGTTCTTTTGCTTCTAACTCTTTGTTTACTGTATATCTTTCATCATAAACTTTTCTTTCTTCTTCACTAAAAAGTATTTTCATTAGGGCATCCATTTTTTCATCATTTGTTACATTTGTTTTTAAAATGTTACTATAGTATAATTTTTCTCTTTCGTGTTCTGTTAATTTTTCTTCATTTTTTAGTTTTATTTTTATTTGACCTAATTCATGAGCCATTTGTACTATTCTTCCATATAATCTTACATTTTCAATCCAAACATTAGGATCTAGTGTTCCATTTGATAGTCTAAATTCTATTGTATTTTTTACATTATTTACATTCATGAAATTTATAGAGCTGTATCTATCCACTTGAATTTCTTTTGCATCTTCAATAAATTCATCTTTTGGACTATTTTTTATATTACTTTGTTCTATTTTTGCCCCAATAGGAGTAGCATAGTCTCCCTTTCTTGGTAACTCTCCTGCAGTATTTGAAATTAAAAATAAAATTTCCTCTGCATTTACCCATAATTCTACAAGTTGTTGCCATTCTTCAAGTGTAGTTAAATAATCTGCACCTATATGAACATGTCCTCCGGCATCTTTGGCTTACTTTTAATCCTAATTGTTTCATTACACTAGTAGTTTGATAAATATTATCTATATTTTCTATTGTATCATGCATTACATTAGATACTACTTCTACACCATTTTCTAATGAACCATCATCTTTTGTTTTATTACCACATAAATTTTTTGCATTTATTATAATTTCATTCTTTTTTCCTTCAGCTTCTATTTCTATTCCTGCAGTCATACTTTTTGGTAATCCAAATGAATCATATTTTCTTTCTTGTTCTACTTCATTAAATTTGTTTTCATAAATTATTTGATATGTTTCATACATTTCTTTATATTTTTCTTGTACATTTGAATCAGAAAAAAATTCAGTCATAGCTCGTTTGGACATTTTTCCAAATATAAAAAATCTTTCCTTTTCTGTTAAATCCTTAGTTAGCAATTTTCTTTTAGCTTCATCACTTCTTATGTGTTGTAATATCTCATATCTGCATTTTACATCTTTAAATCTGTCTATTAAATCTACCTTTTTATCTTCATTTTTTAATTTTGCTACTATGCATGCTTTTGCAAAATTATCTAATACTCTATCTAGTAATTCTATCTTTTTTTCATCATCTTTCAAACTTTGTATTATTAATGCTTTATCTTCATCTTCAAAATCATGCAAATACCTAATTTTTTCTTCATCACTTTTTAAACTTTTTATTACTCTTACTGTATCTTCTTTTTTAAGATTTTTTAGTTGCTTAATTTTTAAATCATCATTTTTGAAACTTTTTATAATTTCTGCTTTATGTTTATCTTCAAATTTATCTAAAAATGGAATTTTTTCTTCATCATTATCAAATGTCATTATTATTTCTGCTTGATAAAATGCACTAAATTTATGTAATAATTGTTTTTTTAGTTCATTACTTTTTAAGCTTTGCACTATCATTGATATTTTATAGTCATATTTTCCATTATTTAGTTCTGCCAATCTTGTAAGATATTTTAATTTTAATTTATCACTACTTAAGCTGTTTATTACTGTTATCATATTATATATTATTTCTTCATAGTCTTTTTCATTTGGAAATATCTCTTCTATAAATGGTATTTTTTGTTCATCACTGTCTAGTGTTTCTATTATATATGCTTTTGTTATTTTATCTATTTTTTTTCTTAGTGCTTCTATTTTTCTTTCCGTATCTGCTATATATGGATATATTTCTAAATTAATTTTATCATAAAAATAATTTTTATCTTCTGGTTTCAAGTTTGCTTCTATATTAGCTACAATTTTTTTAAATATTTCTTGTGTTTCACCTTTTTTTAATTTTTCTATTATCTGTTCATTACATTCTATTTCAAAAAATTCTAAAAAATCAACTACTTCACTTTCAGTTAGTTCAAATGAACTATTTAATCTTTTTATTGTTTTATCTAATGTTCCTCTATCCATATTTTTTTACATTATTCTCCTTTTATCTGTGCTTTTTATTTTTAGCATATGTAAATCAAAAATTTTTTATTTTAAAAATTTTCAATATTTTATTTATTAATTTTTTATACCATTTTTCTTTTTGTATTTTTACTAGTGTCCATTCATTTTTTGTCTGATTTAACATATTGGTATTTCTATTTTTATTTATTTTTTCAAAATCAATTTTATATTTTTCACTTTTTTCTTTTTCTATTCTGTCTGCTTCTTTTTGTTCTTTTTCTATTAAATTTTCTTTTTGTTCTTTTGAACACAGATAATCTCTATAAATTAATGCTAAAATTTGTTTTGTTTCTTGCATCATATTTTGTTCTACTAAGCTTTTATTTTTTTCTATTTCAAAATTGTAAGATGTATCCATATTTTCTTGTATGAAATTTATAAATTTTTGTGGTATTTTAAATAATATTTCATTTTCAGAATATTGTAATATTGTATTTACCTCAGATAATGCCATTTTGTATTCTTTTTTCATTATGAGACTCCTTCCTTTTCACTAGTTCCCATTTTTAATTCATTTAATTTTTCTAATGTCATTAGCACTTCTCTTGGTTTGCTTCCTTGATATCCAGATATTACTCCTCTTTCTTCCATTTGATCTATTATTCTTCCTGCTCTTGCATATCCTACTTTAAATCTTCTTTGTATAAATGATGTTGAGGCTTGTCCTGTTTCTACTACTGTTTGAATAGCATCCATTAAAAATGGATCTGTTTCATCTTCTTCACTTTCTTTTGCCACTTCTTTATCTGATTTATTTCCATTTTCTATACTTTCCAAAATATCTTCACTATATGTTGCTGTTCCATTTGTTTTTACAAAACCTACTATTTTTTCTACCTCTTCATCTGTTACAAATGCTCCTTGCACTCTTGATGGTTTTGGTGCTCCTGATGGGAAGTACAGCATATCTCCTTTTCCTAATAGTTTTTCTGCTCCAACACTATCTAATATTGTTCTTGAATCTACTTGTGATGATACAGCAAATGCAATTCTTGATGGAACATTTGCTTTTATTAATCCTGTAATTACATCTACAGATGGTCTTTGTGTTGCAATTACTAAATGCATTCCTGCTGCTCTTGCTTTTTGTGCTAATCTACAAATTGCATCTTCTACATCTCCTTTTGCTACCATCATTAAGTCTGCTAACTCATCTACAATAATTACTATTTGTGGTAATTGTCCATTTTCTTCATCTTTTTCTATTGCCTTATTGTATCCTTTTAAATCTCTTACACCTTTTTCAGCAAATAGGTTATATCTATTATCCATTTCTTGAACAGCCCATGCAAGTGCTCCTGCTGCTTTTCTAGGATCTGTTACTACTGGTATTAAAAGATGTGGTATTCCATTGTATACTGATAATTCTACGACTTTTGGATCTACCATTACAAATTTTACTTCACTTGGTTTTGCTTTATATATAATACTTGTAATAATTGTGTTTATGCAAACACTCTTTCCAGAGCCTGTTGACCCCGCAATTAGCACATGAGGCATTTTTGCAATATCTGCTAATTGAATCTTTCCAGCTGCATCTTTTCCTAATGCTATTGTTAGTTTTGATTGATTATCTCTAAATTCATCACTATCTAATACTTCTCTTAAATGTACTGCTTCTCTTTCCTTATTTGGTACTTCAATTCCAACTGCTTGTTTTCCTGGTATTGGTGCTTCAATTCTTATTGTTTCTGCTGCTAAATTAAGTGCTATATCATCTGCTAAATTTGCAATTTTGCTAACTCTTACTCCTTCTGCAGGTTTTAACTCATATCTTGTTATTGCTGGACCTACTGAAACATTTTCAACTTTAGCTGATACGCCAAAACTATATAAAGTTTTTTGTAATTTTGTTGCTGTTTCTGTTAAAGCTTTTGCTCCACCTTTTAATGGTTTTTGAGTTGATTTACCTAAAAGTTCTAATGGTGGATATTCATAATGTTCATCTTCTACTGTTATTGTATGTTCTAATTGTAATACTGCTTTTTTCTTATCTTCTTTTTCTTCTTCTACATCTTTAAATAAATTATTTTCAATAACATCTGGTTGCATTGTTTCTTTTTTTGGTTCTTCATTTTCTTCTATTTCTACATGATGTGATTTTTTTAAAAATTTAGATTCTTTTGTTAATGGTTCTAAATCATCTTCACTGTGATCATATTTTTTTAAGCCTGGCTCTTCTGGGCTGTCTATAAATCTTCCTCCAAAATTAATTCTTATTTGATTGTCCATTTGACCTTTTTCTTGTTTTTCTAATTCTTTTTGTGCAATTCTTTCTTCTTTTAATCTCCTTCTTCTCTCAGCCGTACTTTCTGTTGATTCATGTTCTGCTTGTTTTCGGAATTCTTCTCTTTGAGATAATCTTTCTTCTTTTCTTTCTTGTGCTCTATCTAAAAATCCATTTATTAATTCTGACATATTTATTTTAAATGTAAGTACTACTAAAATAGCTGCTATTCCTAAGCAAAAAATCACTGCACCTACATTACCTAATAATTTAGTTAATGGCACTGCTCCACAAGCTCCTATTGCTCCTCCTCCTTTGCTTTGAGAACCTAAACTATATGCATCTTTTACTACTTCTGATAGTTCCTTATTATTTTGTAATTCATCTGATGTAAATTGAAATACACTGAAAGCAATTGATAAACACACTAATAATATTCCAAATTGAATTAATTTTGGATTTAAGTCATCACTACCTTCAGATGCTAATTTTATTGATATTGCAAATATTCCTAACGGAAGTATATATTGTACAACTCCAAACATACCACCTAAAACTTCATTTAATTTATTTCCTATTACTCCTGATTTTGTATATATTAAAACTGCTAAAAGGATACTTAATATAATTAATGAAACTACAACTATATCCACTTTAGAAGCTTTTGCTTTTTTGTATCTTCTTTTTTTTGCCATTATTTTCTACCATCCTTTATATATATATGTCCATTATTTTTAAAAGTCAGTCCCAAAAGTCATTGTTTCGTGACTTCTGACATCTGACTTTTTATTTTATCTATTTTAATTCTTTTCTACTATTTTGTATTGTTTTTATTGTATCTTCTAATGATATTTGCATTAAGTTTAATGCTTCTGTTATATTATTTCCTAATTTATTTAATGTATCATTTAATACATCTTCTGTATTAGCTAATAAATTATCTGCATATTCTTTTGTTCCTTTTGATATTTCCCTTGACATTTCATTTGCTGTTTCTATAATTTCTGTTTTTTGGTCATATGCTTTTCTTGTTATTTCATGTTCATCAATCATTGCTATAATTCTATTTTCTGCTTCTTTTACAATTCCATCTGCTTCTTTTTTTGCTTCCACTAAAATACGTTGTCTTTCTTCTTTTACCCATTTAGCTTGCTTAAGTTCATCTGGAAGTTTTAGTCTTATTTCTTTTATTAATTCAAGCATTTCTTCTTTATCTACTATTCCCTTTGTAGAAAATGGTACATTTTTACTTCTTTCTAATAATTCCTCCAATGTTTCTAATAATGTAAATATTTCCATTGTTTACCCCTTTCTTTTTTGGCTCAAGAAGATAAGTTTTACTCTACCATATTTTCTTGTATCTATAATTTCTACATTTATGCTTTTTAATTGTTTTACAATTTTATTTTCATTATCTGTTTCTATAATAATTAAACTATTCTCATCTATTAAGTCATTTTCTATCATCAATTTTACTGCCATATAAGCAAAATTTGTGTCATATGGTGGATCAATAAAAGTAATGTTTGGTTTTTCCTTTATTTTGTTTTTTAATAAATCATCAAATGTGTTTTTGTATAATTCTATTTGTTCTTGTGTATGTGTTTTTTCTATATTTTTTTTTATAATTTCAATTGCTTGTTTTGATTTGTCACATAATATAGCCTTTTTTGCACCTCTGCTTATTGCTTCTATTCCGACATGCTCCACTTCCTGCAAACAAGTCCAAAAAAATGCTATTTTTTATATCATATTGTATAATATTAAATAATGATTCTCTAACTCTATCCAATGTAGGTCTTGTGTTTTCTCCTTCTAATGTATATAGTTTTGTGCCTCTTGCTTTTCCACCTATTATCCTCATTTTTTGCCTTCCTTTGATATTATTATTTTATAATTTTTTTTTATAATGTCAAGAGTATTAATAGAAATGTAACATACATTTAACAGTTTTGTAACATATTTTCCCATTTGTAACAAATTTCAATTTATTTCAATTTGTCCCCTCTTTTTCTACGTATATATAGCACTAAATACAAATATTTCTTATTTTTAGAACATAAATAAAAAGGACCATCTTTTATGATAGTCTCTTCTTTTGTACATTGTATTAAATTTAAATATCATCTTTGTTTACATCTTTTAATAATTCTAATTGTGCTATTAGTAATGATTCCATTTTTGCTTTATATACATCAAATTGTTTTTTTATGTCTTCTAATTCTTTTCTTTTTTCTCTTATTGCAGCATCAAGGTCATCTACTTCTCTTTGTGCTGTTCCTTTTGCTTCATTAACAATTTGTTCTGCTTGCTGATGAGCAATTTTTTTTACTTCTTCTGCTGTTGATTGTGCCATTACTAAAGTACTTTGTAAAGTTCCTTCTATTGATTTATAATGCTCTAAAGTTTGTTCTATTTCTGATACTTTTGTTCTTAGTTCAGTTGCTTCTTTATAATTTTTTTCGTAATCTGCTGTTAATTCATCCAAAAAATCATCTACCTCTTCTACACTATATCCATTCATCATTTGCTTAGAGAATTTTTTGTTTTCGATATCTAATGGTGTTATCATAACTTTCCTCCTTAAAATGAAACTCAAATAAACGGATTAATTTACCCCGTTATTTTTTAGCCATGAAACAGAAAGTTTGCTTTTCATTTCTTCTCTTGCCATTTCATTTGTAATTTCATAATTTGATGGTGCTACTAAAAATATTGAATTTGATATTTTTTGAATATATCCATCTAATGCATATACTCCTCCACTAATAAAATCTACTATTCTTCTAGCTACATCTTTATTAACATATTCTAGATTTACTATAACAGATTTTTTTTCTTTTAAAAAACTACATATTTCATCTGATTGTTCAAATGTTGTTGGTTGTGATATAACCATTTTTATTGCATTTGCATTTGCTTGTGGCATAGCAACTACTTTATCTTTTTCTTTATTCTTTTTTCCAAATATTTTTTTATCTTCTTCTTCATCTTCATATTCATATATATCTTCATCATATTCTTCGTCTTCTTGAGTGTCCATTCCGAATAAGCTCCACACTTTATCCATTAATGCTCCAGCCATAAAAAAACCTCCTAAAATTTACTTCATTTGTTTTATCTACTTAAGTATCCACTTTTTTTCCAATATTGTCAATACATTTCATGAATGTTTTTAAATTTTAACATTTTTGTAATATTTTTGTAATATTTTTTTATTCTACATTATTTAAATTTGGATATAATAAAATTTCATCATAAATTGATATTTTTTTGTTTTGTGCTATTTCATCATTTGAGAATCCTAATTCTTTCAGTTCTTCTGTTGTATAGGGTTCTACTATAGAATATTTTTCTCCTTGTTTTTTTATTTTTACTAATATTTTACTCAAATATCCTGCTCTACTTCTAACTACATAATTTAAATCATTTACTTTTACTATTGCTTGATTTGGTACTTTTAATCCTTTATCATTCCACCATATTAAACTTACTGTAATTTTTCTATAATTAATTAATTCTTCTATTTGCTTTTCAATTTTTAGTATAAGTACAATTTGTTCTTCATTTTCTTTTATTATGTTTGTTATTTCTGCTGGTACTTCTACATTATTTGATAATCTTATATGAATTCTTTGTCCTACTTGTGCTTGTTTTGCTTCTTCTGATGAAGTAATTGTTGCAATATAGCATGAAAAGTTTTCTATTATTTTACCACTTTCTTCACTTGTAGCAACCATTTTTCCAGTTTTTAGATTTAAATTTTCTAGGTATTCTTTATTTATAGAACTAAAATTTTCTGGTTTTAAAGTTTCTTCCAGTCCATCTACTTTATATGATACAATTCCACTCATAGGTGCTTTTACATATTCTGCCCCAGAATTTAATTGGCTTTCATATCCTTTTCTTTCTTCTATTAATTGGTTTAAATATGAACCTTTTGGGCTCAAATCTCCTGCTATTTGTGCCTTTTTTGTTACTAAATTATTAATTTCTTTTTTATATTCTTCTAATTTGCTTATATCTGTTATTTTATTAATATTTTCTACTTTTTCATCTATTTGATTTTCTAATATTTTCATATCTGCAGTCAATGGGCTTGTATCATTTATCATTATTTCTTGTATTTTATTATCTAATTCTTCTATTTTCTTTTTTAAATTTTCCTCATTTGCAGTATAATACCTAAATATGTTTTCATCTTTTGCTGCTCGTTCTCCTTCTGATTTTATTTGTTCCATACCATTTTTATAGTTTTGTCCTCTTACTACTTTTTCATTTCTTATTACATATCCTACATTTGTTTCTTCTTGGTATAACATTCCTTCTTCTACAGTAAATACATCTGTAGGTTGTTTTGCTAAAAGATATATCGTATAAATGATATATAGCAATATAACTACTAAAATAATATGTACAATTATTTTTTTATTTTTTGAAGATGAAGACAGTTTACTATCTTTTCGTTTTTCTTTTTCCAAATCTAATCTCATTCCCTTCTTTAGTTAAAACTAGTTGTTCCTATTAAATTCGTATATTTTCGATGTTTCTAATATTTTTTTTATATTAGTTTCTATATTGTCTTGTCCTTCTAAAATTATGGTTTGTTTGTTTTTTCTAAACCATGTCATTTGCCTTTTAGCATATCTTCTTGTTTCCATTTTTATTTTTTCAATCATTTCTTCTTTAGACGTTTTTTCATCTAAGTATTCCACTACTTCTTTGTATCCTAATCCTTGCATTGCAGTTGGAAATTTTTTATGTTTTTTTAATATGTTTTTCACTTCTTCTATTAAGCCCTCTTCTAGCATTAAATCTACTCTTTTGTTTATTCTTTCATATAAAATTTCTCTATCCCAATTTAATGTATAAACATAATAATCATATTCTGGCACTTTTTTTCTAGATTCAATTTCTTGCTGAGTTTTTGTTTTTCCAGTTGCATGATATATTTCCAATATTCTTAAAATTCTTTTTTTATCATTTGGGCTTATTTTTTCTGTTGCTAATTTATCTATTTTCATAGCTTCATTATATAATTTTTCTAGCCCATCTTTTTCAGCTTTTTTTTCTAATTCTTCTCTATATTTTTCATCAAATTCTATATTTGGATATTCTATTTCATAAATTAAACTATCTATATAAAGTCCTGTGCCACCTACAATAATTGGTACCTTTTTTTGTGTTGTCACTTCTTTTATAGCTTTTTTAGCATCTTTTTTATAATCTGCTACACTATATCTTTCTTCAGGCGATACAAAATCAATTAAATAATGTTTTATATTTTGCATTTCTTCTTTTGTTGGTTTTGCAGTTCCTATATTCATTTCTTTATAAATTTGCATAGAATCACATGATATAATTTCACCATTTATTTTTTTCGCAAGTTTAATTGATAATGCTGTTTTTCCAGAAGCTGTAGGACCACATATAACAATTACTTTTTCCATTTTTTGTGTTGTTCCTTTCTTGCTAAAATTACTTATTTTTTTCAGACTTATATACTTCTAAAATTACTTCTTGTGTTTCTTTCATATATCCGATTTCTATATTAAAACATATAATTAATAAAATTATTAATATCCCTATTTTTTTTACTATTTTTTTTTGATCTATTTCATCTTCATTTTTTTTATCTAAAATTTTTCCAATTTGTGGCATAAATATAATTCCATTTATTCCTGCAAAAATTGTAACTAATACATTTCTTATGTCTTTTTGCATTTCAAAATTTTGATATATTATTCCATTTTTTGATATTTGAAAAATTATAAATGTTATTATATATGTTATTATCATTTCTATTATAATTAAAAATATTTTTTTGTTTTTTTCTATAGATCCTAAGCTATTCCATGTCCATATTATTAAAACTATATGTACAATTATTGCTACAATAATTATTAGTGCCATTTTTTACCTTCCTTTATTATTTTCTAGCAAATTTTTTCTCAATATCAGATTTTGACATTTTTATAACTGTTGGTCTTCCATGTGGACAAGTAAATGGATTTGGTAATTCTAATAGATTGTCTAAAAGAGCTTCTACTTCTATTTTGTCTAAAACCATATTAGCTTTTACAGCTGCTTTACACGCTACTGTTGCTATGAATTTTTCTTCTTTTTCTTGTTTTGATGTTCTTGTAATTGTGTTTATTTCATCTAATGTTTCTAAAAATAATTCTTTAGTGTCTAAATCTATACATATAGTTGGAACTCCTATTAGTTTTATCGTATTTTCTCCAAATTCTTCCAATTCAAACCCAGCTTGTTTAAACATGTCCATGTTTTCTTTTGCTATTTCCATTTCTTTATGTGTTAGAGTTATAATGTCTGGTAATAAAAGCATTTGTGAGTCTTTATTCTTGTTACTATAATAATTTCTTTTTACTTGTTCATACATTATTCTCTCATGTGCAGCATGTTGATCTAATATATACATTTCTTTATCAATTTCTAATATTATGTATGTATTAAATACAATTCCAATAAATTTATATACTGGCTTTTTTAATTCTTCTGCATTGTCAAATACAGATATATTATCTGTTGCAACATCTATTTCTTCTTTTGGGCTTTCTTTTTTTGGTTCTTCTTTTTTGTTTTCTGTTTCTGAAGCAATTGGTGTTGTGCCAAATAATTTTGCATACATTTCATTAAAGTCTTCTGATACTACTTGTGGATTGTTATTCAATATTTCAATTTTTTGTTTTATTTCTTCAAATTCATTTTTTGTCTCTGTTTCTGATTTTTTTTCTATTTCTTTTTGTTTTTCTATATTGTCATCTTTTTTGTTATCTTGATTTTCTAATTTATATTCTGCTCCTTCTTCTTGTATTTCCAAATTTTTTGTTTCTTTTTCCTCATTTATTTCTTTGGTTGTTGTTAGTCCCTGCATTTGTCTAATTTTTTCTAAAATATCTATTGTATTAATAGGTTCTCCTACTTTACTTCTATTTTCTTCTAATTTATTGGTTTTCATTTTACTTTCTTCTTCTGTATAGTTTTCTATTTGTTTGCTATTTTGTTTTCTAAATCCAAATAATCCTGTGTTTGAATTTTCTTTTCTTGTTTCTTTCATAATTCCATCTAATCTATTTCCAATAGCTTGTTTTTGCCTTTCTCGTGTTTCTTTCATTACTCCGTCTAGTCTATTTTCAATGTTTTTTTCTTGACTTGTTTCACCTGTGCTGGTTACTAATTCACTTTTTAGTAAAGTATCTTTTATTGCATGATAAATTGATTGGAATACTTTGTTTTCTTCTTCAAAACGTACTTCTAATTTTGCTGGATGTACATTAACATCTACTTTAGCTGGATTCATTTGCATATTTAATATTACAAACCCAAATTTCCCAATAGGTATTAACCCTTTATATGCTTGTTCTGTTGCAGATGTTAATGTTTTGTCTTTAATATATCTTTTATTTACAAAAAATAGTTGATTTGAGCGATTTGATCTTGCAATTTCTGGTTTTCCTATTACCCCATTTATTTTAATGTCCTCATATTGGTAAGATACTTCCATAATACTGTTTGCAACGTCTTTTCCATATATGCTATAAATAACGCTTTTAAAGTTATTGTTTCCATTTGTTTGTATTACTGTTTTTCCTGTATTAATAAATTTTATTGCTATATTTGGATTTACTAATGCAATTCTTGTTATTACATCTTCTATGTATCCTGATTCTGTATAGTCTTTTTTTAGAAATTTATATCTTACTGGTGTATTAAAAAATAAATTTCTAACTGTTATTGATGTTCCTGTTTGACATCCAATTTCTTCTTTTGATAATATGTCTCCCCCTTCAACTATAATTTTATATCCAATTTCTTGTTCTTGTGTTTTTGATACCATTTCTACATTGCTAATTGCTGCTATACTTGCTAATGCCTCTCCTCTAAAACCCATAGAAGTTACTGTGTTTAGGTCTTGCGCTGATCTTATTTTACTTGTTGCATGTCTTTCAAATGCCATTTCTAGGTCATCTTGTGGTATTCCTTTTCCATTGTCTGTTATTTTTATATATGATATTCCTCCATTTTTTACTTCTACTGTTATATTTGTTGCTCCTGCATCTATTGAATTTTCTAGCATTTCTTTTATTACTGATGCTGGTCTTTCTATTACTTCTCCTGCTGCTATTTGATTTATTGTTAGTTCATCTAATAATACAATATTCCCCATTTTTTGTCCTCCGTTTTCCTATCTATGACTTTGTTTTTTATTTTATCACAAACTTTTTTTAAAATCTATACTTTTCTTTTATTTATTGAAATTACTTGTTACATAAATATACCTCTAACAATAGTTATGTATTTTTACTATTATTAGAGGTGTATTTTAATTTTTTTGTTGCTAAATTTACCTTTTGTTTGTGTCCAATGATTTTAAGGTTTTGTTCATTTTTGTACTACAACAGATCTTATACGCCCGCCAAGACTACACGGAATGAAGAACTCACGAGTGGATCACCGCTTAGAGCCGTTGATTGCGAACACACCAGCCATGGCCCCATCACCGTAAGCACCGCCACGCCCCACGAACGGAGCGTCAGGGATCATTAAGTTAGTGCAGTCATTAAACCATCCTTTATTACTTTTTACGTAAACGTCCCATATTGCATCTCCTACCTTTGATTTTGCTTCTGTTGGTATATTATTATCTAAACTATATTTTGTTGCCCATTTGCTACTTGTTTGATTTATTCCTGCAAAAGCACCTCCATATGTTGTCTCATAATCATGTGTATCTTTATCATTAAATGCTGCTACTCTTTCCCATGCTCCTCCACTTAAATCATATATTCCTGATTTGTTTTTGGTTGTGCTTGATGCTTCATCTCCTGCCCCTGTTATATATTTACTACTTTGATTTACACTAATTTCTTCTCCATTTCTTCCATATTCACTATGCGTTAAATATGCTACTGCTCCCCATTCACTATTTTTCATCATGTGACTATCTTTACTTCTATCATATTCCATTCCATTTGTATAACTATTTCCTATTGATATATATCTCCAACTACTTACATTTGGTTTACTTACTGCTTTTATTGTTTCATTTGTTATTACATTTCCAGTGTTAGTATCATTTGTATCCTTATGAACATTATTTTCCTCCATACTCATTTCATATTTTGCTACCCATATTCCTGATAACTCACTATTCCATCCTCCATTTTCATATCCTTTTCCACTTTCATCACAAAATGCTGGATGTACTATATATCCATCTTCTAACCTTTGCTCTACATTTTCTGCTGTTACATCTGTTCCTACAAATTTTACATCTATTGAACCCTTTACATTATCTCCTGGTTCTCCGATCACGTACATTATTATCTATTTTGTATGCAAACCTTGGTATCCATACAAAATAACTTCCATCTTCTAATTTTACATTTGCCCATTTTTTACTTTCATAATCACACCATAAGCTTTCATCAAAATCTCCTGTGCCTTCTACTACTTCTGTTTCTTCCTCTGTCCAATAAACTCTCTTAGCTGTTGAATCTTTTAGTACTGGTATCATTTCTCCTGCTTTTCCTATTTTTGTTCCATCTGAATTTGATGGTAATCCTATCTCTTCTTCATCCTTATATAATGTTACATTTCCTTGTCCATCTATTCTTACATTGTATCCATCTACTACAAATTTTAAACATCCTCTTAGCTTTTCATCTGCATCATTTTGCAAATAATATTTTGGTTGTTCTTCTAGCTCATTTCCAAAATTGTTCTTTATATTTGTTGTTAATTCATCCATGTCTATCTTTCCTGTTGTACTATATGAGCCATATACTTGAATTTGTGCCTTCTCTTTTATTGCTTCTTTATTTGTCCTATCTGCTGCTGTTGCTGCTTTATTTAGTATTCCATCTTGTCCTGATAATGTTGATAAAGTTACTCCTACTAATATTAACAATATTATTATTGTTATTACTAATGCTATTAATGTTATTCCGTTTCATCCACTTTCGGTCAAACTTTGTGTCGTCTTTTTTCTTCTTTTGTGCAATAATTTCTTTTTTCATCTGTTTTTTCCTCCTCTTTCTAATTTTCTAGATATACTTTTTTAATATTACTTTTTATACGTTGTTTGCGTATAACTGTTATACATAATAACAAACCTATTTTTTTTAGTAAATGATTAAATATACGAGTTGATGTGGACTGTAACCTCTAATAAATTATAGCTATAATTACTTTTTATTATTCTTATTATAATTAAAAATTTAAAAAAGATTCTTAAAAACAAATAAAATGCATCTGTAAATATTAAACTTTTTTGTTTAATATTTTTAAATGCATTTTTTAACTACGCTAATCTTCTTTTTATGATTCTTTTTCTTTATTTTTTTCTTTTAATTTCTTTTCAAAGTGTCTGGAATTTTTATACTCTGGAACCGATATACTCTAACATGATTTTACTCTTCTTGCCATTTAAGTATTGGATATCCATTATTTATATTATTAGTATCTTCTTTAAATTCTTCTCCTAATTGGCTAGCTATTACTTTTAATTCTTCTTTATTAGCATAGCTTTGCACATCTATTTTAGTCTGATCCGTTCACACATCATCCACATCCTTAACCCCATCTTCACACCAACAATGGCAATTTTGCACACATCCATTTTCAGATACATATCCCGCTATGCTCCCATGTCTCAAATTTTCTTCTCTTGATGTTTCTAATTTTGTTTTTCCTATATTATAACAGTTTTGAATTTCACACTTCAATTGACCAGTAACGCCACCAACTGCAGGCCAACTTTTATTAAAGTCTGTCTGCTTAGTCGTAATCTCTCCCGTATTATAACAGGAATTCATTGAACCGTTCACTTCCCCAGCGATACCACCAGCCATTGGATTAGCTGCACCAGAAATATTTTCTATATTTCCAGAATTGTAGCAACCACTAATATCACAACCATTGTCACCATAACCTAGGATGCCACCCACTGCTGCACCCCAATAGCTATCTGCAGTAACTGTAATAATACCTGAATTATAACATTCATAAATACAACCACTACCCGAAACACATCCAACAATACCACCTATTAAAGATCTAGTCTTCTCTGTTTCATTCCATTTCCAATTGCAGCTGAAATTAGCATTATTATAACATCTCTCAATTCTACCTGAATTATCCCCACAAATAGCACCTAAATGAACACACTTATTTATTTGTGTAGTAGCTATTTCTAATGTTTCAATTCCAACATTTTTTATTGTTCCTTCATTATAGCCAAATAATCCAATAGCACTAGCTTGCTCATCGCTACCTATATATAAATTTTCTATTTTATGTTTTCCTCCATCAAATGTTCCTTTAAATGGATGTTCTTGTGTTCCAATAGGAGTCCAGCCTCCATTTTTAGCTCCTCCCATATCTATATCTGCTGTTTGCTTAATTATTTTTCCTGTATAATC
>CANQTN010000003.1 GCA_947626815.1 uncultured Clostridia bacterium | reverse complement strand
ACAGGAAAAATAATTAAGCAAACAGCAGATATAGATATGGGAGGAGCTCAAAATGGAAGCTGGACTCCTATTGGAACACAAAATCATCCATTTAAAGGAACATTTGATGGAGGAAAACATAAAATAGAAAATTTATATATAGGTAGCGATGTGCAAGTTATTTTTATTGGATTATTTGGATATAATGAAGGAACAATAAAAAATGTTGGAATTGAAACATTAGAAATAGCTCCTATACAAATAAATAATTTGGTTTATTTAGGTGCTATTTGTGGATATAATACAGGTAAAATTGAAAAATGTTATAATAATGCTAATTTCAGTTACAAAGGGGAAAGGAATGACGAATCCACGAATCGAACTTTAATAGGTGGTATTGCTGGAGCTGTTTCGAGTAGTGGTTGTACTTATGAATGTTATAATTTAGGTAATATTACAGTTACTGAAGATTGCTCTAGAGGTGCGGAATTAGGTGGAATCCTAGGTTGGGGCGACACAGGTTCTGAGGTTAGTGATTGCTACAATTCTGGAAATATAAAAAGTATTTCTGGTGCGAATAATCCACAGACTGGTGGTATCGCTGGATGCTCTGCTGGTACAATACGTTTCTGTTATAATACGGGAGAAATAACGACTAAACAGACGGATTCCACTAAAACATGGCCTGCTGTGGGTGGCATTGTTGGTCAGGTGGGTGATGCTTTAATTCAAAACTGTTATAATATAGGAAAAACAAAATTAGAAACATCAAGAGAAGAAAATTTGAGACATGGGAGCATAGCGGGATATGTATCTGAAAATGGATGTGTGCAAAATTGCCATTGTTGGTGTGAAGATGGGGTTAAGGATGTGGATGATGTGTGAACGGATCAGACTAAAATAGATGTGCAAAGCTATGCTAATAAAGAAGAATTAAAAGTAATAGCTAGCCAATTAGGAGAAGAATTTAAAGAAGATACTAATAATATAAATAATGGATATCCAATACTTAAATGGCAAGAAGAGTAAAATCATGTTAGAGTATATCGGTTCCAGAATATAAAAATTCCAGACGCATCTGGAATTTTTATATTCTGATAATTTGTAACTATTTTTTACTAAATTGCTCGTGCCTCATCAACATAAAATTACAATTTTGCTATATACTTGAAAAAATATAAAAGATGTGTTAAAGTAAAAAGGATAAGTTACAAAAAAGGAATATATACGGAAAAAATAAATTTAGAGAAACTTTTCTAAAGAGATAAGCTTTTAAGAAAATTTAAACTCCGTATATTTATCTTCTACGGAAAGTCTATCGTTTTTTCAACGATGATTTTTCTAGAATATAAAAAGATAATTAAAATTTATGGAGATGAATAAAAAAATGATAGATATACATTCACATATATTACCTAATATAGACGATGGTGCAAGAAATATAGATGAAACAATGGAATTGTTGAAAGAAGCACAATCTGTAGGATTTGAAGCTATTGTTTCTACAGCTCATTATATGGAAGGATATTACGAAACTGCAGTAGATGAAAGAACCATATTGACAGAAGCAATATTTCAAAAATTTATTCAATATAATATTGAAATGGATTTATATTTAGGAAGCGAAATTTATTTGACAGATAATATTGTAAAAATATTAGAAGAAAGAAAAGCCTCAACTATAAATGACACAAGTTATATTCTTTTTGAATTACCATTAAATATAGAACCAGAAAATTTATATGATATAATATATGAAATAACACAATGTAAATTAGTGCCAATACTTGCACATCCAGAAAGATATTCATTTGTGTGGCATGATACAGAATTTTTAAGCGATATAATAGAGTTAGGTGTATTAATGCAAGTAAATTATGCAAGTATAATTGGTTATTATGGAGAGAAACCACAAGTTATTGCACAAAAAATGTTTGAAAATAATATGGTTCATTTATTGGGAAGTGATGTACATAGAACTAATACAATATATCCAAAAATACCGCAAATATTAAGCATATTGAAAAAGATGATAGGTGAAGAAAAATTAGAGCAATTAACAACAGTAAATCCAGAATTAGTTTTAAAAAATAAAAGAATAGAAATAGGAAAAACGAATAATATAGAATTAACATTTAAAGAAAAGCTAATGATGAAATTTAAAAAATGAATATTTTTTGTAAACCTTTAGGAAGGAATGTGATTAAAAGTGAGAAAATATTTTGGCACAGATGGAATTAGAAAAATTGCAAATACGGAATTATCTCCAGAATTGGTATATAAAGTTGCAAAGGCAGGAGCTTATGTGTTATCTAAACATGTTGATCATAAACCGGTAATTTTAATAGGAAGAGATACTCGTATATCAGGAACTTTAATAGAAAGTGCTATGATAGCAGGTTTTTTAAGTTATGGAGCAAATGTAAAATTATTAGGAGTTTTACCAACACCTGCGATAGCATATTTAACAAGAAAATTAAATGCAGATGCAAGTGTTGTAATTTCTGCTTCTCATAATAGTTATGAATTTAATGGAATTAAGTTTTTTAGTAATAAAGGAATGAAAATTTTAGATTCTTTAGAAGAAGAAATAGAAGAAGTAATGATGGATGCAGAAAAAATGAGTAAACTAGTTGCTTCAAGTGATAAAATTGGTATTTCAAAACATTGCTTAAATTTAGAAGATGATTATGTGAATTTTTTTGTAGAAAATTTTGCTAAAGATATAAAAGAAAATATAAAAGAAGACTTTTTAGTTGGAATAGATACTGCAAATGGAGCTACTTCATTTATAGCAGAAAGAATATTTAAAGCACTAGGAATAAAATATAAGATTATAAATAATAATCCAGATGGGATAAATATTAATCAAGATTGTGGTTCAACACATATAGAAGGATTGAAAAAGTTTGTATTAGAAAATCATTTGAGTTTAGGGTTAGCCTATGATGGGGATGGAGATAGATGTTTGGCGGTAGACGAAAATGGAGATGAAATAAATGGTGATAAATTAATGGCAATTATTGCTAATAATTTAAAAAAACATGGAAAATTGAATAAGAATACTATAGTTGCTACTATTATGAGTAATTTAGGACTTAATAAATATGCAAAAGAAAATAATTTTAAATTGGTTCAAACAAAAGTTGGAGATAGATATGTATTAGAAGAAATGTTAAAAAACGGTTTTAACTTAGGTGGAGAACAATCAGGGCATGTAATTTTATTAGACTATAATCCAACGGGAGATGGCATACTTACATCTATAATATTAATCAAGTCAATTTTAGAAAGTAATAAAAAGGCATCAGAATTAGGTGGTATTGTAAAAATTTATCCGCAAATATTGATAAATGCAAAAGTAGATGAAAATAGAAAAAATAATTATGAAGAAGATGAAGAAATAAAAAATGCAATAAATGAATTAGAACAAGAATTTGATGGAAATGGAAGAATTTTGATTAGACCATCTGGAACAGAGCCTTTAGTACGAGTTATGATAGAAGGTGAAAATCAAGAATATATAACGAAAAAAGCAAAAGAAATAGCATGTTTGATAGAAGAAAAATTGAATAAAAATTAAATGTAACATGAATGTAATATAAATGTAATATAAAAAACATTGATAAAAAAAATAAATAATGATAATATAATAATGGTTATATAAACAAAAGAAGATGGAGGGGTAAAAATGTTTGTATTTGACATATCAAATCCATTAACATTATTACTAATGTTAGCAGTTACAGTATTGTTGATATTCTTGGCACAAGAAATAAAAAAGAGTTATATAGGTGCAATAGTACTATTTGCTTATTTATTTGTTTTAGTTATGCATGTGGCTCAAATAGCAACTTTGGCAGAAGAATATAGATATATGGTGTCAACATTATCTAGATGTATTGCAATAGATTTTATATTTGTTTTAATTAGTTTCTTCTCTTATCTATGGGTAGATGACATAGAAGCAAGAGTAGAAGGTAAAAAAAGTATTGATAATAGTTTAGATTGGTTTTGGAAAAAAGTATAATGTAAATGTAAGAAACAAAAATTAATTTAAGATGAAATGAAAAGAGCATAAAATAATAATATTTATGTTCTTTTTATTTGTATTCTAAGAAAGTCATCTTACTGGTCAATGATACAAATGGTCAAAGTTAATATATTATTTATTTGTAACTCCCAACTGCATACAGATTGTACCTAAAATTTTATAATAAATTATGAAATTTTATTAACAATCTGTACTTTGTTGGTCCCTCCGAATTGTTACTGCATAAATAATATATTATCTTTGACCAATAAATTGTAACTTAAAAAAATGTTAATTCTGTTTATTTATTATCATATTAATACAGTAATATGAATATATATAATTATAGGATAGTTTAGGACAAGGAGAAAAAATATGTTTAATGTTACAGTATTAAAAATGAAGGATATAAAAAAATATTTTATAGGCATGATAATTACATTTGCAATAATTGTAGTAGCAAGTAAATGTTTTTCAAATAAAGCAAAAGAAGTAAAAATAGAAAAAATATTAATAGAAAATAGTATGATACAATGTTTAGAAGAAACGATACCAACTACACTAAAAAGCAATAAAGAAGAAAAAGTAGAAAAAGATAACATTTTACATGGAATTTTGCAAACACAAATCAGTGCAATTAAAGGAATAGAAATATCGAAAGAAAAAAGTGAAAATCAAAATGTAGATTTAGCTCAAACAGACACAGAGCAAAATCAGAAAGAACAAGAAAATAAAGATATACAATTAGCACAATCAGGACTATCAACACAGGTAATAACACAAAATCCGCTTAAAGAAAACTTTAATAGTCAATATGGAAAAGTAAAAATTAAAAATGAAACAGAATATCAATTAACAGAAGAAATGTTAAAACCAGATGTCACAACTAAAAATAGAAATATTGTAATATATCACACACATAGTTGTGAAAGTTATACCTCAAGTGAAGCTTATTCATATATACCAACAGGAAATTTTAGAACTACAGATTTAAATTATACTGTAGTACGAGTAGGAAATGAATTAGAAAATCAACTAAAACAATATAATTTTAATGTTATACATGACACGTCATATCATGATTATCCGTCTTATAATGGATCTTATGCACATTCTCTAGCATCAGTAGAAAATATATTAAAAACGACTCCATCTGACATTACTATAGATTTGCATAGAGATGCAATAGGAAGCAGGAGTGATTATGCGCCAACAGTGAAAATAGGAGAGCAAGATATGGCAGCACAAGTTATGTTTGTTATTCGGAACAAATAATGGGGGGTTGTGGCATCCAAATTGGAATCAAAATTTAAAATTTGCAATAAAAATTCAAGAAAAAGCTGAAGAAATGTATCCAGGACTATTTAAACCAATAATGTTAACAAAATCAAGATATAATCAGCATGTTGCAAAGTGTTCAAGCATTATTGAAGTAGGAGCAACAGGAAATACTATGGAACAATGCCTTACAAGTATGAAATATTTAGCTAAAATTTTTAATGAGGTTTTGGATGAATAATGATATGCTTTTTTTTTGATATTATATAAGTATAAAATTTTTATATAGGTATTGAATTTTTTTATTTACTTTTATATAATTAAAAAAACTGAAGAAATGGAGGTATAAATAAAGTATGTCAGATATAAAATTAGATTTAATAAATAGTAGAGTAGCACAAGATAAATTATTAGAATATAAAAAACAAGTTGAAGAAATTCATAAAGATTTGCATGAAAGGGCAAATGATAAAAATGATTTTGTAGGATGGATAGAACTTCCAACAAATTATGATAAAGAAGAGTTTAGTAGAATAAAAAAAGCGGCTGAAAAAATAAAAAAGGAATCTGATATTTTAGTAGTAATAGGTATAGGTGGTTCATATTTAGGTGCAAGAGCAGTTATAGAGGCATTAACAAGCTCATTTTATAATACACAGGATAAATATAAAGAATTTCCTCAAATTTTATATGTAGGAAATAATTTAAGTCCTAATTACATAAATGAAATGATTAATTACATTGGTAATAAAGACTTTTCAGTTAATGTAATATCTAAATCAGGAACAACAACAGAACCAGCAATTGCATTTAGAATTTTTAGAGAAATATTAGAAAATAAATATGGAATAGATGAAGCCAGAAGTAGGATTTATGCAACAACTGATAAGGAAAAAGGAGCATTAAAGACTTTAGCAAATAATGAAGGATATGAGCAATTTGTAGTGCCAGATAATATTGGTGGTAGGTATTCTGTTTTAACAGCGGTAGGATTGCTACCTATTGCAGTTGCAGGAATTGATATAGATAAATTAATGGAGGGGGCAAGAATTTCACAAGAAAGATTTTGTGATTCTGACTTGAAGTATAATGAATGTTATCAATATGCAGTGGCAAGAAATATTTTATATCAATCACACAGGAAAATAGAAATACTAGCAAATTATGAGCCTAAAATGCATTATTTTACAGAATGGTGGAAGCAATTATTTGGTGAGAGTGAAGGAAAAGATAAAAAAGGAATTTTTCCAGCAGGAGTAGACTTTACAACAGATTTACATTCTATGGGACAATATATACAAGATGGAGAAAGAAATTTATTTGAAACAGTTATATCAATAGAAAAACCAAATACAGATATTATAATACATCCAGATGAAGATAACTTAGACGGATTAAATTATATAGCGGGAAAAAGTTTAGACTATGTCAATAAAAAAGCAATGGAAGGAACAATAAAAGCACATGTGACAGGAAATGTTCCAAATATATTAGTAAAAATAAAGAAACTAGATGAAAAAAATATAGGTGAACTTATTTACTTTTTTGAAAAGGCATGTGCAATGTCAGGTATGCTGTTAGAAGTAAATCCATTTAATCAACCAGGAGTTGAAGAATATAAGAAAAACATGTTTAAATTATTAGAAAAACCAGGTTATTAAACTTAATCTGGTATTTTTTTACTAGAAAGAAGGAACATAAAATGATTTATAAGGAAAAAATAAAAATAGGATTAAAAGATGTATGGAAAGGAAATAAAATAGGTAATAAAGCTATATTAGAATATTTAGAGAATGTGGCTGCATATCATTCAGATAGTGTAGGTTATGGTATAAATACGTCTGAGATAACAGGTGTTAGTTGGATATTATTAAATTGGAAACTTGAAGTTATAAAAAGGCCAGAATATGGACAAGTTTTAGAAGTACATACTTGGTCACGAAGAATAGAAAAATATTATGCATATCGTGATTTTGAGATGTATGATGAAAAAAATAATTTGTGTGCTATTGCCACATCTAAATGGTTATTAATTAATAATATAACTGGGAAAATACAAAAGGTAGAACCAGAAATGGCAGAAAAATATCAATCAGAGGTAGATAAATGTGTTTTTAAAGATGAGATTAAAAAAATAAAAGTACCAGAAATTTTTGAAAATAGTATAATATATGAGACAAAGAGGAAAGATATAGATATAATTGGACATATGCATAATTTGTACTATTTAGATTTAGCATATGAAGTATTACCAGAAAAAGTATATAATGAAAAAACATTTAATAATGTAAGTATTAACTATAAAAAACAAATTAAATTAGGTGATATAGTTATTTGTAAATATACGTATGAGAATGATAAACATATTATAGTTATTGAAAATCAGGATGGAGTAATACATGCAATTATAGAATTATATTGATGAATTATGAAAAATTTTATTATTATATATGAAAAAATTGAAAAAAATGTTGAATTTTGTAAATTACTTATGTTATAATAAATAAAGGTTTCTTATATTCTAGGAAAGTCATCGTTTTTTTATAATTGAAAGGGGTAGATATAAAATGAATAAGAGCTTAAGAAAAACTAAAATAGTAGGAACAATAGGACCTGCAAGTGAACATAGATTAAAAGAATTATTTGATGCAGGATTAAATGTTTGTAGAATTAATTATTCACATGGTAGTTGGGAAGAGCAAGCAGAAAAAACTGAAGAAATTCTTAAATTAAGAAAAGAATTAGATTTACCAATTGCGTTAATATTAGATATGCAAGGGCCAGAAATCAGAACAGGAATGTTAGTAACTGGAAAAAATGATAAAATCCAATTAGAAGATGGTCAAAAATTTACATTAGTAAATGAAGATATTATAGGAGACAAAGATAAAGTATCAGTAACATATAAAGAACTATACAAAGATGTAAAAGTAGGAGCTAAAATATTAATTGATGATGGTGCTATTGAATTAAGAGTAGATGAAATTGTAAATAAAGATATTGTTTGTACAGTAATTCATGGAAATGGTTTAGGAAGTAGAAAAACAATGAATTTACCAGGAACAGCAGTACGTTTACCAGCATTAAAAGAAAAAGATATAAAAGATTTAAAAACAGCATGTGAACATGACTATGACTTTGTTGCTATGTCTTTTACTAGAAATAAAGATGATATAGATCAAGTAAGAAAAGTTTTAGATGAAAATGGTGGAAAAGACATACAAATAGTAACAAAAGTAGAAAATGTTGAAGGTTTAGAAAATATGGAGGAGATTGTAAGTGCTGCAGATGTTCAAATGATTGCTCGTGGAGACATGGCAACAGAGACAGACTTTACAGAACCACCAATTATGCAAAAGAAATTTATAAAATTATGTAATAAAGCTGATAAACCAGCTATAACAGCAACACAAATGTTAGAAAGTATGACACAAAATCCATTACCAACAAGAGCAGAGGCAAGTGATGTTGCGAATGCAATTTATGATAGAACAAGTGCTATAATGCTATCTGGAGAATGTGCAATGGGTAAATATCCTGTTGAATGTGTAAAAACAATGGTAAAAATAGCAGGTAGAGTAGAAAATGACATAGATTACTGGAAAAGATTTTTAATGAATGAAAATAAAAATATAAAAGGATTGGAAGATAAGATTGCATATTCAACTTCAGTTATGGCTATGAACTTAAATGCTGATGCAATATTATGTTATACACATACTGGAGATTCAGCAAGAAGATTTTCAGGATTAGGAGCAGGATGTCCTATAATTGCTATTACAGATAATAGAAGGACATTTAATCAATTATCAATTGCATGGAATGTAAATCCAGTATATGTAGAAAAAAGAGAAAATATAGATGACATGGTAGAAGATGGAATCAAAAAATTAAAAGAAAAAGGAATATTAGAAAAAGGAGACATAGTAGTTGTTTCAGGAGGAGCAAAATGGTTGTCATCAGTAGAGGAAAGTAAAATAATAGGTGGAATTGCTAAGATATAAGAGATAAAATATAAAAATAGATAATTTTTTTAAAATTATCTATTTTTATATTTGTGTTTTTAAAATTGGTATGATATACTATAACTACAAAAAAAGAAAGGAGAGTAGGACAAAAATATAATTTGTTCTTAAAATATTTAATGAAACCAATTGTTGCAATCATACGGAAAACCGAATGTAGGAAAATCAACTTTTTTTAATTATTTAGTAGGAAGTAGAATATCCATTGTTGAAGATACACCAGGAGTAACGAGAGATAGAATTTATGCAGAAACAAATTGGAGAGGAAGAGAATTTACATTAATTGATACAGGAGGTATAGAACCTGAATCTGAAGATATAATATTATCTCAAATGAGAGAACAAGCGAACCTTGCAATTAATATGGCAGATGTAATTGTATTTTTAACAGATATTAGACAAGGTGTAACAGCAGCAGATAAAGAAATTGCATTAATGCTTAAAAAATCAGGAAAGCCGATTATATTAGTTTGTAATAAAGCAGATAACTTTGAAAAAGACAAAGAAGAAATATATGAATTTTATAACTTAGGAATTGGAGAACCATTTCCAGTATCTGCTATACATGCAATTGGAATAGGTGATGTTTTAGATGAAATATATGAAAAATGTCCACCGAAATCTGATGAAGAAGAAGATAAAGATATAACAAAAGTAGCAGTAATTGGAAAGCCAAATGTAGGAAAATCATCTTTAATTAATAAAATTTTAGGAGAAAATAGAGTAATTGTAAGTGATATAGCTGGAACAACGAGAGATAGTATAGATACTGAATTTGAAAACGAGAGTGGAAAATATGTATTAATAGATACAGCAGGAATTAGAAAAAAGAGTAAAGTTAAAGAATCTATTGAAAAATTTAGTATAATGAGAACATTACTTGCAATTGAAAGGGCTGATGTATGTTTATTATTAATTGATGCTACTGAAGGTGTAACAGAACAAGATACTAAAATAGCAGGAGAAGCTCATGAAGCTGGAAAGGGTGTAATTATTGTAATAAATAAATGGGATGCTGTAGACAAGACAACAGGAACTCTTGAAAAATATAAAAAAGAAGTATATGATAAGTTAAAATATTTGTCATATGCACCAATGATATTTATTTCAGCAAAAACAGGTCAAAGAGTAAATAAACTATTTGATTTAATAAATTATGTGAAAGAACAAAATTCTTTAAGAATTTCAACATCTATATTAAATCAAGTGATAAATGAAGCAATAGCAATAGTTCAACCACCAACAGATAAAGGAAAAAGGTTAAAAATATATTATGGAACTCAAGGTTCAACGAGACCACCAACATTTGTTATATTTGTTAATGATAAACAATTATTTCATTTTTCTTATGAAAGATATTTAGTAAATCAATTTAGAAAAGAATTTGGATTAGAAGGTACACCAGTTAGAATAATAGTAAGAGAAAAATCGGAAAAATAAAGAAAGAGGTGTTGTATAATGGCTTTATATATTATAATCGCAGTAATTGCATATTGTATAGGAAGTATAAATTTTTCAGTAATTATAAGCAAAAAAATGGCAGGATTTGATATAAGAGAAAAAGGAAGCGGAAATGCAGGAAGTACTAATATGTTAAGAAGTGTTGGAAAAAAAGCAGCAGCATTAACATTAATATGTGATATTTTAAAAGGAATAGTAGCAATTATAATTGCTATAATTATTGGAAATATAATATCTGATTCTAACAAGGAATTATTACTTCAAATTGCAGGAATAGCAGTTGTAATAGGGCATACTTTTCCAATATTTTTTGGATTTAAAGGAGGAAAAGGAGTAGCAACATCACTTGGAATTTTACTTATAAGCAATTGGAAAATAGGTTTAATTTGTTTGGTATTTGCTTTAGTATTAATGATATTGACAAAAATGGTTTCACTTGGTTCTTGTGCAGCAGCTATATTATTTCCTGTATTAACTTTATTTATAAATGATAGTTATACTGTTTTAACAGACGGAAAAAGTGGAAGCACATATTTTATATATAGTGTTATTTTAGCAGTAATTGTTTTATATAATCATAGAAGTAATATAAAAAGATTATTAAATGGAACAGAAAATAAAATAAGTTTTAGCAAATAAAGATTAATTGTGTGTGTAAGCAGATTATTTGTGCATTAGAAAGGAATGAGAGTAAAAATGAAAAAAATAGCTATAATAGGAAGTGGAAGCTGGGGAGTTGCATTAGCAACTCACCTTGCTAAATGTGGAAATAAAATAAAATTATGGTCTTTTAATGAAGAAGAGAAAAGATTAATAAATGAAGAAAAGAAATGTAAGTTTTTACCTAATTTAGTAATTCATGAAAACATAGAATGTTTTTGTGATTTTAAGGAGGTAATAGAAGATACAGAATTTATTTTACATGTAACACCATCAAAATTTACAAGAGAAACATTTAAACAATATAAACAATATGTAGAAAATAGACCGGTTATTATATGTTCAAAAGGTTTTGAAAAAGAGAGTTTAAAAACATTAGATGAAGTTATAAAAGAAGAATTACCAACTGCAAAAATTGGAGTATTATCAGGACCAAGTCATGCAGAAGAAGTTTCTATTGCAATTCCAACAGCTTTAGTAATTGCATCAGAACATAAAGATGTATTAAAAATGATTCAAGATACATTTATGTGTAATGAAATGAGAATTTATACTTCAACAGATGTAAAAGGAGTAGAATTAGGAGGAGCATTAAAAAATATTATTGCATTTTGTGCAGGAGTAGCAGCAGGAATAAATTTAGGAGATAATTCTTTTGCAGCCTTAATTACGAGAGGATTATCAGAATTAACAAATCTTGGAGTTGCATTAGGAGGACAAAAAGAAACTTTTTATGGTTTAAGTGGATTAGGAGATTTAATAGTAACATGTTTAAGTGAGCATAGTAGGAATAGAAAAGCTGGAAAATTAATAGGGCAAGGAAAAACACTAGAAGAAACGAAAAAAGAAGTAGGAATGGTAATTGAAAGTATAGATAATATTGAAGTTGCATATCAATTAGGAAAAATGCATAATATTGAAATGCCAATAGTTGAGACAGTTTATAAAGTAATTTATGATAACTTAAATCCTAAAGAAGCAGTAAAAAAATTAATGACAAGAGATAAAAAAGCAGAATTAATAGTTGATAATTAGTAAATTACTAGTAAAAGGAAAATTTTTCATATTTATCTTATATTAACAAAGACTTTCTTAGAATATAAAAAAATTGAATAAATGTAATATAAAAATCAAATAATAAGAATAGTATAAATAAAAAAGGAGATATGAAAATGGATTTTTTTGATAAACTAGGGAAAAAAGCAACAGAAGCTTATAAAGTGACAGCAGATAAAACTGGGAAAATTGCTAAAGAGACAAAACTTAAGTTTAAAATTGGAGAATTAAGAACACAAATTAGTGATATGTATGAAGAAATAGGTAAAAAAGTATATGAAAAACATGTAAGAGAAGAAAACGATATATGTATTAAAAAAGATTTAGAAGAACAATGTACAAAAATAGATGTTTTGAGTGATGAAATAGATGGTTTGTTAAAACAATGTTTGGAATTGAAAAATAAAAAGCAATGTCCAAAATGCTATAAAGAAATAGAAAAGGATGATAAATTTTGTTCAAATTGTGGAGAAAAGCAAACTAATGACAAACCACAAGAGGAAGAAGTATTAGAAAAGCTAGAAAATACAGAAGTTAGTGAAGAAAAGCAAGATGAAAGACAAATAGTAATAGAAGAACTAGAGCAAAGTATTAATGAAAAAGAAGAAAAAAGTAATAACAAAAAAGATAAAAAGAATAAAAACAAAGAGAAAAATAATGAAGAGAAAAGTGAGTTAGAAAAGACAGTTGAAGTTGAGTCAAATCCAAATATTGAGGAATAAAGGTTGAAAAATAATTACAATTTTGGCGTTGTCAAACATCATTTGAAATTTAATCAACGTACAAAAAGTACGTCTCATAAATTTCAAACTCGTTTTCCTAGCCAAAATTTAATTCTTTTCCAACCAGATTTGTACTTTAAAAAGGAATGGTAGTAATAATGAAAATAGTTGTACAAAGAGTAAAAAATGCATCAGTAAAAGTAGAAAATGAAATTGTAGGTAAGATTGATAAAGGTTTTTTGGTGTTGCTTGGTGTTACACATAATGATACCAAGGAACAGGCTGATTATTTAGTAAAGAAACTTTGTAAGTTGAGAATATTTACAGATGAAAATGAGAAAATGAATTTGAATTTGAATGATGTAAATGGTCAATTATTGATTGTTTCTCAGTTTACTTTATATGCAGATTGCACTCAAGGAAATAGGCCGTCATTTATAGAAGCGGCAAAACCTGATACAGCAAAAGAATTATATGATTATTTTTGCAAAGAGTGTGAAAAAAATCAAATTCATGTAGAAAAAGGTATATTTGGTGCGCATATGGACGTGGAACTTGTAAATGATGGACCAGTTACTATAGTTATGGAAAAGTAATAATTTTTATTTTAATGCAAAACTACAATATATTATAATTTACGAATGACGAATGCGACTGGAATAACTTTAGAATTTCTTAAAATAAAACCATGAAGGGTACTGCCAAATGCTGTCAACTTAAGAATTTGTTCTAGATAATATATTATTTATTTGTAACTCCCAGCTACATAACAGCTTGTATATCAAATTTTATAATAAATGATAAAATTTGCATTACAATCTGTAATTTGCTGGTCCCCCCGAATTGTTACTGCATAAATAATATATTATCTAGAGCAATTATAATATATTATAGTTTTACATAAATTACTAATATGGAAAACGTTCATACAAATATCTAATAACATCATCAGCATTTTCTTGAGTAATATGCACAAAAACGTTTTTATCTAAGCAAATCCACATACTTAGAAGATAATCTTCATAATTATCAATAAATGCACCAATAATTTCAGCTAATTCAATAGGATTAGCATATTTTTTTTCCCAATTTAAAGAATTTTCTAAATCTAAATTTGTATTGTAAAAACGACTTAAAAATTTATTTAATTCACCTTTTTCTTTACCATATAAATTAACACTGACCAACATAAAAACTCCTTTACATTTCTTATAATATTATAAAAAATATAATAAAATTTATACATAGAATAAAGTAAATTAAAAATGCAAATAATAGAAAAAACGTGGAGGAGGTTTTATTTTGAAAAAATTTAAAAGAATGGGTTATATAATATTAATTGTTATAGTAGTGGTTTTATCGTTAACTATATATACAGATGCAAGCAAAGATAATAGTGAAGATAAGAAAGATAAAGTACTAGCAGAAATGAATTTTATAGAAACAAAGTTAATAAATTTATTTAATAATATGAATAACATTAAAATTGATAATTATAATATCGTAACAACTGAGATTTCGAAAGATGAATCAAAAAGCACTAATACAACTTCAGAAGGAGGGCAATCACAGGGACAGTCACAAGGGCAATCATCAGGAGGTGGTGAATCAATGGGAGGAGAGCAAGGAGAATCTCAGGGTGGTTCATCTGATTCAAGTGGACAATCAGGTTCTGAAAGTTCAAAGGAAGAGACTAAAAAAACATTTGACTTACAGCAAGATGAAATATTAACAAAAACTGGAAATGAAGTTAATTGGGATAATATAAAAAGTGAAGTAGAAAATTTATATAGTGATTTACCATCAATTACAATGGATTTATATCAATTAGATAATGCCAATCAAGAAGAAATTTTAAATTTTAATAGTGAATATGACAGACTAATAGTAAATGTAAAAGATGAAAAAAAGAAAGAAACATTAGAACAATTAGCAAAAATATATGAATTTTTGCCTAAATTTTTAAAAAATATAGGTAAAGATGAATTATATACGACAATTGTTGAAACAAAGTCAAATATATTTAAAGCATATTCAAAATTAGATGAGGAAAATTGGGAAGAAATTTCAAATGATATAAAAAATGGTATAGATGTGTATTCAAAATTACTAACAAATACGAATATAGATCAAACGAAACAATCTAATATTAGTAAGGGATATATAATAATTAATGAATTGCAAAATGCAGTAAATATAAAAGACAAATCTGTATTTTTAATAAAATATAAAAATTTACTAGAAGAAATTAATGATATGTGATATAATTGGAAACAGAGTAAATTGAATAGTCACTGGTAATAATCCGAAAGGAATTACGAGAGGAAAGTCCGGGCTTCATAGAGCAAAGATGCTAGATAACGTCTAGTGAGGGTGACCTTAAGGAAAGTGCAACAGAAAATAACCGCCTTAAATAGTTAAGGTAAGGGTGAAAAGGCGAGGTAAGAGCTCACCGCTGTTATGGTGACATAACAGGTCAGTGTAAACCCCATCTGAAGCAACACCTAAATAGAAGATTAAGCCTGCTCGGCGCCTTCTGACTTGCGTGGCTTGAGGTATATAGCAATATATATCCTAGATAAATGGCTATTTTAAAAGACAGAACCCGGCTTATAGATTTACTCTTAAATTTTTTTTGACAATCATAATTTAACAGTGTATAATAAGATTGAAAAAAATTAATATAAAACTAAAGAAAGGAGAATATGTTAGTAACATATAGTGAAAATAATGGAAAGAATAGATTTTTTAGCTACAGATGGTATAGTATTAAATGGATTATTATATGAAAGTGATGAAAAAACTAAAAAAGTTATTTTAGCAGTACATGGAATGAGTAGTAATTGCTTTAAAGATAGAGATAAAATAATTGCACAAGTAGCTAATCGAAATAATATTGACTATTTTTGTTTCAATAATAGAGGAAGTGAACTTGTAAAATATATTAAGAAAAATATAAATGGAACAGAAGAAAAAATACTTGGAGGAACTTCTTATGAAGATGTATTAAATGGATATGAAGACATAGTAGGAGCCATTTTAAAATTAAAAGAATTAGGCTATACTGATATATATTTACAAGGACATAGTTTAGGTTCTACCAAAATAGTATATACTTATAATGAATTAAAAGATGAGGAAAGTGATGATATATTAGAAAATATCAAAGGAGTTATATTACTTTCTTTAGTAGATATAAATAATTCATTAAAAAGTTATTTAGAAGACAACTTTGATGAATATTTAAAATTAGCTGAAAGTAAAGAAAAAGAAGGCAAAAATTTAGAACTAATGCCAGATGAAGCATTTATTCATCCAATTTCTGTAAAGACATTTTTAAGATATGCAAAAAATAATCAAGCAATAGACTTTGCAAAATATGATGAAGATATAGAATTCAAAGAATTGAACAATATAGATACACCATTATTTATGAGATGGGGAAATAATAATGAGATGATAACTCAAGAGGCAAGTGAATTAGTAGAAAAAATGAATAATATTATAACAAATAAAAATAAAGATATAGATTATATAGATGGTGCAGACCATGGATATAGTCAAAAAGAACATTTACTTGCAGAACAAATAATTCAATTTATAAAAAATATGAACTAATACAAAGGAGAATATAATGGATCAACAAAAGAAAATAAAAATACAAAAGCAGAATATGAAAGTATATTCGATTTATAGAGCAATATCACTAGATTTAATATTTTTCTATGCAATAGAAGTATTATTTTTATCACAAGTAAAACATATTGATGTATCAGATATAGTATTTGCTAAATCTTTTTATGCAATTTTTATGGTAATATTACAAATACCTATAAGTATTTTAGTGGATAGAATAGGAACAAAAAAATGTACAATTTTGGGGAATTTATTTAATTGCATTTTTGTATTGTTAATTATATTATGTAATAACTTGAAAATGTTAATTTTTGCACAATTTATAAGTAGTATATGTTTTGCGCTAAAAGATATATCTGATAATGCTTTATTACATTATTCAATACCGAGTAGTAAACATGAAGGAGAAATATTTTCAAGATTAGAAGGAAGAGCTTTTAAGGATTATTATATTATTGATGCTGTAACTTCTATTATTTCTGGTTTTTTATATGTAGTAAATCCATATATTCCACTAATAGGAAGTTTTATATTTGCAATTTTGGCCACTGTAGTATCGTTTGCTTTTGAAGAAACAGAAAAAGATAGGCAAAGAGAAAAACAATCTACTAAAAAATATTTTGAAGAATTAGTAGAAGGTGTAAAATTTATAATAAATTCTCAAAGACTAAGAAGTTTATTTTTATATTCTGGAATTGCATGGGGAATTTTTTGTTTAATGTCAACTTACAGAACAAGTATATTAATGGATATAAAAATGTCAGAACAATTTATTACAATAGTTGCTGCTATTGTTGGAATAGCTGCATCGATTGGTTCTAAAATACAATTGCAATTTCATAATAAATATAGAAACAAGGCTTTAACTGTGATTTTATATGCATTAACATTTTCTATTTGGATAGCAGGAATAGCAGGATCAGTGAAAATTCCTTATCTAATATCAGTAACAGTTTTAATTATTAGTTTTGTAATAATTAATGCCTTACAAGGAATACATATAGTGTTATCATCTAGATATTTGGGGAATTTTGCAAATGAAAAAATATTAACACAAATATCAGCTGTGAATGCTATTAGTAGGAATTCGTTTAGAGCAGTAATAGGATTTATAGGTGCATATTTATTAAAGATAACTGATACTGCAAATAGTATGATTTTAGTTGCAATTATATTATTAGTAACTGTTTTAGGTTTAACAAGTTATATGAAAGTAAGACTTGGACTAAAACCAGAAGAATATGGAAAAAATGAAATATATACTGAATAAAATAAAATTTTTGAAGTAATAAAATGGAGGTTATATTATAATGTATGAGAGAAGTGCTATTGTTTTAGAAAAATATTTAGAAAAAGTTTTAAAATTAAATAAAACATATAATTTAAAGAAAAATAGTGAAAACTATGGTGAATTAGTAAATGAAATAGAGCAACACCAACTAACAATCAATAAGGATGCAAAAATAATACAGGATTTTGACAATACAGTAGCAAGAATTGAAAGTATACAAAGAGAACAACAAAAATTATATAAAATAAATAAAAAATTAGAAGATGACAGAACACAGCTATTTGCAGAATTAGGAGAAGATGCAAAAACATTAGAAAATAAATTAAGAAAAATAGAAACTTCCTTAGAAAGTAATTCTAAAAGAATGTTAGAATTAAGAGAAGAATTTATTAAAAATTTAAAGGACTTTGCTCAAAAGCAAAAATATAGAAATAAATGTGACAAAGAAAGAAGAGTAAGTGAAGCAAAAAGTATTAAACGTAGAGAAGAACTAAGTCAGGAATTTAAAGAAATAGATGTTCAAGACATAGTTAATTTAAAGGATTTTATAAGCTCTGAGAAAGAACAAGTAAAAGTAGAAGCTTTGAATATAATGATTAAAAATGGAAACAATGAAAGAGTTCCTTTTAATCAAGATGTTTTAAGAAAAGCTATAAATAATAGAATTGATATTGCTGAAAAAGAAGCAGAGTGTTATGTTCTAATGTATGATAGAATGAAGAAACTTTTGCGTGAAACAGACAATGAAATGATTAAATTAGATAAATACAAAAGAATTTTAAAAGATTGTACAGTAAGATTAGCTTTTTTGAAGGCACAGAGAGAATACATAGTAGGTTTCTTGGATTATGAAAGAATGACTGCAATTAATGGCGAAAGAGTACATAAAAGAATGATGATAGAAGCATGCAATAATTTTGAATTAGACATGATACAAATAAAAAAATTGTATGAATTAATATTAAGAGAATCAGCTAAAAAAGCTACAAAGGCAGCTTATAAGCAACTGTATAATAAAAATTATTTAAGGAATATTGAAGATAAAGAGAAAAACTTTGAAGAAGAAGCAAATAATGTAAATGTAAAAGCTGGAACATTATTAAATTCAAATTATTGGAGAATAGAAGGAATAAAAAATATTTATATGGTATTTCAAAAAGAGGTATCAGAAAAATATGAAAAAGACTTGTCAGAATATAGTATAGGAGAAAGCGATGCTACTCAAGATGCAAATAAACAACAAACTGATGAAGAAGAAAAGGAATATAAAGAAGAATTAAAAAATACTAATAAAGAAGAAACAAAGAATGAATATATGGAAAAAGATTATGAAGATGAAGAGCATGAAGAAGAGCCAGATGAAGAAGTAGTAGATGAGGAAGATGAAGAAGAACCAGAAGAATATTATGAATATGAATATGAATATGAAATAGAAGAAGATGATGATGATGAAAATGATGAAGAGCTAGAAGATGAGGATGAGGAAGAATACGAAGTAGATGAGGAATTAGATGAAGAGTATGATGAAGAAGAGAAAGAAGAACCAGAAGAATATGACGAATATGAATATGAACTAGAAGAATATGATGATGATGAATATGAAGAAGAATCAGAAGTAGATGAAAATGATGATGAATATGGAGAAGACGAAGAAGAACTAGAAGAATATGAAGAAAATTACTATGATGATGACGATGAATATGAACCAGAAGAATATGATGATGATGAATATGAAGAGGATGGAGAAGAACTAGAAGAGGAGTATGAAGAAAACTACTACAAAAGTGAATCAGAAGATTATGATGAATATAATTACAAAAATAGCTATAAAAAGGAAAGAAAGAGTAAAGATAGGATAAGTGATTCATTTGACATTGATGATATTAATGATGCAGAAGATTTAGATCAACTAATAAAAAATAGTAGAAAAGCAGCACTTCAAAAAACAAAAAAAGTAAAAAATGAAAATAAATCTAAAAAAATTGGCAAACAAAACATGGAAGTAAAGCAAAATAAAAAAGGTAAAGAAAATAAAGCTAAAAAACCAGTTAAAACGTCTAAATTAGAAAAACATTCTGTTTCAAGTAAAAAATCAACTAAAAAAGATAATAAAGGTTTATTAAATAAACTTTTTAAAAAATAGAAAAGTGAAAGGAATGATATCTATATGTTAAAATTACAAAATATAACAAAAGACTATATTACAGGAAATTCGACTGTTAATGCTTTAAAAGGTATAGATATTGAATTTAGAAAAAATGAATTTGTATCAATATTGGGTCAAAGTGGTTGTGGAAAAACCACTTTGTTAAATATAATAGGAGGTTTAGATAGATACACATCTGGGAATTTAATAATAAATGGGAAATCAACAAAAGAATTTAAAGATAGAGAATGGGATGCATATAGAAATTATTCAATAGGATTTGTATTTCAAAGTTATAATTTAATACCACATCAAACAGTATTGTCAAATGTAGAATTGGCATTAACAATTTCTGGAGTATCAAAAAAAGAAAGAAGAAAACGAGCAATAAAAGCATTAGAAGATGTTGGGTTAAAAGAACAGATTTATAAAAAGCCAAATCAACTATCAGGAGGGCAAATGCAAAGAGTCGCAATTGCGAGAGCTTTAGTTAATGACCCAGATATTATACTTGCAGATGAGCCTACTGGAGCATTAGATACAAAAACAAGTGTGCAAATTATGGAAATATTAAAAGAAATTTCAAAAGATAAACTAATTATTATGGTTACACACAATCCAGAATTAGCAGAGAAATATTCAACTAGAGTTGTAAAAATTCTAGATGGAGTAATTACAGATGATTCAAAACCATTCACTGAAGAGGACAGAAAAGAAGAAGTTAAAGCAAAATCTGGAAGAACATCTATGAAATTTTTTACAGCATTAAGATTAAGTTTAAACAATTTAATGACAAAAAAGGGAAGAACATTATTAACATCATTTGCTGGAAGCATTGGAATTATAGGAATAGCACTTATTTTAGCTATATCAACAGGAGTACAAAATTATATTGATAGAGTGGAAGAAGAAACATTATCATCTTATCCAATTACAATTGAAGAATCAACTATTGATATGTCAAGTATGATGGAATCAATGATGGGAGAAGTAGAAAAAGAACAAAACCAAGAAGAAGGAAAAGTACATTCTGCAGATATCATGAATGATATGGTAACAATGCTTTCTAACAAAAAGCAAAGTAATAATTTAGAAGAACTAAAAAAGCATCTAGAAGAAAGCAAAATAATTACAGATAACAGTAATAGTATTGCATATAATTATGGATTAAAAATTAATTTATATAAAGATAATACAGAAAATGGAATAGTTCAAGTGAACCCTAGTACAGTAATGAATTCATTTGGTATGGGAGAAATGATAGAGGCAAGGGATAATTCTTCTGTGGCATCAATGTTTGGAAGTTCAATGATGACAAATACAGATGTATTTATTGAGATGTTAGATAATAAAAAATTATTAGAGACACAATTCGACCTAGTAAAAGGAAAATGGCCAGAAAATTATAATGAAGTAGTTTTAATATTAAAAGAAGATGGGAGAATTGATGATTATACATTATATTCACTAGGGCTAAAAGATCAAAAAGAATTAAAAGAAAAATGGAAAGCTGTCGAAAATGGAGAAAAGTTAGAAGAGGGTGAAGAAACAACTACATATACATATGATGAGCTATTAAATTTATCATTTAAACTAATTTTAAATTCAGATTATTATCAAAAAGAAAATGGAGTATGGTTAGACAAAAGTGAAGATGAAGCTTATATGAAAAATAAAATTAATACAGCCGAAAGCATAAAAGTTGTAGGAATTATAAAACAAAATGAAGAAAGTGTGGCTTCAATTTCAGTAACAAGTGGTATAGGTTATACAAAAAAACTAAAAGAATATGTTATTAATAAATCAAATGAAGCAGATATAGTAAAAGAACAGAAAGAAAATCAAGAAGTGAATGTATTTTCAGGTTTAAAATTTCCAACAGATGAAGAAAATGCAAATTTTGACTATAATTCTTTATCTAATGAACAAAAAATTGCGATGAGTAATTTAAGTAATGAGCAAATTGCAAAAATGATGGAAGCATATACAGAAAATAAAAATGCAAGTTATGAAAAAAATATGCAAAAATTGAGTGCAATTGACCTTGAAAAACCAACTTCAATTAGTATTTATCCAAAAAATTTTGAAGCAAAAGATAATATAACTAAAGCGATAGAAGATTATAATCAAAAACAAAAGGATGATGGAAAAGAAGAAAATGTGATAAACTATACAGATTTAGTAGGAATTATGATGGAATCTGTTAGTCAAATTATAGATACAATAAGTTATGTATTAATAGCATTTGTTGCAATATCATTAATAGTATCTTCAATAATGATAGGAATAATAACATATATTTCTGTATTAGAAAGAACAAAGGAAATAGGAATATTAAGGGCAATTGGAGCATCTAAAAAAGATATATCAAGAGTATTTAATGCAGAAACATTTATTGTAGGTTTAATATCTGGCTTATTAGGAATAGGAATAACCGTATTATTAACTATTCCAATAAATAGCTTAATACGTAGCTTAACAGGTGTAACAGTTACAACAATGGTTCCACCGCTTGCTGGCTTTATACTTGTAATAATAAGTATGTTGTTAACAATTATTGCAGGATTAATACCTGCCAAAATAGCAAGTAAAAAAGATCCAGTTGAAGCACTAAGAACAGAATAAAATAAGTATGACTTATTAAAAGAGAAACATTTTGTTCTAATTATGAGGAGATAAGAGATGTACAAAATAGATAAAGTACAGAAAGAAGAAAAAAGAATACATATAATGGGAAAGATAATTAGTATAATATTTTATATTATACTAATTCCTATTATTATATTTAATTTTACATTAATAATAAAATCTTTTGTTAATCCAAATAAAATACCAGATTTTTTTGGATATAAAAGTTTTATAATTGTATCAGGAAGTATGGAAAAGACAATAATGCGAGGAGATGCTATAATAGTTAAAGAAGTTCCACAAGATGAGATAAAGATAGAAGATATAATTTCATTTGATGAAGATGGTGTAATAGTAACACATAGAATAATAGATATAATAAATGAAAATGGAATAGTAAAATACAGAACGAAAGGAGATAATAATAATTCACCAGATAAACAGATGATAACATATGACAAAATAGAAGGAAAATATCAATTTAAAATAAAGCAATTTGGAATTGTTACAGAGATATTAAAAAGTAAGATAACATTGATGGTATTAATAGTGATAGTTATATTAATATCATTATATCAAAAAAATTTAAAACGAAAGCAGCAAATAAGAAGAGAAAAGCGTATGAAGTGGGATATGCGCTAATATATTTAGTGAGAATATGAATTCTGTTTTATTCCGCAAAAACTCGGAAATTTTATCATGTACTTTAGTACGACATTTTGCTATTATGTATAATAGGTATACGCGAATAACATATTTGGAATTTTATTAATGATAAGTATACTGAGGAACAAAAAGGAGAAAGGTGGAAAAAAACAGATGAAAAAAGAAATTATTACGCACAAGAAAAAAAATGTTGATACAAAGTTTTATAAAAAGGAAATGAAACGGAATAACATTAATAGCGCTGGTAATAACAATTATTGTACTTTTGATTCTAGCTGCAGTATCAATTGCAACATTGACAGGGAAAGATGGAATATTAGGTAAAGCTACGAAAGCGGTTGAAGAATATGATGAGGCAACGATGAAAGAAGAAGCTAGTCTTTTAATATCTGAATGGCTGTCAGACTATTATACAGATGGAACAGAAATTGAAGGGAGAAGCAAAACTACAGCCTCAGGAGCATATATTAAATATGAAAATGGATATGTAATATACGAAAAAGATGGTAAAACATATGAAATGGAAGTTAATGAAAATGGGAATATTGGAGACATTATGGACGTTCCAGAAGATAAATCAAGCCAAGAATATCAAGCAAGACATCCAGAAAATCATATTCCAGTAGGATTTCATCATACAATAGGCAGTGTTAGTGAAGGGTATGTTATTGCTGATGATGAAAAAAATGAGTTTGTTTGGATACCAGTAGATGGAACAAAAATAAAATATGAAAAAAGATTAGGAAAAGTAAATTTTTCTTTAAAAGACTTTGATGGATTTAAAGAGTTAAGTAGCATAGAAGAAGGCATAATGGGAGATATGTTAGGAAGTTTTGAAAATAAAGAGGAAGAATTAGCGAGTAAATTAGAAAGTGAAGAAATAACATCAGACCTAAAGGAAAAAGAAATAATAAATAATGCTGGAGGTTTTTGGGTAGGACGATATGAAGCAGGAATCAATACAACACAAAGCAGAGAAAAAAGTGTAATTGAAACAACGGATGAAATGGGGGATAATGAAGAAAAATTAACAAGTTTTAATGAATATTGGAAACAACATAAAAAAGATGTTGTAGTAAGATTAGGAATGGAACCAGTAAGAATGATATCACCTTCAACAGCTCTTGAAGTTGCAAATTCATGGAAAAGTTCAGAAGATGAGGATGAGAAACATGTTGCATTTCAAAGTGGATTGATTACAGGGGCACAATGGGATGTTATGTGTGAATTTGTTGATTGGGATTTATGTAATGCTGTAAATTCTACATGGGGAAATAGTTGGAATATATTAGGACAAGATGGCTATACTGGATTTCACTCAGGACAACCAGGAAGTAATTGGATTACTACACCAGATGTACTACAAAAACCTGCAAATGAAGGTAGTTCTGGCACAAATGATACCAAAAGATGTACTTATTGGGTATTTCCAACAGGAAAGTTTGTGAATTCGAATGGAGAGGGAACAGAGAAAAAACATATATTTGATATAACAGGAAATGTATCAGAGATTACAACAGAAGTTCCAAAAAATGGTGAAAATTACAAAATGAGGCGAGGTTCTTGTGCTATGGATTCATCGTCTGGATTTAGTGCAAATGCTCGATTAGGAAATCAATCTGTTAATGCTTTTGCAGCTACTTTGGGATTTCGAATTGTACTTTATGTGAAATAAGAATCAAGAATTAATACAAAAGATGAAGAAAGACATGGAGATGAAAGGATTTTCACCACATGCAAAATATAGTTATGAAAATAAAAGATAATGTAAGATATTAGCAAGGACAAAAATATACGTAAAAATGTGAATGAAACACTAAAAAATGCTTGCAATATAGAAAAAAGTATAGTATAATATGAAAAGTAAAAACACATACCTTATACTTAGCTAAAAGAAATACACCTAAAACTTTAGTTCAGTTTAAGGAGAAAAATAAAATAGGGAGGTGTAATAGAAAATGACCAAAGAAAGAAAACAAGAAATCATTAATACTTATAAAAGAGAGGAAAACGACACAGGTTCACCAGAAGTACAAATAGCATTACTAACAGAAAGAATTAATGAATTAACAGAACATTTAAAAATCCATAAAAAAGACAATCACTCAAGAAGAGGTCTTTTAAAAATGGTAGGAAAGAGAAGAAACTTATTAAACTATTTATCTAGAAAAGACATAAACAGATATAGAGAAATAGTACAAAAACTAGAATTAAGAAAATAAAAAAACAAAGCCCAGTGCTTATTTGGCATGGGTTTTTTGTTAGTTATAAAAGTATATAAAAAAGGAAGGAATAATTATGTTTAAAACTTATGAAACAGAACTAGCTGGAAGAAAACTTGTAATTGAAACAGGAAAAATGGCAGGTTTAGCAAATGGAAGTGTATTAGTACGTTATGGGGATACATGTGTATTAGTCAATGTAACAGCTTCTAAAGAACCAAGAGAAGGAATTGACTTTTTTCCATTATCAGTAGATTTTGAAGAAAAATTATATTCAGTAGGAAAAATACCAGGAGGATTTTTAAAAAGAGAAGGTAAGCCAAGTGATAAAGCAATATTAACATCAAGAGCAATAGATAGGCCATTAAGACCACTGTTCCCAAAAGACTTTAGAAATGATGTTGTAGTCGTAGGAACAGTTCTTTGTGTAGAGCAAGATAATTCACCAGAAGTAGCAGCTATGATAGGAGCATCTTGTGCTTTAGCAATATCAGATATTCCATTTGGAGGACCAACAGCAGCAGTAAATGTAGGTATAGTAGATGGAAAAATCATTATTAATCCAACAGAAGAGCAAAGAAAGCAAAGTGATTTAACACTAACACTAGCAGCAACTGAAAAGAAAATTACAATGATTGAAGCTGGAGGAAATGAAATACCAGACGAATTGATGTTAGAAGCAATAAAAACAGCACACAAAGAAATAAAAAAGATATGCAAATTTATTACAAAAATTCAAAAAGAAATAGGAAAACCAAAATTTGAATATAAATCTTTTGAAGTAGACCATGAAATATATGAATTCGTTGAAAATAATTTTAAAGAAGAAATGAAAGAAAAAGTTCAAGAAGCAGATAAGGAAACAAGAGATAATAACATTGCTGAATTAACAAAAAAAATAGAAGAAACATATGCAGAAAAATATGGAGAAGAAGCATTTGAAGAACATAAAACTGATATAGGAGAAGCAATATATAAACTAGAAAAAAAATGTGTTAGAGAAATGATATTCTTTGAGCATAAAAGAGTAGATGGAAGAGCATTAGATGAAATAAGACCATTATCATGTGAAGTTGGATTATTACCAAGAACCCATGGAAGTGCATTATTTACGAGAGGTCAAACACAAGTGCTATCAATAGCTACACTTGGAATGGTAAGTGAAGAACAAGTATTAGATGGAATTGATACAGAAGAATCAAAAAGATATATGCATCATTATAATTTTCCAAGTTACTCTGTAGGAGAGGCAAAACCATCAAGAGGACCAGGAAGACGTGAAATAGGTCACGGGGCTTTGGCAGAAAAAGCATTAATTCCAGTGTTGCCATCTAAAGAAGAATTCCCATATGCAATAAGAGTAGTATCAGAAGTATTATCTTCTAATGGTTCTACATCACAAGCAAGTATATGTGGAAGCACACTAAGCTTGATGGATGCAGGAGTTCCAATAAAAAGACCAGTTGCAGGTATTTCAACAGGATTAGTAACAAATCCAGATAATGATGAAGAATATGTAATGTTAGTAGATATACAAGGCTTAGAAGACTTTTTCGGAGATATGGATTTTAAAGTAGGAGGAACTGAAAAAGGTATTACAGCAATACAAGTTGATATTAAATGTGATGGGTTATCATATAAAATTATAAAAGAGGCATTTGAAAAAACAAGAATAGCAAGAAAACATATATTAGATGATGTAATGAGTCCAGTAATAAGTAAACCAAGAGCTGAAATATCTAAATATGCACCAAGAATAGTAGGAACACAAATTAAACCAGAAAAAATAAAAGATGTTATTGGAACTGGAGGAAAAGTAATAAATAAAATAATAGAAGAAACTGGTGTAAAAATAGACATAGAAGATGATGGACAAGTATTTATTTATTCAAATGATAATGAAAAAGCAATGGAAGCATTAGAAATGATAGAAGATATTGTAAGAGAAATCGAAGTTGGTGGAATTTATTATGGAGAAGTAACCAGAATAATGAATTTTGGAGCATTTGTAGACTTAGATTGTGGAGGAAAAGAAGGATTATTACACATATCTAAAATTTCAAAAGAAAGAATAAAAGACATAAATGATGTTCTTCATGTAGGAGATAAGGTAACAGTAAAAGTAGTTGAAATAGATGAGCAAGGAAGAATAAATTTAAGTATGAAAGATTTTAATGATACAAAAACAATAGAAGAATAAGAAATAAACAAAAAGAGGCTATATGAAAAATATAGACCTCTATTGTTGCTGGAGGATATGTATGGATACAAATGTAAAAGAAAGAAAACATAAGACAAGTTATTATATTACACTTGTAATATTACTTGTAATATTATATTTTGCTTATCAGTTTTATCAGGCAAATAATTTTAATGAATTTATAAGAAGTGAATCAAATTTATATAGTTCTAAATTTACAAGAGACGATAAAATAAAATATTCAGACAAAAAAAGTTATAAAATTAGTTCTTCAAATTTTAATGATGCGATGTTTTATAAAAAGATACAAGTGAAAAAGAATCAGCCATATAAAGTAACATGTATGGTAAAAACAAATGCTGTGCAAGCAGAGCAAGAAAATTCAGGTATTGGAGCTCAAATTGCAATAGAAGGGTCAACAGAAAGATCTGTAGCATTATCAGGAACACAAGATTGGCAAAGAATAGAATTAATATTTAACAGTAAAAATAGAGAAGAAGTAAATGTTGGCTTTAGATTAGGAGGATATCTAGGGCAAGCAAAAGGAGAAGCATGGTTTTCAAACTTTACAATAGAAGAAGGAATTGCAGAAAATAATAACAATTGGAAGTTTGCATGTTTTATTTTTGAAACAACAGATGTAACGATTAATGGTAAAGAAATTAAACTAAAAGTAACGCAAAGTGATATGCATGATATAAATGATACTATAAATTTATTTGAAAGATCTTGTTATAATCTTTCAAATAGAAAAATGACGGCAGAATGTGATGTTTATCAAGTGGATACGCCATTGTCAAAGTTGTCTTATGATGAACAATATGGATATTATGTATCAGCAGAAGATGTAGAAGAGCAAATAAAAAGCACTATAGCTACTAATAAATATGATCATATATATGTTATTGTAAGACTAGGGGATGAAGAACATGAAAATGACATTGAAGTAAATGACTGGATTGGTTTGGGTTCAATGGATTATTATGGAATTGGATTTTCTAATATACGTTTACCAAATGATTCAAAAAGTTATATTTATAAGTATGATGGCAGAATAAATACATTTCCGGAAGAAGTATTTTTGCATGAATTTTTACATTCTTTAGAAAGAAATGCAGAAGAATATGGTTATGAGAGACCAGAATTACATGATTACCAAAAATATGGTTATAAAAATGAAGCCTTAATAGGACAAAAAAGATGGTATACAGATTATATGAATAAAAATATAAAAACAACTATGGGAAATATAGGATTACCAGAAGAAATATATAAATTAAAACCAGCTAAAAACAGTAATTTTGAATATTCTTATGAAATGGAAGATCAGTTTAAAGAACCAGAAAATATAATAGAAGAAATAATAGAAATTATAAATAATTTAAAAAGTAAAATAAAATTAATCTTTAAATAAAAAAGGAAAGATGAAAAAAATGAAGGTATCAGAATTTGATTACGAACTACCAGAAGAATTAATAGCACAAACTCCTATAAAAAAAAGAGATGAATCAAGATTAATGATATTAAATAAAAAACTAAAAACTATAGAACATAAAACTTTTAAAAATATAATAGATTATCTAAAACCAGGAGATGTACTAGTTAGAAATAATACAAAAGTCATACCAGCAAGATTATATGGTAAAAAAGAAACAGGAGCAAATGTTGAATTTTTATTATTAAAAAATATAGAAAATGATATATGGGAATGTATAGTAAGGCCAGGAAATAAACTTCATATTGGTACGAAAGTGATTTTTGGTGAAGGAATATTAGAAGCAAAAATTTTAGAAATTATGCCAGGAGGAACTAGAAAGGTCGAATTTAGGTATAATGGAATTTTTAATGAAATATTAGATAAGGTTGGTTTAATGCCATTACCACCATATATACATGAACAATTAGAACAAAAAGATAGATATCAAACAGTATATGCAAAATTTGATGGATCAGCAGCTGCACCAACTGCGGGATTGCATTTTACAGAAGAGTTACTAGATAAACTCGAAAAAAAAGGAATTATAATTGCAAATGTAACATTACATGTAGGTATTGGAACATTTAGACCAGTAAAAGAAGAAATAGTGGAAAAACATGAAATGCATAAAGAACACTTTTATATAAAGCAAGAAGATGTACAAAAAATAAATAAAGCAAAGCAGGAAAAAAGAAGAGTAATTGCAGTAGGAACAACATCATGTAGGGTATTGGAAACAATTGCAGATGAAAATGGGTTAGTTGAAGAAAAAGAGGAAGATACACGGAATATTTATTTATCCAGGTTACAAATTTAAATGTATTGACGGATTAATTACAAATTTTCATCTTCCACAATCAACTTTATTAATGTTAGTATCAGCATTAGCAGGAAAAGAATATATAATGGAAGCTTATAAAAAAGCAGTAGAGGAAAAGTATAGATTTTTTAGTTTTGGAGATGCGATGTTTATTTATTAAGATAAAAAAGGTTGAAAAAGAATTAAATTTTGGCTAGGAAAACAAGTTTGAAATTTATGAGGCGTACTTTTCGTACGTTGATTAAATTTCAAATGATGTTTGACAACGCCAAAATTGTAATTATTTTTCAACCAGATTTGTGATTTGTGCATTAGAAAGGAATGGTAATAAAAATGAAACCAGCAATAACATATGAATTATTACATGAATGTAAACAAACAGGAGCAAGAAGAGGAGTTATACATACACCACATGGAGATATACAAACGCCAGTATTTATGCCAGTAGGAACACAAGCAACTGTGAAGTCAATGACACCAGAAGAATTAAAACAAGATGTAAAAGCAGAAATAATATTATGTAATACATATCATTTATATTTAAGACCTGGGAACAAATTAGTAAAAGAAGCAGGTGGACTACATAAATTTATGAATTGGGATAGACCAATTTTAACAGATAGTGGAGGATTTCAAGTATTTAGTTTAGGAGATTTAAGAACAATTTCTGAAGAAGGAGTAGAGTTTAAGTCACATTTAGATGGAAGTAAACATTTTTTTTCACCAGAATCTGTTATGAAAATACAAGAAGATTTAGGTGCAGATATTATTATGGCATTTGATGAATGTGTAGAATACCGGAGCAAGCTATGAATATACAAAAAAATCGATGGAAAGAACAATGAGATGGGCAAGAAGATGCAAAGATGCACATATTACGGAAAATCAAGCTCTGTTTGGAATAATACAAGGTGGATTTTATGAGGATTTAAGAAAGAAAAGTGTAGAAGATTTAATAGAATTAGACTTGCCTGGTTATGCCATTGGAGGTATTAGTGTGGGAGAACCTAAAGAAGAATTTTTAAAAATGTTATATTATACAACACCAATGATGCCAAAAGAAAAACCAAGATATTTAATGGGAGTGGGAACACCAGATTATTTAATAGAAGCAGTAATGTCAGGGATAGATATGTGTGATTGTGTTTTACCTACTAGAATTGCTAGAAATGGAACAGCAATGACATCACATGGAAAAGTAGTAGTAAGAAATGCAACATATGAAAGAGATTTTGGACCATTAGATCCAGAATGTGACTGTTATACATGCAAAAATTATACCAGAGCATATATTAGGCATTTAGTAAAAACAAATGAAATTTTAGGGGATAGATTACTATCAATTCATAACTTAAGGTTCTTGACTAATTTAATGGAAAGAGTTAAAATAGAAATAGAGAGTAATAATTTGGCAAATTTTCGTGAAGAATTTTATCGAAAATATGGATATATTAAATGAGCGGAGGTAAGCGTATGAATTTAATAGAAGAAACCCTTCAAGATAAAGAAGAGAAAAAAAGAAGAAAAATAAGTAGAATAATATTAGTAGCAATATTTTTAATTATCTTAATAATAATTGGAATAGTTGCATATATAGTATATATACAAAATACAGTATTAAAATTAACAATAGATGGACAGCCAAATGAGGAATTAAAAAATATATTAGTATTTGAAGAAGATGGTGCAATATATGCACCAATTAAAGAAATAGCACAATATTTTAATTATGAAAGTTATAATGGAGAATATACTGCAAAATCAGAAGAGCAAAGTAAATGTTATGTAATAAATGAAAATGAAGTAGCAAATTTAGAGTTAAATCAAAATAAAATATATAAATTAGACTTAACACAAAGTGATGCAAATTATGAATATGCTTATATGGGAAAACCAGTAATAGCTAGAAATGGTGTATTATATGTTAGTGCTGAAGACCTTGGAAAAGTATTTAATGTAAGCTTTGAATATGACAAATCCAAAAATAAAATAACTATTTTAACTTTACCATATTTATATACGCAATATTCGACAAAAGTGTTAGATCTTAATTATAAATTAGATGATGAATTTGTAAATCAAAAAACTATATTAAAAGATCAATTAGTTGTAGAGAAAGATAATGCGTATGGAGTAGTAAAAATAGATGGTATAAATCAAAAAACAGGGAAATTGCAAGTAACAGAAGTATTAGAACCCAAATATGATGAAATTACTTATCTTGTGACGATAGAGGATTTCTTGGTAGAAGCAGATGGAGAAGTAGGAATTTTATCTTCTAGTGGAGAGACAAAAGTAGACATAGCTTATGAAAGTATTGAATTAATGGATAGTGATACAGGCTTATATTTAGTACAACAAAATGACAGATATGGTGTTATTGATATAAAAGGAAGAGTAAAAATTGATATAGAAAATGATGAAATAGGATTTGACATTTCAGATTTTGCAAGAAATAATATTAAAAGTAAATACGTTTTAGCAGATACTTTAATACCTGTAAAAAAAGACAAATTTTGGGCATTATATGATGTAAACGGAAAACAATTGACAGAATATAAATATGATAGTTTAGGATATAAAGCATCAAATAACAGAGATGCAGTAAATCTATTAGTTATACCAAATTATAATGTAATAGTAGCATGTAAAGATAAAAAATACACTTTAGTAAATTCATTAGGAAAAGAACTATTTGCAAATGTAGCAGATGATATATATATGACTATAAATAGAGAAACAAATGGAAGTGAAACTAGACATTATTATATTGCAGTAAATGATCAAAGAATGGATGCAGAAGAATATATGGATAAAAATGGAGTATCTGCAAAATCAAATAGCAATAATAAAAATTCGTCATCTAGTAGTAATAATAGTTCTAAAAAGACAGAAAATAGTAACCAAAATGAAAATTCAGAAAAAAATAATGAACAAAATAACAGCGAAGAGAATAATAAAGAAGAAGGTAATAATGAAGAAAATAGCAACGAAGAAAATAATAATGAAGAATAAAAGGCTTATTAAAGCCTTTTTATTTATCTTCTATGGAAAGCCATCATAAAAAAATTTAAGTAAAAATAAAAAAAATGACGAAAATCATTTACATTTTTAAAAAAATTGTATAAAATATAATAAAATTCGGTAAAGATGTAAAAACATAACAAAAGAAAATAAGAAAGGGTGTAAGTCAATGAAGATATTGATGTTAACATGGGAATATCCACCAAGAGTAGTAGGGCGGAATATCTAGAGTAGTTTCAGACTTATCAAAAACATTATTAAAAGATGGGCATGATGTAACAGTTATAACATATAGAGATGGTGATGCACCATATTTTGAAGATGACAAAGGAGTAAAAGTATACAGAGTAGATAATTACATGATTAATCCCAATAACTTTATAGATTGGGTAATGCAAATGAATTTTGCAATGATTGCAAAAGCAAATGAAATTATAGCGCAACAAGGAACATTTGATGTAATTCATGCACATGATTGGTTAGTAGCTTATAGTGCGAAAACATTAAAGAACTCTTATAATATACCAATTGTTTCTACAATACATGCAACAGAAGCGGGTAGAAACAGTGGAATACATGATGAGCAACAAAGATATATAAATGATACAGAATGGATGTTAACGTATGAATCAGCAGAAGTTATTGTAAATAGTAATTATATGAAAAGTGAATTACAAAGGCTATTTGGATTACCATATGAAAAAATAAATGTAGTACCAAATGGAGTAAACATGAATTTATACAATGGAATAGAAAGAGACTATAATTTTAGAAGAAGATATGCAATGGACAATGAAAAAATAATTTTATTTATGGGAAGACTAGTATATGAAAAAGGTATACAACATTTAATAGCAGCAATGCCAAAAATATTACAAGGATATAATGATACAAAATTAGTAATATGTGGAAAAGGTGGAATGTTTAATGAGCTAAGTCAGCAAGTAGATGCAATGGGTATATCAAACAAAGTATATTTTGCAGGATATATGAATGGTAAGGATGTACAAAGAATGTATAAAGCAGCAGATATATCTGTATTTCCAAGTACATATGAGCCATTTGGAATTGTTGCATTAGAAGCAATGTTATCAGAACGTCCAGTAGTTGTTTCAGACATTGGGGGATTAAATGAAATAGTAGAACATAGAGTAAATGGAATGAAAACATATTGTGGAAATTCAAATTCTATTGCTGATTCAATTTTAGAATTATTATATGACCAAAAACTATGTAGTGATATAACTAAAAAAGCAAAAAATAATGTAAGAAATATTTATAATTGGAGTAAAATAGCACAAGATACTCATTTTACCTATCAAAAGGCAATTTGTCAATCTGTAGCAGAAAAACAAAAAAGAGAATTGGAACAAGAAAGAGCAAGAAAGGCAAAAAAATCAAGGAATCCGGCAAGCGAGCTTACAAATTTAATAAATTTCAAGAAACGTCAAGCATATGCTTGATGTTTTGGCTTTTTTATATTTTATAAAAATTATAATTATTGAAATTAATAAAAAAATAATAAAAATTTTTAATTTCTACAAAATTAGCAAAAAAATAGTGTATAATAAAAAGAATGAAGAAAGCATTAAGAAAGGAATGAACAAAAAGTGAAAAAAGAATTTAAATCTGGTTTTGTAACATTAATAGGAAGAACAAATGTAGGAAAATCTACTTTAATAAATTTATTGGTAGGAGAAAAAGTGGCAGGAATAAGTAATAAAGTTCAAACAACTAGAACAGCAATAAAGGGAATTGTAAATAGAGAAAATAGTCAAATTATTTTTACAGATACACCTGGAATTCATAAGCCAAAAACTAAATTAAATCAAACAATGATAGAAACATCTTTTGGTAGTTTACCAGATAGTGATATAATATTGTTTTTAATAGAGGCAACAAGTAATGACATAGGAAAAGGAGATAAAATAATAATAGAAAAAATAAAAGAGACTAACAAAAAAACATTTTTGATTATAAATAAAATTGATTTAGTAAAAAAAGAAAAGCTTTTACAATTAATTGAAATGTATAGGAGAGAATATAATTTTGAAGCAGTAATACCTATTTCGGCAATAAATAAAAAATATAAAGAAATAATTTTAGAAGAGATAGAAAAAGAATTACCAATAGGACCAGCATATTATGATGTGGAAGAATATACAGACCAAACATTAAGACAACTAGCAGAAGAAATAATTAGAGAAAAAGCATTAAAAGTATTGCAAGATGAGGTACCACATGGAATTTATGTTGAAATTGAAAAAATGAAACAAAGAAAAAACAAACAAAATGAGGAAATATATGATATAGAAGCTACAATTTATTGTTTAAGAGAATCACATAAGGGAATAATTATTGGAAAAAATGGAGAAATGCTCAAAAAAATCGGAATGTTAGCAAGATTAGACATGGAAAAGAATTTTCAAGTGAAAGTTAATTTAAAAACTTGGGTTAAAGTAAAACCAGATTGGCAATCTAATGATGCAATTTTAAATAAATTTAAATTAAAATGATTATTTGAATAAAAAAGAAAAAATTTGCAGAAGATAAAATTAAAGTTAAAACTTTAAGCAAAGGAGAGAAGACTTATGATAAAAAAAATAGCGTGGGAAACATTTAAAAATACAGGAGATATAAACTCTTTTATGGAATTAAAACAGATTGAAAATATAGAAAAACAAATACAAAATAATTATATGAATAATTATTTAGATGACAAATTAAATAATGAAAAAAAATAAGAGGAAAATAAAATGTCAAACACAAAAATAAATGGAATAGTATTATCAGAAAGTAATATGGGTGATTTTGATAAAATGCTTACAATATTAACTCCTAATATACGGGAGAATATCATGTGTTGCCAAAGGAGCAAGAAAACCTAAAAGTGCTCTTTTGGCAGGTACACAAATGTTTTGCTTTGCAGAATATTTAGTATATAAAGGGACTCAGAGCTATCACATAAACTCTGTAGAACCAATTGAAATATTTTATAACATAAGAACAGATTTAGATAAACTAAAATATGCTGTACATATTAATAAAATAATAAGAGATGTAACAGAAGAAAATCAAAATTGCTATAATATATTACAATTATTGTTAAATACGCTTTATGTAATATCTGAAACTGATAAAGATTTAGATATGATACTTTCAATATTTAAATTACGTTTATTATGTATTTTAGGTTTTACACCAAAAATAAATGAATGTATAAATTGTCATGAAAAAGAATTAATAGAATATTTTAGCATAAAAGACAATGGATTAAAGTGTCAAATATGTGGAAAACAGGATACTAGTAGTATAAAGATAAGTCAAAGTACTATGAATGCTATAAAATATACAGTAACAGCACCACCTAAAAAGTTATATTCATTTAATATAAAAGAAGAATCATTAGAAGAATTCAAATTAGTAACAAAAATTTACTTTAATGAAAAATTAGAAAGAGAGTATAAATTAGCAGAACTTTTTTAAAAAATAAAATAACATCTAAAAATAAAATTATAAAACTTGCAAAAAAGAAAATAAACATATATAATAAGAATAACAAAAAAGAAGGAGTGATTTTTATGAAAATTAAAATAACAGGGAAAGAGCTAAAAATAACAGAAGCTATTAATGATTATGTAGAAAAAAAACTAGAGAGAATAGATAAATATTTTGAAGAATCAGAAGCAGAAGTTACATTAAAAACAGAAAAAAATGAACAAATTGCGGAAATTTATGTTATTGCAAATGGAGAAAAATATAGAGCTGTGACAGAAGACAAAGATATGTATGCATCTATAGATAAAGATATTGATATACTAGAGGGGCAAATTAGAAAGTCAAAAACTAAAAAAGAAAGAATGTTAAGGGATTCTAGTATAAAAAATGCAAATAAAGAAATAAATCAAGAAAAAGAAATACAAGATGAAATTATAAAAACATCATATTATGAAATAAAGCCAATGCTACCAGAGGATGCTGTATTAAAATTAAAAGAAAAACCAACACATAATTTTTTAACATTTATCAATGTTGAAACTGGTAAAGTAAATGTAATACATAAATTAAAAGATGGAAAAAATTATGGATTAGTAGAACCAGAAGTATAAAATTTTTATTAGTAACAAAATTTTACAAAAATTGAAAAAATTACAAAAATTAATTGCAAATAATTTTAAAGTGTGATATGATGTGAGCAAGGTAGCAATTCGTTCTATAAAAAATACATAACAGAAGAAAAGTAAAGACATAATAAAATAAAAATCATATAAATGGACGAGAATATCTAAAATTTTAGAAAATAGATTATAAGGAAATTTGTATGGGCAAATAAAAGGCAGGAAATCAAATCCTGCCTTTTGATGTACATAAATAAGTAAAATCATAAAAGCAAAATTTAACTTCCTACCTTAAACTAAAAAAAGTGCAACTATTTCATTTGTTGTTCAGCTTGTTGAATCATTTTTCTAACCATGTTACCACCGATTTTTCCAGCATCTTTAGATGATAAATCTCCATTGTATCCATCTTTTAAATTAACACCAACTTCACTAGCTACTTCATATTTGAATTTATCTAAAGCAGTCATAGCTTCTGGAACTAATTTTTTATTTGAATTATTAGCCATGTTTTTTCACCTCCTGTAATAGTACATATAAGAAAAAACCTATGCTTTTTCTAATACTAGCATTCACATAAAACATCAAAAATAAACAAGTAATTTTTACCAAAATAAATGGGGTTGCAATTTAAAAAAATTCAATATATAATGAAAAACGACAAAATATTGATAATATATTTTAATGAGGGGAATGATAATAAAAATGTATAAAATGGTTGCTGTTGATTTAGATGGAACTTTATTAAATCAATATGGAATGGTCACTCAAAACACAAAAGATGTAATAAAAAAAGTAATACAAAAGGGAACTGATATTGTAATTGCTTCTGGAAGACCAGTAGATTCTATAAAAGAAATAGCAAATGAAATAGAAAGTAAAAATTATTTTATAGCAGGTAATGGAGCTCTTATTTATGATATACAAAAAGATGAAATTATTTATAATAAATTTTTATCCAAGGAAAAAGTATTAGAAATAATAGGAATATGTGAGGAAAATAGTATATCATATAATGTTTATACAGATCAGACAATACTTGCAAGTTCATTAAAATATAATGTTTTATATTATCAAAAAGAAAATTTGAAAAAAGAAGAGAGTAAGCAAACTAAAATTAGTATTGTCGAAAATTTATATGAATATGTAAAAAATATAAATGAAAATAGATTTTTAAAAATAACTATATGTGATGAAAGCAAAATAGTATTTAATTCAATTATAAGAAAATTAGCACAAATAAAAGGAATTGAAGTGTTAGATGTTTCACATATGTCAAGAAAGACAATAAAACAAGGAACAGAGGATGTAATAATAGAATATTACTATACAGAAATATCACTTGAAAATGTTGATAAATGGAATGCAATAGAATATTTAGCCCAAAAAATAAATATAAAAAAAGATGAAATTATTGCAATTGGAGATAACATAAATGATAAAAAAATGATAGAAAATGCAGGACTTGGAATTGCAATGCAAAAGTGTGCACCAGAAGTGAAAAAAGTAGCAAAATTTATAACAACTTCAAATAATGAAGAAGGTGTGGCAAAAGCATTAGAAAAATTTATATAATTAATTAAATATTATATGTTGCATCATCACACAAAAAATATTACAAATATATTACAATCACATTACAAAAATGTGAATTTTTTGTGATAATTTTTAAAGTCATTGATTTTAAGTATCAATTGAGTTAAAATAAAATATAGATGGGTATTTTGTAAAAAAATATAGAAAAATAAATTTTAAGGGAGGAATTTGTCATGGCAACAAATCCAATGCAAAGGAAAGCAAGGAATTCATTTTTATTAGGAATGTTAGTAACACTAATCATTGCTGGAGCAATAATAGCGCTTTTGATGTTGCAAATATTAAATCAAAAGAAAGAAGAAAAAGAAGAAAAACTAGCCTTAGCAAATGTTTATGTATTAAATCAAGATGTTAGTTCAGGGCAGGTAATTACAGAAGATATGTTAGAAACAAAAACTGTTAGTAAAACAATGATACCAAGCAATGCTACAAGTGATTCTGCAGTGTTTAAAAACTTTTCTCTTCAAGACAAAGAAGGAAATAATGTATATACAAAAGTTGATTCAGATGGAAATGCAGCATTATTTATAAAACGTAATGACCAGGAAAGTCAAATAAAGCAAGAAGCATCAACTCAAAATTACTATATAGACAAATGTCCTAATGGTAGTTGTGTATATATTGAAAAAGATAATAATGAGAGGATATCTTTATATTTAAAATTAAATGACGTAGAATATCAACTAAAAGATAACAATGGAAATCCAGTATATATAAAATATGGTGAAAATAATGAAAATATTTATTATACAGTAAGAAATAATGCAGAAAATGTTTTAAGCGAAAATCCTAATATAAATTTTAAAGCAAATACAGACAGTAGCATAAAATTGGATCAACTTGAAAAACAATATATAGAATTAAACAGTGTACCATTAGTAGCAAAAGTAACAATGAAAAAAAATACTGTAATGACTACAGAAATGATAAGCAAAAGTGACAGTCAAGTACAAAATGATGTTAGAAAACAAGAATATAATACATTAGTATTGCCAGTAGATTTAACATCAGGTGATTATATTGACATAAGATTTATGTTGCCATCAGGACAAGATTACATAGTAGTATCAAAGAAAGAAGTTCAATTACCAACTATTGATGGGGTTGATTCAACAGATACAATATGGGTAAATTTATCAGAAGACGAAATATTGCATATGAGTTGTGCAATATATGAAGCATATAGGATAAATGGTTCTAAATTATATGCTACTAAATATACAGAAGCAGGAATGCAAGAAGCAGCAAAAGTAACTTATCCAGCAAATCAGGGAACATTAAAATTATTAGAAAATGATCCAAACGTATTAGACAAGGCTATGACAGAACTTGCTTCAAGATATAGAAGTGAAAGTGTAACAGCATTGAGAAATGACTACATTAATAGTGAAATTAATAAAGATCAAGACCAAGCAGATTCAAATATTCAAACAAAAATGCAAGAAAGTATAACAAAATCAGAAACATCTAGAAAATCATACTTAGAATCTTTAGCGGGAGTTGTAGATTAATAAAAAGGAGAGATATTTACATGAGGAAAATAGGGTTTATAGGAGCATATGATAAAACAGATTTAATTGTATATGTAGCAAAAATATTAACTGAATTAGGACAAAAAGTATTAGTAGTAGACTCTACTGTTAATCAAAAAGCAAGATATATAGTACCTGCTATAAGCCCTGCAGTCAGATATATAACAGACTTTGAAGATATAGATATAGCAATTGGATTTCATGATATGGAAGAAATAGAAAAATACTCAGGAGAAGGTGAACAACAATTAGAATATGATATTGCTTTAATTGATGTTGATAATTCAGATGGTTTTAAAACGTTTGAATTAGTATATGCGGAAAAAAATTATTTTGTAACATGTTTTGATAATTATTCATTAAAAAAGGGACTAGAGACATTAATTGAAATAAAAGATACAGTAAGTTTAACAAAAATATTGTTTACAGAACAAGCTCTAAAAGAAGATGATGATTATTTAAACTTCCTTTCATTAGGATATAAAGTTATATGGAATGAATTTAAAATATTTTTCCCAATGGAAAATGGAGATTTAAGTGTTATTTATGAAAATCAAAGGCTGGGAAAAATAAAATTTAAAAAATTAAGTGTACAATATAAAGATGGTCTATCATATATAGTTCAAGAAATATTAGAAAAGGTAAGTGAAGCAAATGTAAGAAAGGCAATTAAAACAATTGAAAAAAATGTATAAAATATATTATCTTAGGAAGGAATGATATAAAAAATGTCAATTATAACTTTTTGGAGTCATGGAGTTGGTCAAGCAGGCAAAACATTATCATTAGCAGCAATTTGTACATATTTAGCAATAGAACACAATTATAGAATATTAGTAGTTTCTACTGGATATAATGATGAAACTTTGAATAATTGCTTTTGGGAAAAAGAAAGTAAAGTTAAAAAAAATTTAGGACTATTTGGACCAAATGCAAATACTGCAATGGAAGAAGGAATAGCAGGATTAACCAAAATAATGAGAAGTAATAAATTAGAACCAAATCATATAACTAACTATACTAAAATTATATTTAAAGATAGGCTAGAAATATTACCAGGTTTTGAAGGAGAATTGAAAGAGTATAAAGAGCTAAGACAATATTATCCAGATTTAATTAATTTAGCCAATAGCTATTATGATTTAGTTTTTGTGGATTTAGATAAATATATTCAAGATGATGTTTCAGAAGCTATAGTAAACAATTCTAATTTAATTGTGGTAAATTTAACACAAAGATTATCAATGATTAATGATTATATGAAACTAAAAGAAGAAAAACCAGTATTAAATTCTAAAAAAGCTTTATTATTAATAGGAAAATATGATAAATTTTCAAAATATAATATAAAAAATATTACTAGATATTTGGGAGAAAGAAATAAAGTTTCAACAATACCATATAACACTTTATTTTTTGAAGCATGTGAAGAAGCAGCACTGCCAGATTTATTCTTGAAATTTAGAAAAATAGATTCAGAAGATAGAAACGGATTTTTCATAGCAGAAGTAAAAAGAACAATAAATAATATTATATATAGATTGGAAAGTTTAGCTGGAAAAATGTAAGGAGGGAAAACTGAGCCATGTCACTAATAAACGTCGCATTAATGCTAGTAGTAGTAGCTGTTGCAGTATATACAATCTATTACAGCATTAAAAAGAAAAAGAATGCGGAAGTAGAAGTAATGGTAGATGTAGATGATAAGACATATACCATTGATAAAATGATGGGGTTTGTAAAAAAGAGACTAGATGAAATAACAAAAATTAACTTATATGACATAGGGCTTTCAGAAGAAGAGTTAAAAAGAAGGAAAAACAAAAAGTATGAATTAAAAAAAGCTTTAAAAGGTTGTACATATGGTGATGTTAATGATAAGAAATATGTAAAAGAACTAATTTATGATTTATTAGAAAAAGAATATGGTGTTACAGAAGAAAATATATCAAAAGCAATTCCATTTGATATACCATCAATGTTAACGGCACAGGACAAATTTGACATATTAATTTATATGTATAAAAAAGAATTTGCATATGAAGCATTAACAGAATTAATAAAAAAATATAATTTAGCTACATTAAAGTATGTTGAGGGAGATACAAAGCCTTCTTATGTTATAACGAGCAATGAAATAGAAGAAATATATGAAAAAGAAAATATGGTTTTAAAATTTGAAGATAAGCTAGCAGTAGTTGTACAAAGAATATATCAACGATATAAAGGATATAGTAGTATAGATGAAGTAAGAGATATGAATATAGATGGAATTTCAGGTGGAGTATCTGGTCTTCCAGAAAGCTTTTTAAGTCAAGTAGCACAAACAGATAGTGGAGATTACTTAGAGCAAGTTTCAGAGCATAAAGTCCCAAGAGCTTGTGACAGTATATGGATATTTTTCCAAGGTAAATCTATCCGTTTAGAGTTTTTATCATTTGGTACAGAAGCTGAACTAAAAAGAGTATGTCAAAATATATATAAATATAATAACCCAGGACAATTATCAGATACAAATGGTTATAAAATCAATGAAATGAAAGATGGTTCTCGTGTAGTTGTTGTAAGACCAAGCTTTTCTGAAACATGGGCATTTTTCGTAAGAAAGTTTGATGTTAAGCGTTCAACATTAGAGCAATGGTTTAAAGGGGAACCAGGTTGTGAAGAATCAATTGAATTATTAAAATATTTAGTAAAGGGAGCAAGAATTATATCAATTACTGGTGAGCAAGGTTGTGGTAAAACGACTATGCTTATGGGAATGATAGAAAACATTTATGAAACTATGAACATCCGTGTTCAGGAAACAGCTTTCGAGCTTCACTTAAGAAAAATATATCCAACAAGAAATATTTTAACATTTAGAGAGACAGAAACAATTTCAGGACAAGAAGGTTTGGACGTTCAAAAGAAAACTGACGGTTCTGTAAACATTATCCGGAGAGGTTGCAACTGACCCCGTAGCATCTTGGATGATCCAAGCAGCCCAAGTTGCTTCTAAGTTTACATTATTTACACACCATGCTAAAACATTTCCAAACTTAGTAACAGCACTTAGAAACTCAATGCTAAGAGCAGGAGTATTCAAAAATGAAAAAACAGCAGAAGAGCAAGTTGTGCAAGTATTAAACTTTGATATACATTTAACAAAAGACTTTAAAGGAAAAAGATATGTTGAAAGAATAACAGAATGTATTCCAATTGAAGAAAAAAATGAATATACATTTGATTACAGAAATGAAAAAACATTAGAAGGAAAATTTGATAAATTTTTTGATAATGCAACACATTATTTTGAAAAAATAACAGATAGAAAATTATATGCATACCGCAATATATTAGAATATGTTGATGGAGAATATATTATAACAAATCCAATTACAGATTATAACTTAAAAGAAATGAGAATGAATATGAATGATGTGGATTTAGAAAATTTTGATAAATTTGTAGAAAGACATTGGGCAGGAAAAATGAAACAAACAGTATCAGTTAGTGCAACTCCAATAGATGAAGGAAGTAGCCCTAAAAGAAGAGGAAGAAAACCTAAAACAACATAAGAAGAGTCAAAAATAGCAAAGAGAGGTGAAATAACAAGTGGACAATAATATGATATTATATGTCATGGGTGGTTCTGCAGCAGCATTTGTATTAATAATACTAGCATATGTAATAATATCTAAAAAAATGCAAAAGTCTGATTATAAAAGAATACAAGCATTACAACAAGGAACAAAAGCACAGACTTTTTCAGCAGAGATACTATTTCAAAAATTATATATTGCTTATGTAAAAATACCATTTATAAAAAGATATACACTAAAAATAAGAAGAAGACTAGAAATTGTCAATGTAGATGATGAATATAATACAAGAAAAGGAACAGCTAAAATCTTAACAAAATCACTTGTTATTTTAATTCCATTAATAGCAATTACTATTGCATTTACATCATCAAACTATTTATTAATGTTTATATTATTAATATTTGAACTATTTATGATAGATACATTTATAGATGGTTCTGTAGATAAAATAGATAATAAAATTTTAAAAGAGCAAATTGACTTTTTCTCAGAAATAAGACATGCTTATCATGAATACAACATGGTAGAAGAAGCTATATATCAGGTTTCCCAAGATGATGAAATGGAAGTATCAAGACAGGGAGAAAAAATATATGAAATATTAATCTCAGATGACCCAGAAACAGAACTAGAAAAATATTATGATATAGCACCAAATAGTTTTTTGAAGGAATTTGCAGGTGTATCTTACCTAACAAAAGAGTTTGGTGATAGAAAAGTAGATGGAGCATCTTTATACTTAAAAAATATTAATAATATAACACAAGAAATGCAACTTGAAATTTTAAAAAGAGATAAATTGAATTATGTGTTCCAGAGTTTGGCAGTAATTTCAATAGCACCAGTTTTATTGCTTGAACCATTAAAAAAATGGGCAATTAGTAATTTTTCATTTACAGCTAGTTGGTATCAAGGAAAACCTGGAATGATAGTACAAATCTTAATTTTAATAATCACATTTGCATCATACATATTAGTAAGAAAGCTAAAAGATAATGGCTCAACAGGAATAAATACTAAAAATACAGAAAATCCATGGCAAGCCAAAGTATATAAAATAGAACCAATAAAAAAAGTAATAGATTTATTTATACCAAAACAAGGAACAAAAGAATACAGGAAAATACAAGGGTATTTAAAAGATTCAGCATCATCACTAAAAATGGAATGGCTATATATTAATAGAATGGCTATGGCGATAGTAACATTTATTGCATCATTGTTTTTATTTGTGCAGATGCATAAAGTAGCAATTAATTATATATATGAAGAGCCGTCTACTGATTATGATTTAATGGGTGGCTTATCTGATAAAGATGCAGAAAAGGCAATGAAAGTAACAGAGGAAGATAACAAAATATTAGACCAATTTAGAGGAAAACTAGATACAACAAGTAAACAAATAGAAAAAGCGGTAAAAAAATTAAAATATTATGCTGAAGCAACTGATGAAGAAATTGCAAAAACTGTAGAAAGAATAGAAGGAAAACTAAAAATTATTAATAGTGAAAATATGCAATGGTTTGAATTACTTTTATCATTTGTATTTGCTTTAATTGCATATATGACACCGATTTGGATATTGATATTCCAAGTAAAAATGAGGCAACTGGAAATGGAAGATGAAGTAATGCAATTCCAAACAATTATTTTAATGCTTATGAGAATAGAAAGGGTAAATGTTGAAATTATTTTGGAATGGCTAGAAAGATATTCAAATATATTTAGAGCACCAATTACAAAATGTGTTAACAACTATGAGGCTGGTGCATGGGAAGCATTAGAAGCTATGAAGGAAGAGGTAAGTTATATACAGCTAATTAGAATTATTGAAAGTCTTCAAGCGGCAGTAGAAAAAATACCAATAACAGATGCATTTGATGAATTAGATTCAGAAAGAGACTATTATCAAGAAAAGAGAAAAGAATCAAATGATAGATTAATTAAAAGAAAAGGTATGATAGGTAAAGCAATAGGATTTGCACCAATGATAGCAATGTTTGTTGGTTATTTAATAGTTCCATTAGTATTTATTGGTTTAACAAGTATGACATCATCTTTCTCATCTATGACTGCAACTAAATAATAAAGGAGGCAAGGTAAATGGAGAATGCTTCAAAAGCTATACTTATGGCAGGAGGAATATTAATAGGAATAATAATATTAGGAGCATTATTCTTAATGTTTAAAAATTTATCTAGTTATAAATCTTCAGATACAAATAATAGTAGAACAGCACAAGTACTTGAATTTAATAATCAATATGATACTTATGACAGAAAGGATGTTAGAGGAAGTGAATTATATTCTTTATTAAATAAAGTTATTGACTATAACAGAAGAAAAACTGATTATGCTTATGGTAGTACTGGTAGTGCTAAAACTGAAAATGATGAAGGTGCAGGATTAAAATATATGCCAATGACTATAAAAGTGGATCTTAATGGAAAAAAAGCAGATTTCTCGATAGATGGAACTAATGTGTTAATTCAAAATAATAGTTATACGGAAAGTGATGTAGATAATGATTTTAAAACTAAGATTGATAATAAATTAAAAAGTATGGTAGGTAGTTATAGTTCAAGTGTAATACAAAATTTAGGTTCAGTAGCATCAGAAATATATGGTACTCTTCCTAGGTCAGGTAGTAGTTTTAAGACAAGTGGTTTTAGTGAATATGAATTAACAACAATACGAGATGCAATTATAAAATATGATAGTGCTACAGGAGAAAATTTGAGATATAAAACAAATAATAATAGTGAAAATATAGCAGATGTTATAAAAAGTTCATTAAATACATTAATAAATGCTAACAATTTAAAGAAGGCATATGCATGTCATGAATTTGTACAATTTAAAAGAGCACGATTTAGTTGTGAAAAAATGGTAACAGATCCTAATACAGGTCGTGTCACTGAAATGGTGTTTAAGTTTACAGGTAAATTTGAATAAGTAAAATTGAAAAGGATTAGGAAGTGAAATAATGGAAAATGCTTCAAAAGCTTTGATTATGGCAGCTGGTATATTAATTGGAATATTGTTATTATCATTAGCAGTATATTTATTTGTGTCATTTGGTTCAACATCTGCAAAATTACACCAGCAAAAAGCAGAGGCAGTATTAGCACAATTTAATGCACAATTTACTTCTTATGAAGGCAAAGAAAATGTTACAATTCATGATGTAGTTACAATAGCAAATTTAGCAACAGAAACAAATACATACTATGATTTTAAAAAAAGTGAACATAATAATTTAAGTAGTGATGCAACAGACAATTGTATTTATGTAACATTAAATGGTACTAGGATCGAAGGTTGGAGTGATTCAAAAAAACAATTTGATGATGATATTTATAATGAAATAAATCTTCACATGGTTACTGACTCTACAACTGGAGAAAAAAGGTTGCGAACATATAAATGTAAAGTAGAAATAAGTAAATATACTGGAAGAGTATGGAAAGTTGCTTTTTATAGCTAATTAATATAAATTGCACTTTAGATATCTTTAATTAATAAAATAAAAAATGCATAATAAGAAGGTTAGATATGAAAAAAATTGTAATATTTTTCTTAGCAGTATTTATAATTGTTGGAAGTATTTCATATTTGTATATGAATTTTAAAGTAAATTATAATGAAGCAAAAAGAGAAAATAAACAATTTGTAAGTTATAATAATAAAGAAATTAGTGGTACAGAACTTACTACAATTATAAACAAAGCGATGGATAATAATAAAAATAATCAAGTACAAAAGGACAAAAAAGGAAAATATATTGATAATGAAAATAATTCAATAAATATAGATATAGAAATAATAGATAATAATACAACATATCCAATGGAAATACTTTATAATGGTGGCATGGACAAGTTTGTAGAATTTTATGGAACAATCCAGTTTAAGTGTGAAGAAATACAATATCATAAACTAACTGGAAAAGTTAAAAAGATGTTATTTACACAAATAACACAATAAAATTGTAATTAAATTTACTAATTAAATGTTAATTAGTACTATTATAAATAAACCATAAATAAAAATTCAAAGGAGGAAAATATTATGGAGAATGCATCAAAAGCTTTAATTATAGCAGGAGCTATATTATTGTCAATATTACTTATATCACTTGGTATGATGGTTTATACTAATGCAAAAAAGGTGGCTAATACAGATGCAATAGATGAATTAGCAGTAAACACATTTAATGAACCATTAGAAAGCTATTTTGGAGATAAAGTAAAAGGGGCAAATGTAAGAGAATTGATAAAAAAAGTTAATACTAATAATAAGAGTGACAATCCACCGGTTACTATTACTATTTCAGGGGGGGTTATTGGCACAGCTACTTCACCAGCGAATACTTATAAGGTTGATAGTGCAAAGGTAGGATCTACATATAAAGTTACTTATGGTGATGATGGAGGAATGTCTACGGCTGGATATATAAATAATATTAAGATTACGTCAAATTAATAAAGCAATATAAAAATGGGGGGAAAAAGGAATGGCATTAGATGATACATTAACAACAGTTGTTGCAATAGGATTATCAGGAGTTTTAATGTTTGGATTTCCATTAATGACAATGGCAGATAGAACAGATGATATATCGCAATTAGCAGCAGAGACATCAACAACAGAATATGTAGATGATGTAAGGACAACAGGAAAATTAACATTAGATAAATATTTAAAATTCAGAGAAGAACTAGCAGCAGATAATAATACATATAGTGTAGAAATGGAAATAAAAGTATTAGATGAAAATCCAGGAAAGAAAACGTCACAAGCTGTATCAGATAAAATAGGAGAAAATGTATATTATTCTGAATATACATCTCAAATATTGGATGAACTAGAGACTAAGGGTACGAAATTGCTTAAAGAAGGAGACTTTTTCTCCGCGAGTGTAAAGAATACGAATAATACGATGGGACAACAATTAAAGAATTTCTTTTATATGGTATCGGGAAATGACACATATACAATAGCAGCACAGCATGGAGGAATTGTAACTGCAAATGGAACAGGAAAATAAGTAAGGCTTGTAATTTAAATTACAGGCTTATTTTATAATGTAAACTATTATAAATAAATTTAGATTTATTGGTAAGAAATAAGTCTATTGTTTTTTTGTGATGACTTTCCTAAAATATAAAAAATTATATATTTTTTTATAAGAAAATGTTGAATTTAAAGATAAAAAAATGTATAATATAAGAAGAATAATATTTTTTAGTAGTAGTAGTAAAATTCAAAATATTTATACAAATAATACAACAAAATCGTAATTAAATTTACTAACTAAATGCTTAAGTTAGTAATCTTATAAATTATAAACAAAAATTCAAAGGAGGAAAATGTTATGGAAAATGCATCAAAGGCTTTAATTATAGCAGGGGCTATATTATTATCAATATTACTTATATCACTTGGTATGATGGTTTATACTAATGCAAAAAAAGTTGCTAATACAGATGCAATAGATGAATTAGCAGTAAACACATTTAATGAACCATTAGAAAGTTATTTTGGAGATAAAGTAAAAGGAGCAAATGTAAGAGAATTAATAAAAAAAATAAATACTAATAATAAGAGTGATAATCCACCGGTTGTTATTGAGATTCAAGCAAGTGGTAGTGATCCTATTACAACAACTGATGCAACAAATAAAATTTATAAAGTAGATAGTGCAAAGGTAGGATCTACATATAAAGTTACTTATGGTAGTACTAATGGAGGAATGTCTACGGCTGGATACATAAATCAAATTAGTATTAAGAAAAATTAATAGAGCAAAAAAAAAGGAGTGATATGTTATGGAAAATGCAGCAGATGCTTTACTTATTGCAGGTATGATGATGATATTTATTTTAGCATTATCCCTTAGCATGACTTCTTTTAGTAAAGCTAGAAGTACGGCTGATAAAATAATAGAATATAATGACAGAGAATATGAATATGAATATGTAGAATTAAATAAAGGAAAAAATGGAGAAATTTCAACTAAAAGAATAGTAGGTGTAGAAAGCATAATACCAGCAATATATAAAGCATATAAAGAAAATTATAAAATAGTGTTCAAAAAAGGTAACGGAGATGATCAATTTATTAAACTATACAGAAGAAATGAAAAATATGTAAGTAGGATTGACTTAGAAAATGATGTAATAGGAAGTGATGATGAGAAAGAACGTTTTCTTAAATGCTTATTAAATCCATCTGATTCAGATCCTAATGTACAAGAAGATATAAAAAAATTTAAAAAAACAGGTTTTTATTTTGATGATCCAGAGTGTTTAGATGGAACAGATGGTTTATATAAATATTTATCAAGCCATACATTTGAAGAATCTTTGGGAATATACTATCAAGAAGAATTAACAGAAGCAGAAACACCAGATGCAAATAAGACTCAAAAAAGAGTTATAACATATACACTAGTAGGCTAATATATAAAAAATCTTTATATATATAAAATATAAAAAGGGGGGAAAAGGAATGGCATTAGATGATACATTAACAACAGTTGTTGCAATAGGATTATCAGGAGTTTTAATGTTTGGATTTCCATTAATGACAATGGCAGATAGAACAGATGATATATCGCAATTAGCAGCAGAGACATCAACAACAGAATATGTAGATGATGTAAGGACAACAGGAAAATTAACATTAGATAAATATTTAAAATTCAGAGAAGAACTAGCAGCAGATAATAATACATATAGTGTAGAAATGGAAATAAAAGTATTAGATGAAAATCCAGGAAAGAAAACGTCACAAGCTGTATCAGATAAAATAGGAGAAAATGTATATTATTCTGAATATACATCTCAAATATTGGATGAACTAGAGACTAAGGGTACGAAATTGCTTAAAGAAGGAGACTTTTTCTCCGCGAGTGTAAAGAATACGAATAATACGATGGGACAACAATTAAAGAATTTCTTTTATATGGTATCGGGAAATGACACATATACAATAGCAGCACAGCATGGAGGAATTGTAACTGCAAATGGAACAGGAAAATAAGTAAGGCTTGTAATTTAAATTACAAGCTTAATTTCATAATATAGGTTATTTGTTAATATTTACAATTTTAAGTATTAAATTTAAATAGAAAGATGAGAATAAAATATGAAGGTACAAAGTTTAGCTATAATATTTATTATTATAATATTACCAATTACATTGATTTTAAGTTCATATATACGGAAATCAAGTGAAAACAATTAACTATCAAACTTTATATGATTCTAAGCTAGATAATGCAACATATGATGCAGTCAAAGCTTTTCAACTAAATACAGTAAATAGTGATACATCAGACTTAGCTAACTCAAAATTACGTGATATAGAAGCATCAGTGAATTCATTTTTTAATTCAATAGCAACTAATTTTAATATGGCAGGATATAATAAAGATATTCTAAGAGATTTTGTTCCAGCTTTAGTATATACAATGTATGATGGGTATTATATATATTCACCATATATAAATAAATTAGATACAACTAAGGATCATGAAATACAAACAGCTCCTGGAGCGACGTCAAAATGGAAGAGTGATGCTGAAATTTTGGCTCAAAATGCACCAAATGCAGAAGATAAAACATATCATGAAGGAGACAAGCTTTCAGGATTAAAACCATATATATATTATAGTTGTAGATATCAAAGAAAAAGTAGAGGAGATGATTTTGTCATAACATATGCATTAGACAATTATATTTCTATACAAGGAAAGATAAATAACAAATGGGTAACAGATGGAGGCTATTTATTAGATAATATTGCTGGAAGTGATGGATCATACACTTATAGAGGAATAAAAATATCTTCAAATGAAAACATGCAAAAGGAATATGTATATAATTCAAGAGCTAATTATACAAATGAAAAAAACAAAATACGAGAATATCCATATTTAAAAATAAATGGGGTAAAATATTATTATGATAAAGATGCCACTGAAAGTGATGGAAAATGGTTTTCAATTTTGAATGGTGATAGTCTAAAACAAGGTAAAGATAACCTTTTTAAAAAGGTAGATAATTCTGCAAATGAATATTACAAAGAAGCTGTTGAATTTAAAAAGAGAATTCAAAATGTATATAAAATAAATGATTTAAAACCTAAAGATGCAGTAGATAAATTTGGAAATCCTATAACATTTAGTAATCAAAATGATATTATATTTGATTTTAACGGTGGAAATGATAGTATAGAAGATCAGTATTCAAATTTTAATGTACATAGATTAGAAGTTATTAAATATTGTATAGAAAGGGAATTATCAATAGCAATTACAAACTATAATGATTATTCATCAGCTACTTCAGTAGATTTTAGAATGCCAAAATTAAAAGAAAATGAGTGGGAAAAAATAATTAATAATGTTTCAGTAATAAGCTTTTTGCAAGGGTTAAGCATTGGTGGAAAATTATATAATGGATACTCAATAATTACAAATAATAAAAATAAAGAAGTAGTGAATGAAGAGTCAATTTATATAGTAGCAAATAATGAGTATCATAGACCAATTGAAAGTAAATTATCAGCTATTGTTAATAGTGATGGTACATCACATGGAATTTTAAATACTGATTTAGAGATAAAAAATATTCAAATAGATGATACTACTACATATTACTATGTGCCAAAAGGAAGTATGAGCAATGCAGTTTTAGGAAGTTATAAGAGTATAGTGAATTTAAAAGATGTAAAAGTTTCGGAAAATATTTATGATTATATGGCTAAACTAAAAGATACTGAGCCACCTGGGGGAGAAAGATTGGCCAGTATATATTTTACAACACTTGCTAGGGAAAGATATGGAATGTATAGAACAAATGTCAATCCGCAAAAACAGAAAGAAAAATTTAAGTAATAATTAATATTATTGAATTTGAATAAAAAAAATATAAAAGTTAATACTAATAATAAATTTTAAGGAGTTTTTATAAATGAAAACAACAATAAAAAAATTTTTATTAGTATTTTTTTTAATATTAATATATATATATGTATTAGCAATTGAAAGCATACCAGATAAATTAGTAATATTTGAAGGAGAAAATATTACAATGAAAACATTAATTTTAGGTATGAATGTAAAAACTAAATCTAAGGCAATAGAAACAGTTTCAAATAATAAGACTATAAGTAAAAAGTCTGGACAAGCAAAATTACAAGTTAATTTAATTGGGAACATAGCAATAAAAGATGTTGATATTGATATACTAGAAAAAACAAAAGTAATTCCTGTGGGAAGTATAGCAGGAGTAAAACTATATACAAGTGGAGTGCTAGTAGTAGGAATGTCTGAAATAGAAGGAATAGATAATAAAATGTATAAACCATATGAAAACAGTGGAATAAAAGAAGGAGATACTATTACACAGGTAAATAATATAAACATTACTTCTACAGAAGAACTAATAGAAACAGTAAATCAAGCAAAAGGGGAAAAAGTAAAAATAAAATATATACAATCTGAGCAAACAAAAGAATGTAGTATAGAACCAGTACAAACAAGTAGCAATGAATATAAACTAGGATTATGGGTAAGAGATAGTGCAGCTCGGAGTAGGCACAGTAACTTTTTATGAACCATCAACAAAAACGTTTGGAGCTTTAGGTCATGGAATTACAGACATAGACACGGAAGAGTTAATAAATATATCCTCAGGAGAATTTATAACAACTAGAATTTTAAATATAACAAAAGGAGAAAATGGTTCACCAGGTAGAGTAGAAGGAACAATTGAAAACCAAAAAAATATAGGAAGTATATCAAAAAATAGTAAATATGGAATATATGGTACAGTAAATAATATATCAAGTTTAAATATAGATAAATCAAAAGAAATGGAAGTAGCAATGAGAGATGAAATAAAGCTCGGCAGAGCTACAATTCTTTGTGGACTAGATAATCAAAAAGTAGAAGAATATGAAATAGAAATAAAAAAAATATACAAAGAAAATAATTACAATAATAAAAGTATGTTAATAAAAATAACAGATCCTAGATTAATAGAAAAAACAGGAGGAATAATACAAGGGATGTCAGGAGCACCGATAATTCAAAATGGAAAATTTATTGGGGCAATAACGCATGTATTAGTAAGTAATCCAGAAGAAGGATATGCTGTATTTGGTGATATAATGATTAAGCAAGCAAAAACTGTGGAATAATGTCAATGGGACGAATTTTTTGATAATCTTTTTGTAGTAATATTGTAAAAGTATAACTGTAAAAGTTCATTTCCCATTGACAAAATTAACAATTTATTAATTTACTAACATTGGTCCAATTTCTGTAACTGTTCCAGCACCTAAAGTTATAACAATATCATTTTCTTTAATATTTTGCTTTATGTAAGAAACACATTCGTTAAAATCTGGTATATATTTTGCATTTTTACCAATAGAAATTAAATAGTTTACTAAATCTTTGGAAGAAACACCATAAGTATTATTTTCCCTAGCGGCGTAGATATCTAAAATGATGACATTATCAAAATTTAATAATGCGTTAGCAAAATCATTTAATAAGTTTTTAGTTCTACTGTATGTATGAGGCTGAAAAACAACCCAAGAATGATTAAAGTGTTTATTGTTAAGAGCTTTAGCTGTAGCTAAAATTTCAGTAGGATGATGACCATAGTCGTCATATACAGAGGCTTTATTTTCAATTTTTCCTTTATATTCAAATCTTCTGTGAGCACCAGTAAATTTTAATAAAGTTGATTTAATAATATTTTTATCAATACCATATTCTGAGCATAATGAAATACAAGCTAAAGCATTTAATACGTTATGAATACCAGGAATACTTAATTTTAATTTATCAAAAAATAGACCTTTATTATAAACATCAAATTCAGCAAATCCGTCTGAATCGAAAGTAATATTTTTAGCATGGAAATCTACTTTTTCATTTTTTATACCATATGTAATGCAATTAGCATTTGTATATTGAGATAAATCTAAACAGTTTTTATCATCACCATTTATTACTAAAAGACCGTCATCAGGTAATAATTTTACATATTTAATAAAGGCATTTTTTATATTTTCAAATGTTTTAAAATAATCTAAATGATCATTATCAATATTTAAAATAATTTCTGCTTTAGGACTAAATTTTAAGAAACTTTCTACATATTCACAAGCTTCTATAATGAAATCTTCACTATTTCCTACTAAAAAGTTACCATGAATTTGGTCTAAATAACCGCCAACTTGAATACTAGGTTCTCTTAAGGCTTCAACGAAACAAAGTGAAACCATAGATGTAGTTGTAGTTTTTCCATGAGTACCAGAAATGCAAACAGTATTTTTATAGCAACGAGTTAATTCACCTAAAAAATTGGCTCTTTCAATAGTAGGTATATTTAATTTTTTGGCTTCTTGTATTTCAGGATCGGTTTGCTTAACGGCTGCTGAATAAACAATAGCATCAGCATTTGCAACATCTTCCAAATTATGTCCAATTGTAACTTTTATTCCTAGATCTTTTAAAATTTGTATATTTTCAGAATCAGAACTATCTGAACCAGTAACCAAAAATCCCCAGTTTTTTAGAATTGCTGCAATACCACTCATACTAACTCCACCAATACCAATCATATGTATTTTTTTATATTTATTTAAATTATTATTTATATTTGGCATCAAATACACTTCCTTTAATTAATTTTAACAGACAAATTATATAATTATAAGTAGAAAAATTCAATAGTTTGAAAGAAATTTCAAAAAATTGATTTATTATTAATATGTATTATTTTATATAATATGAACTCTAAAGCAACATAGTAATATATTATTAAAAAATATAAAAAAAAGTTACAATGTTTTATTAGTAAAAAATGATAAAGATAAAATTTAAATTTTTTGTAAAAAAAAGAAGGAAAAAGGAATTTTATGAAGAATAATATAAATGTACATAAAATATAAAAAAATGTACAAAATATTTTTAAAACATAAGGAAGGTAGGTGCACTTAAAAATGCAAATTACAGATGTACGTTTAAGAAAAGTAAATTCAGAGAACAGAATGAAAGCTGTTGCTTCTGTAACATTCGATAATGAATTCGCAGTACACGATATTAAAGTTATCGAAAGCCAAAATGGATTATTTATAGCTATGCCAAGCAGAAAAACTCCAAACGGAGAATTCAAGGATATAGCACATCCAATTAATGCTGATACAAGGGAGAAAATTCAAGCAGCTATTTTAGAAGCTTATGAAGCTCCAGAAACAGAAAAAACAGAGGAATCAGCAGAATAATTATTAATAATAGTTAACACTAAAGGCACTCTTAATTGAAGTGCTTTTTTTGTTTAATTGTTGTGAATATGCTTTTTGACAATTTTTGTAATCTTTTAGGTAGGGGGTATCTCTAAAAAAATACATTCAAAAGTTCGTTCAAGAAGATTTAAATAAGAAGTTCTAAAATCATTTTATGGCACCCTTTCATGGCAAACATGAACATTTTCCATAAAATGATTAAAGAACTTCTATATTAAATTTCTTTCAATTCACTTTTTCATTTATTTTTTTAGAGATACCCCCTACCTAAAAGATTACAAAAATTGCAAAAAAGTTTATTTCTAATAACAAATTGCATTTAAAAGCTTGAAAAAAAGTGAAAAACAATATAAAATTAATAGAGATAAAAATTAAGCAGAAAGTAGGAAGAAAAATGTACTTAATAGTAGGGTTAGGAAATCCAGAAGAAGATTACAGTAATACACGACATAATATGGGATTTAATGTTATAAATAAATTGGCAAAACAGTATGAAATAGAAATAACAAGAAACAAATTTAAAGGATTATATGGAAGTGGAATAATAGAAGGGGAAAAAGTTATTTTATTAAAACCACAAACTTTTATGAATTTAAGTGGAGAGAGCATAAAACAAATAGTAGATTTTTATAAAATGGATATAGAAAGTTTAATAGTTATATATGATGATATAGATATAGAACCAGGGAATATCAAAGTAAGAAAGTCTGGAGGAGCTGGTACACATAATGGAATGAAATCAGTTGTACATGAACTAAATACTCAAAATTTTAAAAGAGTAAGAGTTGGAATAGGAATGCCATTAGGAGAAAAAGATTTAATAGAACATGTTATAGGGGCAATTGATGAAGAAGATATAGAAAAATTAGAAAAGGGAACTGATATGGCAAAAGAAGCAATAGTAGAGATAATAAAAAATGGTATAGATATAGCAATGAATAAATTTAATTAAGAGCAATAAATAATAAATAAAAAAAAATCATAATTACCTGTTGTAAATAATTTGAAGCATGTGTGAGTAAACAAGAAAGGAATGTAATTTGAAATGACAGAAATAGTTGTACAAAAAAATGGTGATGAAAAAATAATCGCATTAATTGAAAATGGTAAGTTATTAGAATATTATGAAGAAAATGAAGAATCAAAAAGAAAAGAAGGAAATATCTATATAGGAGTAATAAAAGATGTAGTAAAGGGAATGCAAGCAGCATTTGTTGATATAGGAGCAGATAAAAATAGTTTTATTCATTTAAAAGATATTTTACAGCAAGTTGATGAGAAAAAAGAAACTCAAGATTTAAACCTAAAAATAGAAGAATTGATAAGACCAGATCAAAGAATATTGGTACAAGTAAAAAAAGATAGTAATGAACAAAAAGGAGCAAGAGTATCAACACATATAAATTTACCTAGTAAATATATTGCATTATTGCCAAATACAGATATTATAGCGGTTTCTCAAAAAATAGAAGATATAAAAGAACAAGAAAGGTTAAAAAAACTTGTAAGAGAAAATTTAAGTGAAGGTAATGGAGCAATTATAAGAACATCAGCAGAAAATAAAGAAAAAGAAATAATAGAAGACATAAAAAGAGTGGAAAATAAATGGAATAGTATTCTTCAAACTAGTATTGATCCAGATTTAAAACAAGCAAAGCTATTATATGAAAGTGAAGACATAATAGAAAAGATGCTAATAGATTTATCAATTGAGGACATTAATAAAATAATAGTAAACAATAAAGAAATAAAAAAAGATCTTGAAAATTTAAAAAATGAAAATGAAGAATTTAAAAATTTAAAGATAGAATTAGTACAGAAAAATAATTTATTAGAAACATATGATTTAGAAAAACAAATAGAAAGAATGAAAAATAGAAAAATTTGGTTAAAATGTGGAGGATTTATAACAATAGATAAAACAGAGGCATTAACGGCAATTGATGTGAATACTGGTAAATATACAGGTTCTCAAGATTTAGAGCAAACGGTATATAAGGTAAACAAAGAAGCAACAGTAGAAATAGCAAAACAGTTGCGACTTAGGGACATAGGTGGAATAATAATTGTAGATTATATTGATATGAAAAAAGAAGAAAATAAAGCGAAAATACAAGAACTATTAATAGAGGAGCTAAAAAAAGATAGAAGCAAAACACAAGTAGAGGGTTTTACTAAATTAGACTTAATGGAATTAACAAGGAAACATATTTGTAGTCATAAAAATTAAGAGGAGAGTTGAATTTGAAAGTAGGATTTATATCACTTGGTTGTAGTAAGAATTTAATTGATACAGAAGCAACAATAGGTTTATTTAAAAAGCATAAATATGAAATAACAAATCAAGAAGAAAATGCAGAAATATTAATTATTAATACATGTGGTTTTATTGAGACAGCCAAAGAAGAAGCAATAAATACAATTTTAGAAATGGCAGAATATAAGAAAAAAAATTGCAAATATCTAATAGTAATGGGATGTTTGGTACAAAGATATTATGAAGAATTAATAAAAGCAATTCCAGAAGTAGATTTATTTATAAAAATAGATGAATATGATAAATTATGGGAAAAAATTGAAAATTTAATAAAAAGAAATATAGTCGTAAAAAGTAAAACTACAATAAATAAAAAAATTTTAGATATACCTAAAATGCCAATGCTAAAACAAAATGAGTTTTTAGAAAGAACTGTTACAACTGGTCAAAACTATGCATATTTAAAAATAGGAGAAGGATGTAGTAATAGATGCACATATTGTGCAATCCCATATATTAGAGGTCCATTTGTAAGTAGAAAGAAAGAAGACATAATACAAGAGGCAAGAGAATTAGCAAAAAAAGGAATAAAAGAAATTATTGTAATAGCACAAGATACGACTAAATATGGTATAGATATATATGGAGAAGAAAAATTGCCAGAACTATTAGAAGAAATTAGTAAAATAGAAGAAATAAAGTGGATTAGATTTTTATATTCTTATCCAGAAGGAATAACAGATAAACTAATAGATACAGTTGCAACAAACCCTAAAATTGCTAAATATTTTGATATACCAATACAGCATATATCAGATACAGTTTTAAGGAAGATGAATAGAAGAACATCTAAAGAACAGATAAAAGGACTAATAGAAAAAATACGAAAAAATATACCAGATGTGACATTAAGGACAAGTTTAATAGTTGGATTTCCAGGGGAAACTAAAGAAGAATTTGAAGAATTACTAAAATTTGTAGAGGAAACAAAATTTGATAAATTAGGAGCTTTTATGTATTCAAAAGAAGAGGGAACACCAGCTTCTAAGCTTTCAGAGCAGATTCATGGGAATACTAAAAAGTCGAGATATAATAAGGTAATGGAATTACAGCAAAGAATATCAAAAGAAAAGCTAATGGAAAAACTAAATAAAAAGTATGAAGTATTAGTAGAAAATATATCTTTTGATGGAAAATATTATATTGCAAGAACTATGCAAGATGTTCCAGAAATAGATGGACTAGTATATATAAAAAATAATAAAAAGGAAAAAATAATAAATAAATTTGTAAAATGTCAAATAACACGGAATAAGTAATTATGATTTATTAGCAAATTTTGATGAAAAGGAGTGAATATTATGGTAGTAAGTTTAGATGGTGGAAGATATATAAATATAACAATTAGAAAAAATGATAACGGAATTTATGAATATTATAATAATGGAATTTTAATAGGAATATATGACAAAAATGTAATGAAAGATTCAAAAATTATGTTAATAGATTTGGAAAAAAGGAATACAATTGAAAATGAATTAAGTGCACAAAGTAAAGATGAAATAAAACAGATAATAGATGAAGTAAAGCAAAAAATAGATCAAATGAGTTTAGAGGATATAGAAGATGAAGTAAGTGATAATAAGGTAATAGGTAAATATTTAGAAGAAATTGGAATAGAAAGACGTAAGGTAAAATCAATTTCAGTAGTGGAGGTAAAAAAAGATGACAAAAAAAGTGATAGTAAAATAGAAGATGATGAGATGACATCAAACAGAGTAAATAATGAGCTAGCAAACAGGGCAAATAAACAAGAAAATAATATAACTAATGGAGATATTGTACAAGAAATAGATTTAGATGAAAGAGCAACAGATGTAGAAAATTTTAAAAAGTGGTTAGGAAATAGATTACCAGAAGATGCAAAAAAAATTGCTGTAATATGTTCAGATAAAATGTCAAAAATGAAAGATGAACGTGGACAAGCAATAGATGTTCCAACAACACAGTATGGATTAGCAGTAATTAGTGAAGATGAAAAAGGAAAAAAAATCGAACCATTAAAAAAATATATTCCAGAATTAGAGCAAAATCATAGTTCAGGAAATAATCCTAGAGAACAGCAATATCAAATAGAAACTAATGGAAATGTTGAAAAAGATGCAGTATTATCTGAGTATAGAATAGGTAGAAAAATTATTCAATTAGACAAGGATCATGGGGATAATTTTGAAGTTAATATAGGTGCATATTCTCCAAATAATAATGAATTAGTAACAACTGAAATGAGAGGAAATCAGACTTTATATGCAACACGTACAGAAGTGAGAAGAGCAGCAATGGGAGATAAAGGTGGAGTTTATGAATCGGCAAATAGTTATGAAGAAGCAGAAAAACATGAAAAGGCAGGAGATATTCCAGATGATTTAACATATAAAGAAATAGATGGAAATGAAAATACAGGGCATATACATTTTACGCAACAAGAATTTGACGAAAGTGTAAAAGAATTAATGCAAGATGAAGATATAAGTTCAGTATTTACAGAAAGAGAAGTAAGAGATAGAATGATGAAAAATGTTGCAGATAGGAATAAAACTGAAAATAGCGAAAATAAAATGCAAACTATTGAAGATATTAAAAAGCAAACTAAAACAGAATTAGAGCAAGATGCAATGATTTATGATAGAAGAAATTTATAAAAAGCACTCATATTTGAGTGCCTTTTATATTGGGTTTACATGGACTATAGTTTTATAAATTTTATCTAATCCATTTATAGTATTTTCTAAATTATCAGCTAATTCATGACTTTCAAAAGTGGACATATTACCATCTAAGCTGATAGTCAGAAAAATTAAATATTTATCACCAACAGGAGTAGAAATAATATCGTCAACAAATTGAATTTCTTTATAACTATTAGTAATATCTAAAATTAAATCTTTAGTTTTATCATCTATACTAATATCCATTAAAACATTATAACTTTCAATAAAAATGGTAACACCAGTATAGCAAATCCAAATAGAAATTCCAATACCAACTAAACTATCGAACCAATAGATATTTGCTAGAGTTAATAAAACAGAAAGCAAAGTAAATAATGTTACGATACAGTCATTTCTGTGATCTTTCATACTAGCTTCTAATAATATATTTTTGTATTTATTATAAGCTTTTTTGGTGTATATTAAAAGACACAATTTTGTTAAAATTGTTGCCAAACATACAACAACTAAAAACCAAGAAAAGTTAAGTTTACTACCTGTAATTAAGGAAATGACAGAATCATATAGTAGTTTAGCAGAAACTAAAACCATTGAAATACTGATAAACATAGAAAAAATATATTCTGCTTTTCCATGACCTAAATTATGATCCTTATCATTTGGTTCACTAGCTATTTTATTACCAATAAAAGTCATTAAAGAAGCAAAAATATCACCAGCACTATTAAAACTGTCAGCTATTAAAGCTTGACTATGACTAATAAAACCAACTATAGTTTTTATGATTAATAAAAAAATATTACCAATTATTCCATAGATTCCAGCTCTTTTGGTTATTTCAAATTTATTGTCCATATATAAGAACTCCCTTTGAATTGATTTTTTATAATTATAACATGTAAAATAAAAAATATGAATAATTTAATATAAAAAATATAAGTTGCAAAAAAAAAGTTAATATGGTATACTAAAAAAGTGCAAAAGAGAGAAACAAAAGAGGTGTAATCAAAATGTCAATATTCGTAGTAATATATATACTAGTATTTATAATATTTGCATTGATAGCATATTCTGTGCTACAAATAAAATTGTTTGGAATAAAGATAAAAGATTTTTGGTCTTTTATAGAAGCAAATCAATTACTAGATAAATTATATAAATTTGCTAAACAATATGAAAACATGTCACCACAAGAACAGGTAATTTATTTATCAGAAGCGGAAAGAATATTTAAAGCATTTGATAATGTACCAGATGCTTTATGGGAGGAAGAATATGATAAATATAAAGAAGTATTAAATAAATATAAAGATATAAAAATGATTAGATGGGCTGAAAGTACAAGTAAAAAAACGTAATTAATTTTTTCTAAAAGTTACAGTCTACTTATCAATGGTACAAATGGTCAAAGATAATATATTATTTAATTGTTACGCATAAATAATATATTATCTTTGACTTTCCTAGAATATAAAAAATCAGATAAAATATAGATTTTATCTGATTTATATTTTTATAATAAATAAGCTTAATAATAAATATGCATATCGAAAAGTTTTTTTAGAAAATAAGTTAGACTTAAATTCTTCAAAAAATTCAGAAGTTGCACAATATTTATCAACAAAAGTTAAAATAAAACCTTCAAATGATTTTGGAAGAGCAATGGTTAATGGCCACATATGTTTTATAATTATATCTTTTTCTTTTTCATTTAATTCAAATAGATTACATGCATTTTTACATGCAAGTTTTCCATGGGTAAAAGCATGAAAACCTTTTCTGTTTGATTGTCTTTTTCTCCAGTCATATAGGAATAAATCATGAAGCATAGCAGCACGAGTAGCTGAATAATAATCTAAATCATATTTTTTACAAATTATAAAACAATAATAAGCAACTGCATAACAATGATCAAAACAAGAAGTATTATTATGTTGTCGATAATTTTTCATTTTTTGAACAGTTTCATTTTCTATTAAATTTTTTATTATATTTTGAAATTCTTTATCATTATTTGATAAGTTCATAAGTGATTGTTTCATTTTCATTTCCTCTATTTTCATATGTATTAATTATAAATTAATTATACCATATTTGTAGTATAAAATGCAAATGAAACAATAATAATATTAATTAGTTGATAATTGTTTTTCTAATATTTGTACTGCATTTGTTGCAGCACCTTTACGTAGATTGTCACTAACGACCCATAAATTTAGACCATTTTCGACACTATAATCTCTTCTAATTCGCCCAACAAAAACTTCATCATAACCATCTGATTTGCTAGCTAAAGGATAAAAGTTTTTTTCGGGATTATCAACAACTATAATACCAGGGAAATTTTCTAGTAATAGTCTAATATCATAGATATCAAAATTATTTTCTAATTCAATATTAATAGATTCTCCATGACAATTTATTACTGGTACTCTTACAGCGGTAGCAGTAATTTTTAGATTTGGAGAGTGTAGTATTTTTCTAGTTTCATTAATCATTTTATGTTCTTCTTTTGTATAACCATCTTCCATAAAAACATCTATGTGAGGGATACAATTGTTATAAATTGAATGAGGAAATTTTTTTAAATCATTTCCTTGTGCTTTATGTTCTAAATCTTCAATTCCATATCTACCAGCACCAGATACAGCTTGATAAGTAGAATAAACAATTCTTTTTATAGAGTATTTATTAGCAATTGCTTTTAGTGGCAATACTGCTTGAATAGTAGAACAATTGGGATTGGCGATAATTCCGTGATGAGTAGCAATATCATCTGAGTTAACTTCAGGAACGACCAAAGGAACATCAGGATTCATTCTGAAAACACTACTATTATCAATAACAACACAACCATGCAAAACAGCAATAGGTGCATATTTTTCTGAAACACTGCCACCGAGCGCAGAAAATAGCAAAATCAAAATGTGTGTCAAAAGAATTTTCATTAAGTTCACAAATTATATAATCTTGCCCTAAAAATTTAATTTTGGAACCAGCAGATTTTTGGGAAGAAAAGAGAGTATAAGAAATATTTTTTAATTTTTTTTCTTCTAATACTTTTAAAACAGTTCTTCCTACTAAACCACTAGCGCCAACAATAGCAACTTTATAATTAGACAATGTAAATACCTCCTTAAAATAAATTTTATATAAAATATTCAAAAGCTATTTAAATGTTACAGTTAACTGGTCAATGATACAAATGGTCAATGATAATATATTATTTATTTGTAACTCCCAGCTACATAACAGCTTGTATACCAAATTTTATAATAAATTATAAAATTTGCATTACAATCTGTAATTTGCTGGTTCCCCCGAATTGTTACTGCATAAATAATATATTATCTTTGACCATTGATAAGCAGACTGTAACAATTTTTTAAGAAAAAAATTGGAAAAAACATTGCAAAAATTTGACAATAATAGTATAATACAAAAGGAGGCATAATAATATTATAGAAAAGAAAAAGATAAGTGAGAGGTAAAAAAATGGATTATTTATATATACTAAGAGAAGCTATTGTATGGATAATAACAATATTTTGGTTATATCAACTTCTAGTAAGCTTGTGTTCGTTAGTAAAAATAAAAGACAAACCATTAAAAACAACCAAAAATTATAGATTTATGGCTATAATACCAGCACATAATGAAGAAGCTGTAATAGCAAATTTAATAGAAAGTTTAAAAGCACAAAATTATGATAAAGAATTGTATGATATTTATGTTATAGCAGATAATTGCACAGACAATACAGCAAAAGTAGCACAAGAAGCAGGAGCAATTGTGTATGAAAGATTTAATACTACAAAGAAAACAAAAGGGTATGCACTAGACTGGTTTTTGCAACAAAAAATAAAAGAAAATGCTCAATATGATGCATTCTTTGTATTTGATGCTGATAACATAGTAGATGCAAACTTTATAAAAAGTATGAACAAAAAATTATGCCAGGGAGAAGAAGTAGTACAAGGATATAGGGACATAAAAAACCCAACAGACAGTTGGATTACAGCTGGTTATGCATTATTTTATTGGACGATGCATAGATTTTATCATTTAGCAAGATATAACTTAGGACTATCACCATTACTAAATGGAACAGGATTTATGGTAAGATTTGATGTAGTAAAACCTCAAGGATGGGATACAAAAACATTAACAGAAGACATAGAATTTTCCTTACAAAGAATAATAAAGGGCAAAAGACTTGGATGGGCAACAGATGCAATAGTATATGATGAACAACCAGTAGGATTTAAACAAAGTTGGTCACAAAGAAGTAGATGGACAGTAGGTCATATGCAATGTATAAAAGAATATACAAAACAGTTAGTAGACGCTACAAAAAAAAATAAAACAATGATGAACTTTGATGGATTTTTATATATAATAGGAAGTATACCAATGTTTATACTAACAGTAGTATTAGTATTAACAAACTTTATAATGTATGCGGGAAATGGAATGACAAATCAAGAATTATTAATAAATATATTGAAATTTGTAGTACCAACATTTTTCTTGCCGATAATTACAGCAATAATAGCAATGTTGTTGGATAGAAGACAAATAAAACCGATGTTAAAAGGATTATTGTGTTATCCAATATTTATGGGATCATGGTTATTAATAAACTTTAAATGTTTATTCAAAAGAGAAACATCATGGGAAAAAATAGATCATGTTAGAGACATAAAAATAGGAAATGGTGAAAAAGAAACAGTAGAAATTGCAGAAAAAGTATAAGTAAGTATGATAGCATTTTATAAACAATAAATTTTAGAATGTAATTATAAATTTAGTGCTTTTCATAGAATATAAAACATCAAATTACTCTATTACTACAAAAAGTATAGAGTAATTTTTTATAAAAGGGGTAATAAAATGGAAAAAAAACAAGAGATATTAAAAAATAGTTTGATTATAATTTTAATAATATTAATGAGTGTAGTTATATTTATGTATCAAAGAAGAAAAATAGGATATCATGAGGATGAGATGTTTACGATTGCATCATCTGTAAATGCTGATAATGGACTTATGACTGCATATAAAAATAATGATTTGCCAGCAAATGAAGGACCAGCATGGAAAACAAAAGAATTTGTAAAAAACTATGTAACATTAACACCAAATAATTATTTAAATTTAATATCAATTTACACAAATCAAGCATGTGATAATCATCCACCATTTTTTTATACATTAGTACATTTTGCGAGCATATTATTTGGAGGTCAATTTAGTAAATATACAGTATTTGTAGTAAATATTATAGCATTTATAATTAGTTGTTTCATAATTAAAAAAATCTTAGAAATATTAAATAAAGAAAATTTAACAATTGGAGCATTAATATTTTATGGATTATCAATGGGAACAATTTCGATGGTAATATTTCAAAGAATGTATATGTTGCTAACAATGTTTGTATTGTTATATTTTTATTATACTATTAAGTTATATAAAAATGATTTTAAAATGGACAAAAAGACAACAATGCAACTAGGGGCAATAACAGTATTAGGATTTTTAACTCAATATTATTTTGCAGTATATGCGTTTTTAATGTTTATAATGGTAATTATAAAAATGATAAAAGAACAAAAACAAGAAAACATAAAAAAATATTTTATAGTACATATTGTATATGCAGTAATAGGAATACTACTATTTGTGCCTTGTATAGCACATTTGTTATTTTCAGACAGAGGCCTTTCAAACTTAGGAAATAGTAATTTTTTAGACCATTTTGGAACATATGTAAAATGGTTAGCTTATGCGTTTAGTGTAAAAGATAATGTAATTACAATATTAGTGGTTTTTGCTGTTTTTCTAGCAGGAGTAATATATTTATATAAAAAGGCTGAAGATAAATTTATAGTATTATTAACAATTATACCAAGTGTTATATATTTTTTTGTAACAGTAAAAATGACATCATTTCAAGAATTAAGATATATTATGCCGGTTATTCCTTTTGTTGTTTTAACATTATTTATGGTATTAAACAAAGTAATAAACATAAAATATAAAAATGCAATAATAGTTGGAATATCTATAGTGCTAGTAATTATTGGATTTTGTTTTTCAGCACCTAAATTTTTATATAAAGATTATGAAAAGTATTTAAAAATAGCAAAAGAGAATAGTGAAAAATCATTTGTATATGTATATGATAATTTCTTTTGCCATATACAGAGTATACCAGAAATGATGATATATGAGAAAACATTAATAATAAATACAGGAAAAGATGAAGTAAAGAATTTAATAAATGATGAACAATTAAACAAAGAAGAATCATATATTTTAAGTATAAAATCATATTTAAATAATGATGAGATAATAGATAACATAAAAAATAATACAGAATTTAAAAACATACAAAAAATTTGTAGTTCAGAGGGAGAAACTCGGATATCCTAAAATAGAGAATGAATTATATTTAGTGTCAAAATAAAACAAAAATATTACTTTTTTTACAAATATGTTACAAGTATTGAAAAAATAAAAAATATATGCTAATATAATTTTGTAAAGATAATTATTTATAAAATGGGAGGAAAACAGATGAAAAAAAATGAGAAAAGGATGATACTTATTCTAGTCATTATAACAATAATTGCAATAATTGCATTAGTAATGATGAATAATGGAAAGAAAGAAAAGCAGGTGGCTTCAACAGATGCACCAGAGCAAGAAGTACCAAAAGAAGAATTTGTAGACGTATTAGAAGATGGAACAAAATTAAACAAAAGTGAGCAATTACAAAAGGCAAAAAAATTAGAAGGATTAGATATAACTGATTTTCAATTAACAGAAAATAATAATCAAACAGTATTGCTAGGAACAATAACAAATAATACAAATACAAAACAAGGCGGTTATGTAGCAGATATAACAATATTGGATAAACAAGGGAAAAAAATGATAACTGTACAAAATTATATAGGACCATTAGAACCGGGACAAAGTACACAATTAAATACAAGTCTGAATTTAGATTATGCTAATGCATATGATTTTACAATAGCTAAAGCAAAATAAAAAATTGCCAAATAAATTTTGGCAATTTTTTGTATTACAGAAGAAATATCATATGTGATTTTTAGAAATTTATTATAAATGATTAAACGAAAAGTATATTAAGAATAAATTAATTATGAAAGTGAAAGGGAAAAGTATATGAAAAAAGACTCAAAAAGATTGAAAATTATTCTAATTGTTATATCAATAATTGCAATAGTTTTATTAATAATTACGAATAATAAGAATAAATCGGTAGATCAATCAGAAAAAGAAGTGCAAAAGGAAGAATTTATTGATATATTAGATGATGGCACGAAATTAAATACAAGTGAACAATTGCAAAAAATGAAAACATTAGAGGGATTAGATATAATGGAGTTGCAATTAACAGAAAAAGACAATCAGACAGTATTGATAGGAACAATAACAAATAATTTAACAACACAATTGGGTGGCTATTTAGCAGATATAACAATATTAGATGAACAAGGAAGTGAAATGACTACTATACAAACTTATATACCACCATTGACATCAGGACAAAGTACAAAACTAAAGGTAACTATAGAATCAGATTATGCTAATGCTTATGATGTTACAATAGCTAAGGCAAAATAAAAAAACGATAGATTTTCCGTAGAAGATAAATATGCCGAGTTAACATTTTTTTAAAAAGCAAAACCTTAAAAAATGTTAACTCTGTTTTTTTATAAATTTATTATTAATAGATTTATTAGTATATTACAATATAATTTAATTTAGTAAATAAATAAAGAGATTTAGATAAGTGGCAAACAAGGTCCATAATAAATATGGAATTTGAATAAGACCTGCTAATTTGTTTTTATTATAAAATTTTAGAATCATAATAATAATGAATATTAATAGCGGTAAAATCCAGAAAAAGGCAAATAATCTCCACTTAAATACAAAAAATATGATAGGCCATAATAAATTAAAAAATAATTGTAAATAATAAATAAAGTTAATTTTGGAATTTGTAAAAGAATTAGCATCTAGTATTCCATAAGATACTCCCATCAAAATATATAAAATGGTCCAAATAATAGGAAAAAGAATGCTTGGTGGAGCTAAAAATGGTTTATTAAGAGAATTATAATCAATAAATCCAGAGATTAAAAATCCGACAATACTACCTAGTATAAGTGGAATTGCTATAGATTTAATGTAAATTTTAAATTTCATAATAAAACCTCCTTTTAACAAACTATATGCGACAAATTAATAATCATGTCAATAAAATATACTAGATAGTTATATTTATTTGTTATAATCTACTTGTCAATGGTGCAAATGGTCAATGATAATATATTATTTATGCGTAACAATTCGGGGGGACCAGCAAATTACAGATTGTTAATAAAATTTTGTAATTTATTATAAAATTTTAGGTACAATCTGTATGCAGTTGGGAGTTACAAATAAATAATATATTATCATTGACCATTTGCACCATTGACAAGTAGACTACAAAATTTATTGAAAATATTTAATTATTATGATATTATATAAAATGAAAAAAGAGACGTTAAAACAATAAAGCTAAGGAGATAAAAATATATGCAAAGAATAAAATTAAAAGATAGAATATTACCAACATATACAAGGGGTGAAGAGATTTTTAATATGACTTCACATATTGTAGGGGTGGCTTTAGGAGTTGTAGCAACAGTGCTATGCATTGTATTTGCAGCAGTCAGGAGTAATGCGTATGGAGTAGTAAGCGGAGCAATATATGGAGCAACAATGATTATATTATATACCATGTCAAGTATTTATCATGGATTAAGTCCAAAACTAATGTCTAAAAAGGTATTTCAAATATTAGATCATTGTTCTATATTTTTACTAATTGCGGGATCATATACACCGTTTGCATTATGTACTATACGAAAGGAAGATGCTTTTAGCGGTTGGTTTATATTTGGAGTTATATGGTTTTTGGCTGTTTTAGGAATTACTTTAAATTCAATAGATATAAAGAAATTTAAAAAATTTTCTATGGTTTGCTATTTACTTATGGGGTGGTGCATAATATTAAAAGCAGGTTTATTACCTAAAGCATTGACAACTAATGGATTTGTACTTTTATTATTAGGGGGTATAGCTTATACAGTAGGTGCAATTATCTATGGTGTTGGGAAAAAGCATAAATATTTTCATTCTATATTCCATTTATTTATTTTGCTAGGTAGCATTTTGCAATTTTTTTGCATATTATTATATGTAATGTAAATAATATTTTATAAGTAGTAAATAAAAAAACCATGACTTTCCTAGAATATAAAAAGACTAGTAGTGAATTAAAGCACTACTAGTCAACATAATTATTGAATTAATTTTAACATATAAAAATGTAAAAATCAAGTATTAAAAAAATATGAATGAGTGAGATTTTTGCATAAAAAATAAAGATAAACATATATAATATAAAATATATTAAAAATTAAGTGTAACTATTAATTTGTAAACAATATATAATTATGCTAAAATATAAATAATAAAATAGTAAATAATTTTCCCTGCATAGTGCGTATAGGCAGAATTTTTAGAACCAACAAATATAAAGAGGGGTCAATTCTCTGAATATGGCGTGCAAGCTCACAAATTCGAGTGAGAAGCCCAGGAGTATTTAGGTAGACACCCACCTGTTTCTAGGAGCAGGTCCTTAAAAATTCGAGGTAACTGACGGCTAAGGCGGGGGTTTTTATATTTCTATTCATTTTTTTGTTCAAATTCTAAAATAGCTTTAATAGGTACATTCTATAAATGGTAAAATAAAACTGATACTTTTGCAATTTATATCAAAAAAATTACGAAAGTATCAGTTTTATTTTACCATTTACAAAAGATTAAGAAAATAAACAAAATATTAAAGAAAGCAAGGAAATATTTAATTTATATTACAATTTTTACATTTTGATTGCAAATATTGAAAAAGAAAAGTTGATATGATATCATAAATGTAATAACAAGTTCCCATAATAAAATAACAAGATGGTTAAAATATAATGTTATTGAAAAATAAAAGGAAAGAGGAATTGAATTATGATCGAACAAATGAAATTAAAAAAAAGAAACGCAAAAGAAAGTCGACATTTAAGTGAAAAAAATGAAATAAGATTGAGAACAATAAGAAAGGGAAGGCTGAGGCAAGCTAAAGGGATAACATTAATAGCATTAGTGATAACAATAATAGTGTTATTAATATTAGTGGGAATAACTATATCAACAATAACGGGAGAAGATGGAATATTAAAAAAAGCAACATCAGCAGTAGAAAAAACAAAAAAGGAAGCAATAAAAGAGAGAGTTCAAATGCAAGTATATGGTTCATACAATAATGATGGAAAATTGGATATGAATCTATTATTAGAGAATATAAAGAAAAATATGAAAGATGAATTAACAGAAGAACCAGAGTATCATAACAAAGATGATGAAAATGAGCAATTAAGAGGATGTTTAAAATGTAAAATAAACGAATATAATGTGAGAATAGATAGTGTAGGAGAAGTAGTGATATATAAAGATGGAGAAAAGGTAGAGTTACCAGCGCAACCAGGAGAGGATCCGGTAATAAAACCAGATTTGACAGAAAAGGATATATCATTTACATATATTCCAGATAAACTATGGACTAAGGGACCAGTAACAATAAAAGCAATATGTGAAAAAGCAACAAATGGATATACAATGCAATATTCATTAGATAGCAGTGAATGGTTAGACTATCCAGAAACAGGGGTAGAAAGAGATATAAATGGAGCAGTATACTTTAAATTGCGAGATGATACAAAATTAAAAGGGGATATATATGCAACAGCAAGTATAGGAAATATAGATAAATCAGCACCAACAGTTACAATAACAGTATCAACTGAGGGAGATACAGCAACAGTAACTGCAACAGCAATAGATACAGAAAAAACAGATACAAATGCACAAAGTGGAATAAATGAAAGCACATATTATTTTAGTAGTGATGATGGTAGTACTTGGACACCATATAGTTCAGAAAGTTATACATTTAGAGGACTAGAAACAGGGACAACATATAATTTCAAAGCAAAAGTATCAGATAATGCAGAAAATGAAGGAAAATCAATAGCTACGAATAAATATTATTGTGCAGGAGTAACAGAGAGAATTTATAAATATTGTGAGACATGTAAAGAAGAAAGAAACAATTGTTGGCATTGTAATGATCATAGTTCGATAAGTATTAGTCAAAATACTACAAAACCAAATTGTACACAAAAAATTACAACTCAACAGAATTACTGTGAACAACATGATTATTGGGGAGATTATTGCTGGCACTGCAGTGAACATGAGGAGCAATATCATGGTACGAAATCGACTTGTTCTGCAAGTATTCCTTGTGGGAAGTTAAAACAGGCAATACCTACTAATCCGTTGGGTGACAATTCTCAAACAACTTGTTGTAATTGTAATAATACTATTAATTTTTACCAAGAAAGGTGGGTTTCTAGACCAAAATGCGAGGATGGTCATGTTGGTAAGTTTATACCAGAAAGGACTTTCTGTAGTGTGGAATGTTCTAATGAATATTGGAAAGCAAGCATTGGTCAACCTTGCACTACAAGTGTTGGTACGTGTGGAAAAGATATGACAAATGGTGTTACAATGAAAGATCGACTAATAGATTGTCCAGGGTTAGTTACTGACTTAGCTGCTCAAAAGACTGAAAAGATTCCATGTGAACATGGAGATGAAAACCAATTAAGTCACTGGGTGGATTGATGCTTAGTTGAATGAATGATGTGGTTATATCCATGACGTAATTGATAATAATAAATGAGGAAAAAATGCTATTAAAGATGAGAATTAATCTCATCTTTCTTTATATTTTTGAAAAATCCACTAGATGCATTTATAAAGGAGAAAATGACGGAAATACAAAAAAATATATTGATATTAATTAAAAAAAATGGTATAAATATTTACAAGGAGGAATACTATGATTTTATATATAATAATTGTTATCATAATATTATTAATTATTTATTTTTTAGTCACATATAATAGTTTAGTAAGGACAAATAACATAGTAAAAGAAGCCTTTTCAACTATGGATATATATTTAAAAAAAAGATGGGATTTAATACCTAACTTAGTAGAAATAGTAAAAGGTTATGCAAAACATGAAAAAGAAACATTTAATGAGATAACATCTTTAAGAACAAATAGTTATAATAACATGTCAATAAATAAAAAAATAGATATTAATGAACAACTATCGCAAGGCATTTCTAAAATTATGGCAATTTCAGAAAATTATCCAGAATTAAAAGCTAGTGATAATTTTTTGCAACTAAGTAAAGATTTTACTAAAATTGAAGATGAAATAGCAAATAGCAGAAAATATTACAATGGATCAGTTAGAATTTTAAATAATAAAATTCAAATGTTTCCAAGCAATATAGTTGCAAATATTTTTGGCTTTAAACAAGCAAATATGTTTGAAGCAAATGCAGAAGAAAAAAATAATGTAAAGGTGGAATTGTAAAAATGATAAAAAATAAAAAAAAGGCTATTCTAGTAATTATTTTAACATTAATTATGATAATTTTACAAAAATGTAATGTAAAAGCTATCAATATTGATTATAAAAACATTAATGAAACTTCTACATTAGCAATAGGAAATCTTTATTTTAATCCAATAAATTTTAAAAATTTTTCTAATGAATCAGAAATATTCGGATTAGCAGGAGTTGTAGAAAACAAAGGAAATTCAGCTGAAAATTTTATTGCAACTGCAACATTCTATGATAAAAATTATAATTTAATAGCAACATTAGAATCAAATCAATATGTACCAGCTTATGAAAAAAATTCATACAGTAATGTTGGAAATATATCTCAAATAAAATCAGGATATTCAGTAAATGACATCTATTTTTATTCTTTATCAGTAAATATAAATCAATCAACTAAAACAATATCAAGTACTGTAAATGAAAATTATAGCAAATATGATTATGTAATAAATGATTATAAAATAGACATGATAGTAAATGAAAATAATACTTTTGACATTACAGAAACAATAACAGCTTACTTTAATATTGCAAAACATGGAATATTTAGAAAAATACCATTAAAAAATACTATAAGCAGATTAGATGGAACTACATCTAATAACAGAGCGAAAATAAGCAATATCGAAGTAAATGAAAAATATACAACATCTAACGAAGATGGATATAAAGTAATAAAAATTGGAGATTCTAATAAAACTGTTACAGGAAGTCAAACATATACTATAAAATATACATATAATATTGGAAAAGATCCATTAAAGAATTCTGATGAATTATATTATAATTTAATAGGTGATGAATGGGATACAAGTATAAGTAATGTAACATTTAAAATTATAATGCCAAAATCATTTGACAAATCATTGCTGGGCTTTTCAAGTGGAGAAAAAGGCTCAACAAATAGTTCAAATGTTTCATATAGTGTGGATGGAAATGTAATTAGTGGCTTTTTAAAAAATCCATTAAGTGAAAGACAAGCAGTAACAGTTAGACTTACATTGCCAGAAGGTTATTTTGTTAGCACCAAGACAAATATGGATATATATTCTACTGGAGTAATAATAATTTCTTTAATTTGTGTTTTAATTGCTGATAGAATATGGGCTAAATATGGAAAAGATGATAAAGTCATAGAAACAGTGGAATTTTACCCACCAGAGGGATATAATTCAGCCGAGGTTGGTTTTTTATATGAAGGAACGGCTAATACTTCAGGTATAATTTCATTATTAATATATTTAGCAAATAAAGGTTATTTAAAAATAGAGGAAATAGAAGAACAAGGTTTCTTAAAACAATCTAAGAGTTTTCAAATTACCAAGTTAAAAGAATATGATGGAAATAATGAAAACGAAAGAATATTTTTTAATGGATTATTTAAAAGTAAAAATAGTGTAAGTATGAAAAAAGTTAGAGAAATTATAAATGAAGCTAAGCAAAATGGAGAAAAACTCAATTTTGCTCAAGCAATGGAATTAGCAACAGATACAGCTGAAAAAACATCTGTTACTAAATCTGATTTATATGATAATTTTTACATGACATTAAATAGGATAAGAAATAACTTAAATAGCAAAGAAAATAAAAATAAAATATTTGAATCATCTGCAAATGGAAAAACAAAATGGCTTATAATAATGATTATTGCAATATTTGCATTAATTACAATTAAACCTGTTGTAGAATATTCTGGAGCAGAAATATTAATTTTTGCATTATTATTTCCTGGAATTGGATTTTCATTCTTATTCGGAATGGTATTTGGAAAAACACCAATAGTAGAAAAAATATTTGGACTTATTTGGGGATTAGGATTTGGTGGAATGCCTTGGTCATTTATAGTATTACCTGCACTAACTGATAATAGTATATACTTAATTACTTATATTATTGGAATAATATGTGTAGCTACTATAATATTATTTATAAAAATAATGCCAAAGAGAACAGCTTTTGGAAATGAAATGCTAGGAAAATTAAGAGGTTTCAAAAGATTTTTGGAAACTGCAGAAAAGCCTCAATTAGAAAGCTTAGTTGAAAAAAATCCTGAATATTTTTATAATATATTACCTTATACTTATGCCCTAGGGGTGTCAGATGTATGGATTAACCAATTTGAAACAATAGCACTTCAAGCTCCTAATTGGTATGATTCACCAGGAGATTTCAATATGCATACTTTTGGAGCATTTATGACTACAACAATGGCCTCTGCAACAACAGCAATGTCATCTAGTCCATCAAGTGATAGTGGCGGAGGTTCAAGCGGAGGTGGCTCATCTGGAGGAGGCTCTGGAGGAGGTGGAGGAGGTTCTTGGTAATCTTCTAAATATAATAAATTTTGTGTAAAAATATATTAAATAGTTTTAAAAAGTAAGAAAGAGTAATATTTAATTATTATTGATAAATTAAATATTACTTTTTTTATTTGATTGAGTTTTGCTGGGGGAATAGGTGGCAATTATGTTTTAATATAATCTAAGATATATTATTAAAGAATAACAGATTTTAACTTTACTGGTACTAATTAACAAAAAATTGGTAAAACTTTTTAGAAAGTAATAATGTTAGATAAAAATAGAAAAAATTTTCCTAAAAAAATAAAAAAATATATTGACTTTTGTAGTTCATTGTGATATAAATTTCACTAGAATTGCTATTCTAAAAAAATATTAAACCATAGAAGAAGGAGGAATATAAAAATGGGAAATAAGAATTTTTTAAAAGGCAGTTTAATGCTCGCTACAGCTGGAACAATGGCATTTGCAACATTTCCAATACCAGCAGTTAGAGCAGCAACAAGTATACCAACATTGACATACAGTGCACATGTACCAGTAAATGGTTGGATGGATGCAGTAACAGCAACAGGAGATGAAAATACACCTTACACTGGAACAGTAGGAAAATCTAGACTTGCAGATGGGTTCAAAATCAATTTGGAAGGAATAGATGGTGTAAAACTAAAATATTCTGTACATAACAGACAAAAAGGATGGTCTGAATTTGTAGACGAAAACATCGAAGCAGGAGAAATTAAAACAGAAGGATTAAGTAATGCGGATGGATGGAAACAAGCAGAGGCAGTCAAAATAACAGTTGCAGAAGGTTATGACAAATTAAAAGAAGCAGGATATGAAATAAGATATCGTGTACATCTAGGATATGACGGATGGGAAAAAGAATGGACAGTAGCTGACGATTCAAAAACAGTTATCAATAAAAGAACTGAAAACAGCCAAACAGGAAAAGACGCAAATGGAAACAAAGTTATAGCAGGATCAGTTGGATGGTCTAGAAGAATTGAAGCATTACAAGTTATGCTTGTAAAAACAAAACAAGAACCAGAAGTACCAGCATACAACTACAATATTACAATTAATGAAAATAATATTATCAATAATATAAATCAAGAAGACTTAAATGTAAAAGTAACATTTGATAAAGAAGTTGCTAAAGATACTTCATTAAAATTAGTAGCATTTGATGAAAGTGGAAAGAAATTAAGCATAAATGGTTTAAATGAAACTACAGTAACAAATCCTGATGAAACAAATAACGATAAAAAAGAAATGAAAGTAACAACAAGTGGTGACAAAAAAATTGATATGACAAAAGATGAAAAAGAACAAGCAGATTTAATTGGAGGTTATCCACATATATTAGATGGAACAATATATTTTAGATTATTTGATGCAAAGGATACAAAATATGCAACGCCATTAGGCGAAGTAAAAGTTACAAAAAATACAGTTGAACCATTAATAGCACGAGTTAGTGCAGAACGTAGCAATACAGATAATGCAACATTTAAAGCAACAAAATACGGCAAGAGTGATGTAAAAACAATATACTATTGTGCTGTACCAAATAATGTAATAAAAACAGGTTATACTGGAGATCCAGTAAAATGGGATACAAAAACAAAAAAATTTAGTAAATCATCAACAAATGTTAATGAAAGCGAATATACTCCTGTAACAAAAACAATAACAGTTAATGGAGATTCTATAGAAGAAATAATTAGTGGATTAGGCAATAGTAATTCATATAAAATATACTATATAGTAGAAAATTCATATGGAAGCCAAACCATAGTAGCTGATGATGCAATAAGTTTACCACATGTGGATATGGCAAATGATGCAAGTACAACTAAAGAAGAAAAAATAGCAAATATAACTTTACCAACTTCAGTTGCATCAGATACTAATAAATTTAGTTGGTCAAATCCTCACAATGAAAGTACTATTAATCATGGATATATTGTAACATTATATAAAGACGGAGAAATTTATCATGAAGAAATAGCAGGTAGAAACGAATTTGAGTTACGAAACTATAATGATCCAACAACAACTTTAGAGGCAGGAGAATATTATATAACTGTAGTAACAAAAGGAGATATAGCAGATTCAACTAAAGCAACTGTAAATTCAGAAGTAGTTACATCAGAAAAGGTAACAGTAAAAGCAGTATCACCAGTAAGCAATATAAAATTAACAACAGATGAAAGCAATGGATATCCAAGACTATCATGGGATGAAAATGATGCAAATTGTGGAGGATATACAGTAAAACTATATCTAGAAGATAAAGATACTGGAGTATTTGGAACAACAGCTAGAATTACATCTACAACAACAAAATCAGAAAATAAATCAATCTATTATGCTACAGAAACAGGAAAAGAAGAATATCCAAAAGAAAATTGGACAGGAGAAAGAAAATTAGATCGTAACTATGGATATTATGCAGAAGTAGTTGCAACTGTAAATGGAGAAAAAACAAAAGAAGAGTCTGAAAAAAATAAAGAAAAAAATACAATCTATGTAGATTCACAACCAGAATATTATTACTTCTGTGCACCATATAGAGAAGCAGATATTACAAGTACTACAGATAATTCGATGACATTTAAGCTAGGAGCTTCTGTTGATAGTGACAGTTATCTTAAAGGTCCATATAATGGAAATGTTTGTGTCTATGGCGAAAAGGAATCAGATTTAACATACTCAGTAAGAGTATATAAAGTTCAAGACGATGAAAGTAAAACAGATATGGGAACTAAAAAAGTGGAAACAAATTATGAAACAGATGAAGAAGGAAAAGTAACAGCAACATATTTTACAGTAAATGGATTAGAAGCTAATACAAAATATGAATTTAGATTAATCACGAAATGTGGAGAATTTGAAGGCTGGAGTAAAGTAATATCAAATGGACATACAATGCCAAGAGTTAAGGAACTAACATGTGAAGATAAAACAGAAGAGTGTAAAAAAGGTACAAATACTTTCTTTGCAGAATCAAACGGAAATAGTATAAAAATAGATGGCGTTGAATATACTGCTAAAGATTTTAACAATGAAAAATTAAAAAATGAATTTATAGGATTAAAATCATTCCTTTCAAAACTAAAAGCTGGAGATAAAGTAACAATCACAGGTAATGTAATTGATTTAATGTTAAATAGTAGTGCTAATGGAGCTGATGATGCATCATTCATGTATAGTGACTTTTTAGAAGGCAAAGTTTTAAATATTACTGGAAATAGCAATGAAAGAAAAATTGGAAAACCTACAGGAGAGGTAAACAGTATGAAATATCCAGCAGAAGTAAACCTAAAAGGAGGACAATTTGACTTAACTGCTTTCAAAAAAGGAAAAAATGAAGTAGTAACATTAGGTAATGGTGTAAAAATCAAAACAGGAACAGACACAGTAGAAGGTTTAAAAGTAGTATCCGGTGCTGAAGTAACAGTAAATAACGTAAAAATGAAAACCTCTTTAGAAACAGTAATAAATACTAAAACACAAAATTCAAATGGAGTTGAGTTAACAGTAGTAGCTAATGGCGAAGAATCAAATAACTTAGTATTTGAGAACTTAAATAATAGCGTTGATGGAAGTAAAACAGATGGAAATGTAAAAATTAAATTTGTAAGTTCTAATGGAACCAGTACAACACAGCAAGGAAGTATAACAATAAAAGGAAATGGAGGAAAAGTAACAATAACTCAAGATAGCAATGTAACAGTAGGAAGTGACATAGTAGTTAAAGTAGAAAAAGGTGAAGTTGATATAGCAAGTGATAAATTAACAGGAGGAAAAACAATAACTTTGGCTGCAGCAAGCAAAGATAATGAAACAACAGCAAAAATAGAAGCAATAGCAGAAACAGCTGCTCCAGATGTATTAAAAGGAAAAACTATTGAAATAAAAGAATACACAATAGACACATTAAGGACAGCATTAAACAATAATGTTTCTCAAGGAGTTGAGATAACAGAAAATGTACTGAATGAAGTAAATGCATGGTTATCTAAATTTGGAGTAACTGTAGAAAAAGTAACAGTAACAGTAAATTCTTCAAATGGAACAAAAGTAACTATAGAAAATAGTGGAGAAAGTAGTGTTGAAGTTGAAGGCATAAAATAATAACATTTCCTAAACGACAAAGAAGGCATCCCTAAAATTAGGGAAAGCCTTCTTTTTTGGTTTTCTATTCAACATTATCTGTAATACTATTTAATGAATATACTTCATCAACAACTTTAGTAGTACCGTCATCACTATAATATGAAATAGTTAATTTTTTATTTTCACCTACATTTCCAGATGTTTCTTTAGCTGCAACTCTTACAATTACTGTAACATATCCTGACTCGGCAAGAGTAGTTGTGTCAATTTCAACATCATCTGATGAATCACCTAGTTTAGCTTCGATTTTTTTAGCATATTTATTAGAAACTTTTAAGCAAAGGAAATATCCTGTTTTATTAGTCATACTAAGTCCCTCCCAGTCTGTTTCTAATTTAGTTAGTTTACCACTTACGTCAAAATTTACACCTTTTGTTTCACTATTAGCAATTTCAACATTTGATTGAACTTCAGTAAGGTCTTTAGATTTAACTGAATCTGTTGCAACTTCAGAATTTTCTACATTTCTAGCATCACTTGCTATAGCTCCTTTAACATGGTTTGTAATATTGTCTATTGCTAATTTTTCTAATCTCTTAATTTCAGTAAATTTTTCTGTATCTTCAGTTACTGCATTGATTTGATTTACAACATCAGAAACATATTCATCTAATTCACTTTGTACACCAGAATTATATTTATCAATTTCTTTATAGATTGTTCCACTTCTCTTTTTAGCAACTCTGTCTTTTTCTTCTTGAAGTTTTGTTATTTTTGTGTCGATTTTGTCAATTTTTTCTTTAACAGTTCCAGATTCTAAAGTAGAGCTATCTTGTATTTTTGCAATCTTTTCAATTTCTGCTGTCATTGCATCTTCGTCATTCCAATCATTTATTTTGATTTCTTTGATAGCTTTAATTCCTTCATCAATTACAGCTTTGATTTCTGTTAAATATGGTTTATATTTTTCTTTTCCAACACCTGTATAAGTGTCATTATAAATTTTATTTAAATCTGTGATTGCTTCATATTGTTTATATATTGTTTTACATGTTTTTTGGATATATTCATCATCCATTTCTGTTTTAAGTGCTTCTACAGCTTCAGCATCTTCAGCGTTACTTACTAGGTTTCTATAATCTGTTAATGCTGTAACAACTGCATTTCTACCACCAACTTTTGCAATATCAATATATGCATCAATTAAAGGTAATACTTTTTTCACTGCATCAAGTCTAGCTTTTTCTTTGTCTGCTGCTATTTTATCTAAATCATCTTTTAAGTCTTTATCATATTTTTCTTCAATTTCTTTAAGTGCTTTCATTTTTTCTTCATAATTTGATGCGTCTTCAATTGTAACAGCTTTTATTTTTTCAATTGCTTCTTTAGTATCAGCTTTTACACCAGCATCTTCAGTAGCATTTTGAACTTCTTGATATTTGTTAATTAATCTTTCTTTTTCTGCATCTAATAATTTTCCTTTTTCATATAATTCAATTGCATCTTCAGCAGTTTTTAATGCTGTATTTACTTCTTCAGCTGTATTTCTATCAGCTTGCATAATTTCGATATTTGAAATTGCTTGAGTAATTGGTTTTTCTGCTCCTACTAAATCATCAACATCTGCATAAGTTTCTGCATATTCTTCTAATTTGTTAAGAGCAGCTGTTTGTGCATGTTCGAATTCATAGTTACTTGCATATTCAGCATATTCTGGATAATACTTATCTAAGAATCCATTTTCTTTAGTTGTTGCATCTCTTAATAAGTTCATTGCATCTTTTATTGCTTTTGCTCCTGTAGCTTTAGTAACTGAACTTCTTGTTGCATCTAACATATTTTGAATGTTTGTAACATCACTATTTGATAATCCTAGTTCTCCTATAGCTGTTGGATCTTTTAATACTGTTTCATATAAGTCTAATACTTCTATAGCTTTTTTATATTCAGCTTCACGAGCTTCTTTATCTTCTTTGTCTAGTCTCTTAGCAAGTTCATCATTATATTTTAATATTTTTTCATATCCTACGAAAGTTTCCTCACTATCATTTTCAATATCTTCTAATTTATAAGGTTGATCTTCTCCAGGTTCACTAGGTGTAGATCCACCTTCATTTTCTTCATATAATGCTTTTAATTTTTTCAATGCACCTGTTGAAGGATTAGTAATAGCATCTTCTGTTGTATATGCTTCTTCAGGTTCAGCAATTTTCTTCATAGATTCTGCTGCTTTTTCTGCGATTTTCTTTGTATTTTCATCTGAACTTGCTAGATATGGAGCTAATTCAGCTAAGTATTCTTGATATTTAGTTGCTAATTCTTTTTTAGCTACTTCTAATTTTACTGCATCATTTGTTACTTTATATTTAGGTTCATTCATGAATTCTTCAAATTTGTCCATTGCACCTTTTGGGTCACTAGAATTATTGATACTTTTATCACTTTCTGCATTATCAATTAATTCTTTTACTGTATTAATTTCATTTAGAATAGCACGTTTATCACTTTCTGTAAGTGTAGTGTTTGTTGCTAAATAATCTTCATATGCTTTTAATTTTTCATATGCCTCTTTTTGAGCATTTTTTAATTTTATGATTGAACCAAGTGCACTTTCGTCTTCATCTTCATTTAATAATTCTTTCATTTTATTTTCTACTTGTTCAACTGTTGTCATCTCGTTAACTTCTTCAATTGTTTCATCAATTAAATTATTTAATGCTGGTTTTGAAGCATCTCTACATTCTTCTAAAGCTGCTATTATATCATCTTTCGCTTTTTGTAAAGCTACAGCTCCTAATGTTTCTGAAGCATTCATTAATCCTTTGAATGTTCCAACAGCATCAGTTACTCCTTTTTCTGAGTTTGCTGCTTCTACTTGTTTTGAAGCTTCAGCTACAAGACTTTCAAGTCTTGCTTTATCTTCACTTCCTAATCCTTTTCCTGCATCTAAATATTTTTGTAAATCAGCAAGAGCTTCTTCTTTAGCTTCATCTAATTGTTCCATAGCTTTTTTAGCTTCTGGGCTAACGCCTTCTATTGCTTTATCAACTATTTCTTGGATTTCAGCTTCTGTTTCTGCTTTATTAACATCTGAAATAGCTTTTTCTATTGCTGTTGCTTCGTCTTTATAATCTGCATTTGCTTCATCTGACATAAAGTCTTTATATTTTTCTAATTTTGCAACTGCCTCTGCTTTTGCATCATCTATTGTTCTTGTTTTTACAAGCATAACTTGTAATGCTTCAATTCTTCTAGACCATCCAACTGATCCAGCTATAACTTTATTTCCATTTGCATCTTTTCCTGTTTGGCTGTTTTCAGTTCTCTTATTGATTACTACTGTTGAATCATCTGCTACTGTCCATTCTTTTTCCCATCCGTCATATCCTAGATGTACACGATATCTTATTTCATATCCTGCTGCTTGTAGTTTATCATAACCTTCTACTACTGTTATTTTGATTGCCTCAGCTTGTTTCCAATCTTTGATATCTTTACTTCCAAATTTATCATCTGGTTGTACATATCCTGCGATTTGTCCTTCTGACATCCAGTCAGACCATCCAATTGTTCTGTTATGTACAGAATATTCTAACTTAACACCTTCAATTCCTTCTAAGTTTATTTGGAATGCATCTGCTAATTTAGATTCTTTTACTGTTCCTGCAAAAGGTGTTTTTTCATCTCCTGTTGCTGTTACTGCATTCATCCATGCATACTTAGCTACATGTGCACTGTAATAAAACCAAGACAGCTTATATATGATACTGTTATGATTTTGCATAATTAAATTTTTTATATCTAACCAAAATCTAACCAGAATTGAAGGCAAAATATACGTTCAAGCCTTAATTTGAATAGGGTTTGCTGGAATGTAGATATATAGCTAATTTTAAAAATATATTTTTGGCTTTTTGATTAAAAAATGGTTATCAATTTTAATTAAATCTTAGAAACTGGCTAAATATAAGCTTTTCTTTTTTGAATTTTTGTTAGATTTTTGTTAGATGAAAAAAAGGCAGTTTATGAGCTGATTGTAAATACTAGAACATAAAAAATAATAGGATTTAAAAGAAGTTCTTAAATCCTATTATTTTTATATAACTTTCTCAATAATATTTTTTATTGTTATGATTAAAGTAGTTAATTAGCTTTAGTATTTAAAAAATTCTCTACCATTTGAATTAATTCATTAGCAGTGTCAATTTGTTGCACGGTTTTTTCATCGGAAGGAGAATATTCATCATCATAGTCACTATCTTCTCTAATAGTTTGAGCTTGGGTTATTTTACTTCCCATTTTTCTAGGAAATATTTCTGTTTTTATATAGTTTTTGTTAAAATATGCTATTACATCCTTATGTCTTTTAAAATCTATTCTTTCTAGTGCAAGAACTGACCTTATAGCATAAAATATACTATAATATGCTCTATTGTTAGCACCAACTAAATCATGATTATCATATAACAATTTTGCACTTTTTAATGTATCTTTTGCTTTTTCTAATCTGTATTTTGCAAATTCTATTGTCGTTTCTTGATTTTCCATTATAATTCAACTCCTTCTCTTTGTATGTTCATGTAAAAAGGAATGATATTTACTCTTGCATTATATTTATCAATATTTTTTATAATTGGAGAGATATGTATATCTTCTTCTAATTCAATATCAAATATAATGTCACATATTTTATCCCTGTATTCTTCTATTTCTTCTTCATTTAAATCAGTTAAAAGTAATATATCTATATCAGAATTTTTATGAAAATCTCCTCTAGCATATGAACCATATAAAATTACTTTTATTAATCGATTTTCTAAAACTTTTTTTATTTCTTTAACAAATTTATTTATTGTTTTTTCTACGTTGTTTGGCATTGTTATCACTTTCTTTCTATATTTATCTTAAATATACAATTTTAAATTTTCTTTTAAATTATTACATTAAAAGTTATAAACTTAATTGTATATTATATTTTTAGTGTATCATATTTTTTCTATTTTATCAACTTTTTTAAAACAAAGTATAAATTACAACAATACTTTTAATATTTTAATGTCGCTATATTTTTATCTTTAATTATATTCTTATTTACTCTTAGTGCTTATTAAGACAATATTTTTTCCATCTAACAAAAATCTAACAAAAATTCAAAAAAGAAAAGCTTATATTTAGCCAGTTTCTAAGATTTAATTAAAATTTGTAACATTCTTTTTCTCAAAATTTAAAAAAGGCATTTTTTAAATTAGCTCTATACCTACAATTCCATCAAACCCTATTCAAATTAAGGCTTGAACGTATATTTTGCTTTCAATTCTGGTTAGATTTTGGTTAGATATAAAAAATTTAATTATGCAAAATCATAACAGTATCATATATAAGCTGT
>CANQTN010000002.1 GCA_947626815.1 uncultured Clostridia bacterium | reverse complement strand
AATTTCTCAATCAAAATTGGCTGAAATTATAGGTATATCCAAAAGAACTATAACTACGAATATGAATAATTTACAGAGAAAACAAATTCTAAAAAGAATAGGAAATAATAAAAGTGGGTATTGGAAAATACAAGACTAAAGTATTGACCATATTTTTCAAATAATGTATAATAACCATTAATTAGTAAGATGAAATATTGCGAACAATGTTCACAATTTGTTCGCAGGAGATAAATACAGATAATAAAATAAATACTATATATACTATATATACTATATATATAAATTGTTACTTGTTTGTGAAACCTTTGAAATACAGATAATACAATAAATACTATATGTACTATATATACTAATAGGGACAGAACATGTGGAAGTGGGAAAAAATACAAAAATTGTTGTGGTAAAAATCAGTAATAAAAAAAAGTTGCAGAAATGCAACTTTTTTTTAGCGAAAAAAATGTAAAAAAAGATTGAAATTTGTTTGACATTATAATTAAAAGAATATATAATAAAATTAGAATGATTTGAGGAGTATTACTATGAAAATGATAAATGAAGATATGGAATGTATAGCAAATCATGAAATAATGTGTGCTTCTAAAGAAATTGAAAAAACCATATTAATTTCTAAAAATAAAACAAAAACAATAATAAAAAGAACAATAGATATAATAGGAAGTTTAGTAGGAATAATATTATTGGTACCACTAACAATTGTCGTTTATATAGCCAATATCATAGAAAAAGATAAGGGCCCAATTTTCTATACTCAAAAAAGAATGGGAAAAGATGGAAAAATATTTTTAATGTACAAATACCGTACAATGGTTGTTGGAGCTGATAGAATCTTAAATAAATATTTAAGAGAAAATCCAGAAGCAAAAGAAGAATATGCTAAATACAAAAAGTTAAAAGATGATCCAAGAATCACAAAAATAGGAAGATTTCTTAGAAAAACAAGTTTAGATGAATTCCCACAATTTATCAATGTATTAAAAGGAGAAATGAGTTTAGTAGGACCTCGTCCATATTTAAGAAGAGAAAAGAAAGAAATGGGAACATATTATAGATACATAATTTTATTTAAACCAGGATTAACAGGATTATGGCAAATTAATGGACGTAGTGATATAGCATTTAAAGACAGATTAGAAATGGATATGGAATATTGTGTAAAAAGTAGCTTAAAATTAGACATACAATTACTATTAAAAACAATTGTAAAAATTCTAAAAAAAGAAGGAGCTATATAAGCATGAAGATATTACTTGTTAATTATCGTTATTTTATTTCTGGTGGACCAGAAAAATATATGTTCAATATTAAAAAAAAGTTAGAAGAAGAGGGACATGAAGTTATCCCTTTTTCTGTAAAATCCAATAAAAATGAAAAAACAGAATATGAAAAATATTTTGTAGAACCAATTGGAAGCAAAGATGCAGTATATTATGAAGACTATAAGAAAACACCAAAAACAATTTTACAAATGTTATCAAGAAGCATTTATTCTTTCAGTACCAAAAAAGCAATAAAAAAAATCATCAAAGACACAAATCCAGATATTGTTTATATTTTGCATTTTATTAATAAATTATCACCAAGTGTTATAAAAGGTGCAAAGGAAATGAAAAAGCCGGTTATAGTGAGGCTATCAGATTATTTCCTTTTATGCCCAAAATTCGATTTCTTATACAAAGGAACAATTTGTGAAGAATGCCTAAAAAACGGATACAAATCTTGTATAAAGAAAAAATGTGTCAAAAATTCATTATTTGCTTCAATAATTCGTGTTTTTTCCATGAAAGTACATAAATTTATAAAAGTATATAAAAACATTGATACAATCATCACACCTTCAAATTATCTAAAAGTTAAATTACAAGAAAATGGATTTGAAAAGAATAACATATGTCATGTACCTACATTTTGTAGAGAAAAAGAAGCTAATATAGAAAATGTAGGTACATATGGATTATATTTTGGAAGAATTTCAGAAGAAAAAGGAGTAGAATATGTTATCAAAGCATATGAAATATTAGATGAAAAATATAAGCTAAAAATAATGGGAGATGATACAACGGAAGAAGCAAAAAGATTAAAAAAATATGTACAAGAAAAAAATATAAAAAATGTAGAATTTTTAGGATTCAAAAAAGGAGAAGAATTAGAAACAATCATAAAAAATGCAAGATTTGTGATTGTTCCATCTATTTGGTATGAAAATTTACCAAACACAATATTAGAAGGCTTCTCATATGGAAAACCAGTAATTGCAACAAATATAGGAAGTTTAACAGAAACAGTAAAAGAAGGAATAAATGGATATTTATTTGAAATAGGAAATAGCAAACAAATTGCTGACTGTATCTTAAAATTAGATGATGACAATTTAGTAAAACAAATTGGAAGAAATAATATAGAATGTATAAAAAATGAATATTCAATGGAACAACATTATCAAAAATTAATAAAAATTTTTGAAACATTAAAAGAGGAGAATAAAAAAAATGGCAGATAAAAAATTGAATGGAACAGTTATTGTTACATATCGTTGTAATGCAAGATGTACTATGTGCAATCGTTATAAATGCCCTTCAAAACCAGAAGAAGAATTAAGCATTGAAACAATAAAAAAATTACCTAAAATGTATTTTACAAATATCACAGGAGGAGAGCCATTTATTCGAGAAGACTTGTCAGAAATTGTAAGAGAATTATATAAAAAATCAGATAGGATAGTAATTTCTACAAATGGATTTTTTACAGACAGAATTATCAAATTATGTGAGGAATTTCCAAATGTAGGAATCAGAATATCAATTGAAGGATTAGAAGAAACGAACAATAAAATAAGAGGGCTAGAAGATGGATTCAACAAAGGTTATTTAACACTAAAAAAACTAGTAGAAATGAAACATCCTGATGTTGGATTTGGAATGACAGTGCAAGATGCAAATGCAAAAGATTTAGTACCATTATATGAGTTATCAAATGAATTAAATATGGAATTTGCAACAGCATCACTTCATAATTCCTTTTATTTTGTAGAAGCAAAAAATATCATTAAAGACAGATTAATGGTAGCAGAAAACTTTGAAAAATTAATTAACAGACTATTAGAATCAAATTCACCTAAAAAATGGTTTAGAGCATATTTTAATCATGGATTAATCAATTATATATTTGGGCAAAAAAGATTATTACCATGTGATATGGCATTTGATACATTTTTCATTGATCCATATGGAGATGTTATGCCATGTAATGGAACAAAAGAAAAAGAAGTAATGGGAAATTTAAATGAACAAACATGGGAAGAATTATGGAACTCAGAACAAGCAAATGCAGTTAGAACAAAAGTAAGAAATTGCAATAGACAATGTTGGATGATAGGTTCTGTATCACCAGCAATGCATAAATATATATGGAAACCAGCATGGTGGGTTATTAAACATAAATTTTTAAGATTTTATAAAAAGCAAAAATATTCTATGTTTGAAAATAAAATTGTAAAAAACTATAAAGAAGGAAAAATAAGTAAAGAAGAATTAGACAAATGTTCTACATGTGATATGAATTGTATAGTAAATGATGGACTGTCAGAAAAATCAAAAGAACAACTAAAAAATATGACAGGAGAAGAGATTGTTGAAAAAGATATTAAACAACAAATGGTTAAAAATAAATAAATATGACGAAACAAACGAAAAAGTAGGAATTCTTGATAAAGAACAAGGAATGATTATAAAAGCAATATGCTGTATTATTGTAATATTAGTACATATTCCAAAACAACATGGAAATGCATTACAAGATGCAATTTCATCTTTTGGATATGTAGCCGTATCAATATTTTTTATGTTATCTGCGTATGGATTAAGATATAGTGTAGAAAATAAACCAGATTATATAAAACATTTTTGGAGAAATAGGATATTAGTACTATTAATTCCTTTTTGGTTAACGCGTACAATATCTGCTTTTTTACAACCACAGGAAACTATTTTAGAAACTATATTAACTATTATTGGAGTACAAAATATTATATTTATTACTATTTTACTATGTTATTACATAATATTTTGGTGTGTATATAAATTTATTAAAAACTCAAAAATACGAGACTATTTGTTATGTGGAATTGTATTATTATACAGTTTTATGGGAAAAGCATGTCAATGGCCAACAGGATGGCTTGTTGAATCTATGGGGCTTTTCTATGGAATACTAATGTATCATTTGGAAACTAAAATAAAAAATTTAAAAACATTGAAACAAGGAATTTTTTTTGGTATAATTTCTGCTATAATAGGATTATTATATTTAAAATATAAAGAAGTATATCTTTTAGGAACATGGGGACTAAAAACAATATTAAGCATTAGTTTAATTCTTTTATTAACAACCATATTGAATCAAATACATATAGAAAGTACATGTTTAAGCTATTTAGGAAGTATTACATATGAAATTTATTTAATGCATGCAATAGTTATACATGTATTAAGACCTTTAGAAATACCATCTACATTGTGGATTCTTTTAGTTATTTTTATTTGTATTTTGTTAGGAATGGGAATTCATTATATAGACAAAAAAATCATCAAACGAATTAAGAAAACATATAAGGAGAGTTTTATATGAAAATAGCAATGATTGGGCATAAACGAATTCCTTCAAGAGAAGGAGGAGTAGAAATTGTTGTAGAAGAAATTTCAAAACGCCTTGTCGATAGAGGACACATAGTTGATGTATATAATAGAAAAGGAAAAAATGTACAAGACAAAACAGCAGATGCTAAAAATAAAAAAATAAAAGAATATAAAGGTATTAAAATTATTACAATTCCAACGATTAATAAAAAAGGAATGGATGCTATGCTATATTCCTTTTTTGCAAGTATTGCTGTTTTGTTTCACAAATACGATGTAATTCACTACCATGCAGAAGGACCTTGTGCAATGCTATGGATACCTAAACTATTTAGGAAAAAAATCATTGTAACAATTCATGGATTAGATTGGCAAAGATCAAAATGGGGAGGATTTGCAACAAAATATATTCGCTTTGGAGAAAAAATGGCAGTAAAATATGCAGATGAAATAATAGTATTATCTGAGAATGTGCAAGAATATTTTAAACAAACATATCAAAGAAAAACAACATTTATTTCTAATGGAGTAAATAAACCAACTATTAGAGAAGCAAATATAATAAAAGAAAAATACCAATTAGAAAAAAATAATTATATTTTATTTTTAGCACGAATAGTGCCAGAAAAAGGATTACATTATTTAATAGAAGCATTTAAACAAATAAAAACAGATAAAAAATTAGTTATTGTAGGAGGATCAAGTCATACAAATACATATCTTAAAAATATAAAAGAAATGGTAAAACAAGATGAAAGAATTATTATGACAGGTTTTATACAGGGAGAAGAATTAGAAGAATTATATAGTAATTGCTATTTATACTGTTTACCGAGTGATGTAGAAGGTATGCCATTATCTTTATTAGAAGCAATGAGCTACGGAAATTTATGCTTAGTTAGCAATATAGCAGAAAATATGCAGGTAGTAGGAGAACATGCAAGTATATTTAAAAAGGGAGATGTACAGGATTTAAAACAAAAATTAGAAACATTGATTGCTAATCAAATAACTAATGAAGAAAAAGAAAAAATTACAGCATATATTTTAAAAAAATATTGTTGGGAAGATGTTGTTGAGAAAACATTAAAACTTTATGAAAAAATAAATAACAAAGGAGCTAAAAAATCATGAACGAAAGTGCTGTTCTTAAATTTTGTAAAATAAATTTTCAAAAAATTAAAGATTTTATAAAAAACAGAAAAATCTTATATGATATTGAAGCAATTTTTTTACTATTTGTACCAATATTAATTACTCTTGATGAACATGTGAAATTTGTTGGTACTATTTTAACAGGTATTCCATTTTTTGTTGGAATTCTAAGTGTTCTTTGTTATCAAAGAAATAAAAGAGTATGGATAAAATATGGTATTATTATACTGCTATTAGTTATTAATGTTCAATTTTTTCTAAAATCAAGCTTTGATGGACAATTTGAATTTATTAAACAATTAATAATTTTCTTAACCTGTTTTGATATGGTACAAGATAAAGATTTTTTAAAAACTATTAAAAACTATTTTGAAAAATATAATAAATTTATTACTATATCATTGATTGGAATTATAATATTAAATATATTTGCAAATAATTATTCTACTACATGGAAGATGAATGCTTTTCAGGGAATATATGTAGATCCACATCAAGCAGCATATAGATGTTGTACATTAATAGTATATAGTATGTTTTTAATTAAAGCACAAAAAAATAATAAAATTATAAATATTATTTTACTATTTGCATGCGAATTGTTATTAATGCGTACAGGTGCAAGAACACCAACATTATTAGGAATTGCTTTAGGAATGATTGAAATTTACTTCATGAAAGATGAAATGCTAAAATTTTATAATGAGCATAAAAAAGTTTCAATAATAGCAGTAATAGTATTTGTTATTGCGATGATATTATATTTACCACATACAGCGTTTATGCAAAAAATATTTATCTCATCTGAAGGAACGTTTGATAATGGAAGATCAATTTTAAGAGAAGCAGACTGGAAATACTTTATAGAATCTCCAATTCAAAACAAGTTATTTGGTCATGATAATGAGGCAATTAGACAAGTAAATTTTGAAGTTATGTGGGCACGTATTTGGTGTCATAGTGATATAATGCAAATTTTATTGCAGTTTGGTATATTCATGCTGATTATATATTTTGAAACTTGGATTCGAGCATTAATTTTTCATTTAAAAGGAGAAAAGAAATTTGACAAATTTATAATTATTATGTTGAATTTAGTATATCTTTTTGTTGCATTTTTTAATGGCTTCTTCTTCTATCCAAGATTTATAATATCTATTCCAATTATATTTGCTTTATATAAAGTATATAATCAAGAAGAAAAGGTAGAAGTCAAACAAATTGAAGGAGAGACGAATGTATGAAAATATTGAATTTGTTAGCAGCAGGAAAAACAGGCGGAATTGAAATACTCTTGAAAAATATTATGCAAAACAACACGTTAGATAACAGAATTTGTTGCCTATTTGACGAAGGGGAAATTTATCAAGAATTAAAAGAAAAAACAGATAAAATATTTTCCTTAAAGGAGTTTAATCGAAACAGGAAAAAAATTGTTAATGAACTTGTTAGATATTGTAAACAAGAAAAGATAGACATTGTTATTGTTCATCATGGAGGTATTAACTGTAACTTAGTTTATATGATGTTAAAAAAACAGTTACCAAATATAAAATACATAAGATATTTCCATTCTTGTTTTGACGCTTTTTGGGATGGTAGAGATAAATTTTTGAAAAACATTGTAACAAGAATTGTTATGCAAAAAGCAATTAATAGTTCAGATAAGCTAATTTTTATTTCAAAAGTAGTACGAAAATCTTTTGAACAACATTTTCACATATCTGAGCATAAAAGTACTATAGTATATAATGGAATTTCTCAAGATTTTTTACAAAGCGAAACAAAACCTCATTTTCAAGATGATAAAATCAATATGATATTTGTAGGAAGATTAGAAAAATTAAAAGGCGTACATATTTTATTGAAAGCATTTGAACAGGTGTATAGACATAAATTAAATGTAAATCTAACAATAGTAGGAGAAGGAAGGGAAGAGGGCAAATTAAAACAATTAGCTCAAGAAACAGAAGCGAAGAACAATATTTATTTTGTAGGAAGGCAAAAAAATATTATTCAATGGTTAGATAATGCAGATATTTTTGTTTATCCATCTATTTGTGAAGAAGGATTTGGAATATCTGTTGCAGAAGCAATGTCAAGAGGGTGTATTCCAATTACATTTTATAAGGGTGGAATACCAGAACTAATAAGTGATGGGAAAAACGGTTTTTTAATTAAGCAAACAGAAGAAAAAGCTTTAGCAGAAGGAATTGAAAAAGTAATAGAAATGAAAAAAGAAGAAAGGCAGAAGATGATTGAAAATGCTATAAAAATAGCAAAACAATTTTCTATAGATAATACAATAAAAAAATTAAAAGAAATATATGAAAAATTATTACAAGGAGTAAGGTAATGAAAAAAGTATCAATTATCATGGCAACATATCAAACAGAACAAGAAAATTTAAAAATAGCAATTGATAGTATTTTAAGTCAAACATATGAAAATATAGAATTAATCTTAGTATGTGATGGAGACCATGAAGAATATAAGAGAATGAAACAAATAGAACAAGAAAACAAAAATAAAATGACAGTTTTGTTAAACGAAACAAATAAAGGATTACCATACTCATTAAATAAAGCAATTAGATATTCAACAGGAGAATATATAGCAAGACTAGATAGTGATGATATCTGTATGAAAAATAGAATTGAAAAACAAGTACAATTTTTAGAAGAACATCCAGAAGTTGCAGTATGTGGAACAAATGCAATGCTTTTTGGAAAACAAGAAGGAATAAAGAAAAATTATTTTATAACACAAGAACAAATAAAAATACAATTGTTGTATATGGCAACATTGATTCACCCAACAGTTATGATAAGAAAAACAGTACTAGAAGAATATCCATATAATGAAGAATTTGTTTGTTCACAAGACTTTGAATTATGGAGTCGTATTATTGAAAAATACCCAATTGCTATCATTCCTATTGCAGGAATAAAATACAGAATACATGATGGACAAATTTCTATACAAAGAAAGCAAAAGCAAGCAGAATTATCAAAAAAAGTTATTTATGAAAATAGTAAAAAAATAACAGGAAAATATGAAGAAAAAATTTGTAAAACAATGTATGTATTAGGAATGAGAGAAAAATTAACACGTCAAAATTATAAAGAAATTTCTAAAAATATTGATTATATTATTGAGCAAAACCATACATATGAACAAAAAGAATTAAAAAAAGTATTATATAATCGTTTTTTTACTTTAATGCTAATGAATCGAATAATACCATTAAATGTAAATGCAGTAAAAAAATGTTTAAAAGGATATAATTTTAAATATATAATGGAGAAATTAATAAGATGTTAATGAAATGGATATTAAGATTTGCAGGAGCAAATCAGATAAAAATGAAAGATGAAAGATTTATAAAATTAAAATACCATTATATGACAGGAAAACGACTGAACTTAAAGAATGTACAAACATTTAATGAAAAAATACAATGGTTAAAACTTTATGACAGAAATCCTGAATATACGAAAATGGTTGATAAATATGAAGTAAAAAAATATATTTCAGAAATCATTGGCTCAGAATATGTAATTCCAGCCTTAGGAGTTTACGATAGATTTGATGATGTCGATTTTCATAAATTACCAAATAAATTTGTTATGAAATGCACACATGATTCACAAAGTACAGTTGTGTGTAGAGACAAAGATAAATTAAATATGGAAGAAACGAAAAAATTTTATGATAAAAGATTGAAAGAAGAGTACTTCTTTAGATGTAGAGAATGGCCATATAAAAATGTAAAACCAAGACTTCTTATTGAAAAATATATGGGGTCAGAAAATCAAAAAGAATTAATTAATTATAAATTCTTTTGTTTTAATGGTAAACCAGAATTTTTATATCTTTCAGAAGGAGTATCACATCAAAGAGTTAGTTTTGTTGATATGAACTATAATAAAACAAACTTTTATCGTAAAAATTATCAACCATATGAAAAACTACCAGAAAAGCCAGTTCATTTCGAAAAAATGAAAGAAATATCAGAAAAATTAAGTAAAGGAATCTCCTTTGTAAGAATAGATTTTTATGAAATTGAAAGAAAAATATATTTTGGGGAAATAACATTTTATCCTAGTTCTGGATATATGCCAATTGAACCAATTGAATATGAAAAAATTTTAGGAAATATGATTGAATTACCAATAGAAAAGAGAGAGGTAAAATGAGGAGTAAAAAAGCATTAAAAAATATCATAACATCACTCATTCAGCAAGTAACTGTCCTGTTATGTGGACTTATTGTACCAAGGGCAATTATTGGAACATTTGGCTCTAATGTAAATGGATTAACATCATCTATTACACAATTTTTGTCCTATATTACATTACTAGAAGCAGGAATAGGACCGGTAATAAAAGCAGCATTATATAAACCAATTGCAGAAAAAGATAAGACACAAATAGAAAAAATCTTAAAAGCAAGTCAACGATTTTTTCGAGTAATATCTGGAATATTTATCATATATTTAATTGTTTTATGTTTTGTTTATCCGGTTATAGTATCAAACGAATTTGATACAGCCTATACAGTTTCTTTAATTATAATTATTGCAATAAGTACATTTGCAGAATACTTTTTTGGAATTGTATATCGTTTATACATACAAGCAGAGCAAAAAACATATGTTATATCTACTATACAAATAGGAACAACAATTTTAAATGCTATATTAGTAATTATGCTTATCAATTTTAGAGCAAACATTCAAATAGTTAAATTAGGAAGTTCTCTTATATTTGTATTAAGACCAATTTTGCAGAATCTTTATGTTAAAAAGAAATATAAAATTCATTTGCAAAAGGTAAGTGAAAAATATGAATTGAAACAAAAATGGGATGGACTAGCACAACATATAGCATATGTTATACATAGAAATACAGATGTAGCAGTATTAACTATATTTGCAGGAACAGTAGAAGTATCTGTTTACACAGTATATTTATTTGTTGTTAATGGTGTTAGAAATATTGTTGAAGCATTAACAGGTGGAATTGATGCATCATTTGGAGATATGATTGCCAGAGGGGAAAAAGAACATTTAAATAAAAGTTTCAGATTGTATGAATTATTTTATTTTACTTTAATTACAGTTGTATACATTATTACTATGGTAATGATATTACCATTTGTGCAAATATATACAAAAGGAATAACAGATGCAAACTATTATAGACCTATATTTGCTATCTTAATTATTTTAGCAGAAATGATAACATCAATTAAATTACCTTATAGCACTATGGCATCAGCAGCAGGACATTTTAAACAAACAAAAAAAGGAGCATGGATAGAGGCATTCTTAAACTTATCATTATCAATAATCTTAGTATTCCGTTTTGGAATGGTAGGAGTTGCAATTGGAACATTAGTAGCAATGTTATTTAGAGCAATTGAATTTATGTACTATACATCAAAATATATTTTAGATAGAAGATTAATAGAAAGTATAAAAAGAAGTATTATTCTTATGACAGAAGTATTAATTTTAGTGCCAGTTGGTATGTATATAAGTCAATTTATAAAAGCTGATTCATATATAATGTGGGTAGTAGAAGCAATTATAATTGCTATTATGGCAATTGTTATAGTAGTTCCAGTGAATTTACTTATATATAGAAAAGATGCAAAAGGATTTTTTGAAATGGTAAAAAATGTATTTATACCATCAAACCAAAAAATGTAAGGGAGCAAAAAATGGCAGAAGCGAAAAAGGCAAATTATGTATGGATTGATATTATTAAATTGATATGTGCTGTTTTTATTGTAGGGATTCACACTGAAGTATTAAATAATAAAGAAGATACAATTCAGTGGTATATGATGCACTTACTATTCAAATTAGCAGTTCCTTTTTTCTTTGTATGTTCAGGATTTTTATTTGGAAAGAAATATTTAGAAAATCCAGCAGATTTAAAGAAAATTTCTAAAAAACAAATAAAACGTTTACTAATCCCATTTATTTTTTGGATGTTAGTAAGTTTACCATATGAAATAATAACAACAGTAAAAGAAGAAAAAGTATTTATAATAGTAATAGAAATCATAAAAAAAGCAATTTTTTATCCATGGGGAGCATTATGGTTTTTATTAGCTGTTATAGTAGCAATTATAATAGAATATTTCTTTTTAAAGAAAAACAAATTAAATTGGGCAATGGTATTAAGTATATTTCTATTTGTATTTGGATTATTAGGAAATAGTTATTATTTTGTAATAAAAGGAACAGTATTTCAAAAAGTAATGGACATGTATACAAATATATTTATAACAACACGAAATGGAATTTTTGTGGGATTTCCACTATTTACATTAGGGATATGTATTGCACAAAAAGAAGAATGGATAAAAACAATTGCCAAACCAAAATTATATATACTATTAGGAATTGCCTTAATATTACAAATAGGAGAGGTTACATTTATTAGAAATAAAGCATATGCGGATGATCATAGTTTATTTATAACAACTATAGCAATGGTTGCTAGTGTATTAACTCTGTGTATTAGATACCAATATGTTACATTTCAAAAACTTAATACAAAATTACTAAGGAATATGAGTACAGGAATTTATTTTATGCATTCACCAGTTAATCGATATTTCATGTTATTACAAATACCTAATATTAGTAATATAGAACGATTTTTAGTAGTATTAGCAATTACAATTGTTATTTGGTTGATTTTATATAAAATTAATTGTAAATATATTAACTATATTATTAAATAAAAAACTAAAAAATAATTATATTTTATTTGAGATGGAAAGGATTAAAAAATGAAAACATATTTTATTACAGGTGGAGCAGGCTTTATTGGTTCTACACTTTCAGAAAGATTGTTAAAAGAAGGAAACAAAGTAGTAGCAATTGATAATTTTTGCAACTTTTATTCACCAAAAGTGAAAGAAAATAATATAAAACCATTAAAACAGTACAAGCAATATAAATTGTATAGAGAAGATATTAGAAATAAAGAAGCAATTGCTACAATTTTTCAAGAAAATGAAATTGATATCGTTATGCATTTAGCAGCAATGGCAGGAGTGAGGCCATCAATTGAAAACCCAGTATTATATCAAGAGGTAAATTGTATGGGTACGCAAAATATCTTAGAAGAAATGAAAAATCATCAAGTAAAAAATTTAGTAATGGCATCTTCTAGTAGTGTATATGGAAACTGTAAAGAAGTTCCATTTAAAGAAGATATGATAGTAGATTTTGCAATTAGCCCTTATGCAGCAACTAAAAAAGCAAATGAAGTAATGACACATGTATATCATAAATTATTTGATATGAATGTAATGATGCTAAGATTCTTTACTGTATATGGACCAAAGCAAAGACCAGATTTAGCAATTCACAAATTCACAAAATTATTATTAGAAAATAAAGAAATACCAATGTTTGGAGATGGCACAACTTCTAGAGATTATACATATATTGATGATATTGTAGATGGAATTATAAAATCTTGTATATATTGTATGACACACAAAGATGTATATGAAATTCTTAATTTAGGAAATTCATCACCAATTTCATTGAAAGAAATGATTGAAACTATTGGAAAAGTATTGAAAATTGAGCCTAAAATAAATCAATTACCAATGCAACTAGGAGATGTAGAAAGAACATATGCTAATATTACAAAAGCAAAAAAATTGATAGGATATGAACCAAAAACAACATTTGAAGAAGGAATCAGAAAGTTTATACAATGGTATAAGCAAAATAAGGAGGTATAAGATGAAACAATATAAAATAGTAGTAGCAGGAACAGGATATGTAGGATTAGTAGCAGGAGTTTGCTTCGCAGAAAAAGGACATCAAGTAACTTGTGTAGACATCGATGAGAAAAAAGTACAAAAAATGAAAGAAGGTATTTGCCCAATTTACGAAGAGGGCTTAGAAGACTTAATGAAGAAGAATTACAAAGAAGGAAGATTAACATATACAACAGATTATAAAACAGCATATAAGCAAGCAGATGCAATTTTTATAGGAGTTGGTACACCAGAAAAGGCAGATGGTTCTGCTGACTTAAGTTATGTAGCAACAGTTTCTAGACAAATCGCGGAAACTATTGAAAAAGACTGTTTAGTAGTTGTAAAATCTACAGTACCAGTTGGAACAAATGATAAAGTAGAACAATTCATCAAAGATTCATTAGAACATGATGTAAAAGTAGAAGTAGCAAGTAATCCAGAATTTTTATCTCAAGGAAGAGCCGTAAAAGATACTTTACAAGCGAAACGTATCATAATTGGGACACAAAGCAAAAAAGCAGAAAAAATGTTAATGGAAATTTATGAACCATTTAATTTACCAATTGTTTCTGTTGATAGAAGAAGTGCAGAAATGATAAAATATGCATCTAATGACTTTTTAGCATTAAAAATTTCTTATATTAATGATATAGCAAATCTTTGTGAATTAGTAGGAGCAAATATTGAGGATGTTACTAAAGGAATGAGTTATGACGATAGAATAGGAGAAAAATTTTTAAATGCAGGTATTGGATATGGTGGAAGTTGTTTTCCAAAAGATACTAAAGCATTAAGATATTTAGCAAAACAAAATGGATATAATTTAAAAACAATAGATGCTGCTGTGGCAGTAAATGAAGCACAAAAAACCAAATTATATAAAAAAGCAAATGAAAGGTTAATTACATTTAACGGACTAAAAGTAGCTGTATTAGGTTTAGCATTTAAGCCAGGAACAGATGATTTAAGAGAATCCCCTGCAGTTGACAACATTAACTTGTTATTAGAACAAGGTGCAAAAATATATGCATATGACCCAGTAGCAATGGAGAATGCTAAAAGAAAATATCAAGATAAAATAACATTCGTAAATACACCGAAAGAAGCATTAAATGGAGCAAATGTATGCTTTATATTTACAGAATGGGAAGAAGTCAAAAAAATAAAGCCAAAGGAGTATCAAACATTAATGAAAACACCTTTAGTATATGATGGAAGAAATATATACAATTTAGCAGAAATGCAAAAAGAGGGAATAGAATATTATTCTATTGGTCGACAAAGTAGCAAATAGGAGAGAAGATTGTATGAAAAAAGTAGTAAATTCGCATAATGGTAGTATTAGTTTTTGGAAATTTATGTTCAGCATTATGGTTGTTATTTATCATGTAACAATTTTAAATAAAGGAGAAAAATTTCTTCTTTTTAGATATGGAGCAATTGCAGTAGAATTTTTCTTCTTAGTATCAGGATATTTTATGACAAAAAAAGCCATGCAACAATTAGATGATAGTAAAAATATAGCAGAAGAAACTACGCAATATATATGGAAAAAAATAAAAGCATTTTTTCCATATATATTAATAGCATTTATTATTTCTTTGATAGTCAAGAGCTTTACTGAAAATTATACAATAAGTCAAATTATTAAGTCTATTTGGCAATTACTATTTTTAGATATATCAAGTATTCAGAAAACTCGACCATTAGCATCAGTTTGGTACATATCTGCTATGCTAATTTGTATGTTAATTTTATATCCATTAATACGAAAATACAAAAAAAATTTTACCCATATTGTAGCACCAATTATTGTAATATTTATAGGAGGATGGATATCTTATAAATATAGAAGATTGACTGTTATATTTGAATGGACTGGAATAATGTATGCAGGAATATTAAGAGCATTTTTCGAATTGACATTAGGATCTATTTTATATGAAATTGTTGAAAATTTGAAAACAATTGAATTCACAAAAATTACAAAATTTATACTGACAATTGTAGAATTAGCGGGCTTTACATCTATTTTCTTTATTGTAAATATTGAAAATGCTTCTACAAATTATGACTTTATTATGCTTTTAATATTATGTGTATCAATATCTATTGCATTAAGTGAGAAAACGATAGGATATAATTTAGCAAACAATTCATTTTGCTATTATTTAGAAAAATTAAGTTTACCAATTTATTTAAATCATGAATGGATAAGAATAATTGTTCAAAATTATTTTAAACAAATAACATATACACAAAAAGTAGGACTAGTAGTTATATCATCAATTACTGTTTCTATTATCATTTTGTTTTTGGTAGAAAAAGGAAGGAAGATAAAATGGGAAAAACAAAAAATGCCATCTTAATTGATTTCCCAAAAATAGATAATTGGGAATTTAAAAAATCATTGCAAGAAGAAACAAATATGGAATGGGAAGAATGTGGGGTTGTTAGTAATCATAAAAGACAAAAACCATTCTCAGATTTCATACGTATTTTAAAATATTTTTTATTTCCATTGACGATATTTTTTAAGAGAAAACAATATAAAAATATTATAGCTTGGCAACAATTCTATGGCTTGTTATATGCCTTTTATTGTAGATTATTTCATACAAAAAAATATAATCGATTAATTGTGATGACTTTTATTTATAAAGAAAAGAAAGGAATCCTTCGGTAATATTTATAGAAGATTTATGAAGTATATTGTGCAGAGTGACTATGTTGATAAATTTATTTGCTTTTCTCAACAAGAATGTAACTATTATTCAGAGATATTTGATGCAAGCAAAGATAAATTTCAGTTTTGCTGTTTAGGAATTGAACCTATCCAAGTACAAAATGTAAAGCAGAGTGAAGAAAAAACAATTTTAGCTTGTGGAAGATCAAACCGAGATTACGACTTTTTATATCGAACACTAAAAAATACTAAATATAAAGTTACAATCATTTCAGATGAGTGCAAATTAAAACCAACAAATAATATATCAATTTATACAAATGTATATAATCAACGTTATTTTGATATGTTAGCAAAATCATATATTGTTGTAATTCCATTGATGCAGAAAAATATTTCCTCTGGTCAATTGGTTATGTTACAAGCTATGCAATTAGGAAAGCCAATTATTTGCACAGAATCTAACACAGTTAAAGATTATATTCAAGATGGAATTAATGGATATATTATTAAAAAGCAAAAAAATGCTCTATTACAAGCAATTGAAAAATTATACCAAGATGAAGCAGAATATAATAAAATGAGCAAAAATGAGAAACAGTTTTTTGAAGATCATTATTCTATTCATGCATTTGGCAAACAAGTAGGAAAAATATTTAATAAATTTTGCAAAGATTAATAGAAAGGAAAAAAAGAAAGAAAAAGATGTTGAAAAATGTATTTAGAATTATTTTAATTATATCATTAGCATGGACATTTTATACAATTTTTCAATTTTCAGGAGAAAATGCAACAGAGTCTAGTGAAAGAAGTGGAAGTATTATAATCAACATAGTTAATATACTTCCAGCTACTAAAAATTTAAGTGAAAACGAAAAACAAGAGATTGTCGAAAAAGTACAACCAATTATTCGAAAATTAGCTCATTTTTCGATATATGCATATGTTGGTGTACTAATGATGAGTTTTGCAAGTACATACCAGTTGCTGCTATGGAAAAAAAGTACAATAAGTGTGGTAACTGGACTATTGTATGCTATTTCAGATGAATACCATCAAAGTTTTGTTCCAGGCAGATCAGCACAATGGCAAGATGTTTTAATTGATCTAACTGGTGTTATTGTAGGAAGCATTATTGTTTTAATTTGTATTTCTATTTATAAAAAAAATAAATATAGAAAAGTAACTGAACAACGATTTGACAACAATGAAAATATATGTTAAAATTAAAAACATAAATTAAGAGTATATCTAAGAAATAAATAAATTTCGAGCGATATAGGATAACCTATAATAGATGGTTATTTACACGATGTATAGATTTTTAAAGTCTTGCAAAGGAGTCTTAATCGGATTTCTTTGTGAGACTTATTTTTATAAGGGAAGTGATAGAAATGTATGAATTGCAAGATGAACTAGAATTAGTGTTTCCAACACCAGAATATAAAAGTCAAGTTGAAGAATATCTGCAGGAATTTTTTGATAATGGAGAATATGAAATAGCAGGAGATGGAGGACTAGATCAAATTAAAAATTTTGATGAATGGTTAACAAAAGTGCAAAATGATTTATCTGAAAAAAATATTAAAGACAATAGAATTCCTGCAACATTATACTTAACAGTAAGAAAATCTGATAATAGAGTTGTTGGAAATGTACAAATCAGACATAAATTAAATGAAAAATTATTACAATATGGAGGACATATAGGTGATAGTGTAAGACCATCTGAAAGAAGAAAAGGTTATGCTACAGAGCAAATAAGATTAGCATTAAAAAAATGCAAAGAATTAGGTATTGATAATGTTTTAATGGATTGCGATAAAACTAATATAGGCTCTGCTAAAAGTATTATAAATAATGGTGGAATTCTTGAAAATGAAGTATATATTGATAATGAGATAGTGCAAAGATATTGGATTAGTTTGAAAAAAAGATATGCAGATAGACATGTTGGTGGAAAAAGTCAAAATACATTATATAAAATTAATTCTGTAGCAAATAATGAATTTACTGGAGACATTTGCTATTATCATTTTAAAGATGTTATTAATAAGATTACTATACCAAATGGTAAATGTATTATGGACAACGGATACAAATGGCTTGAGTTTTATGATTATAATTCAAAAGTAAAATTAACGGCTATATATGATGAAAATAGTCAAATTATTGAATGGTACTTTGATATTGCAAGAAGAATAGGAAAAGAAAATGATATACCATATGAAGATGATTTATATTTAGATGTTGTGGTAAATCCTAAAGGAGAAATAATTTTACTTGATGAAGATGAACTTCAAGCTGCATATGATAGATTCGAAGTAAATAAAGAAGATTACAATATGGCTTATAACCAAGCAAATCAACTAATAAAGAAATTAGAAAACAATAAAGATAAACTAGAAGAATTTACAAATAAATATTTAGAAGAATTTGAAATATAAAAAAAATTGGAGGGAGATGATGCTAGGAAAGTTTTTTGAATGTGAAGCTGATAAAAATATTAAATTTTATAAAGTAATTAAAACAGTTAAAGAATATTCAGACGGAAGAAGATTTCCGATTAATGAATTGGTAGTAGCGGATAAGAAAATTAATTTTAAAGCTGAACAACAAGCTGATATGGGTGGATTTTGTATTTCAACATTCGATTATATTTTTAGATGGTTAATCAGAGGAGATACATTATGTGAAGTTATAATTCCAGAAGATGAAAAAATATATAAAACAGTCAGTGAAAATGGAATATATATTGCGGAAAAAATAATATTAACTAATCCTAAAAAAATTGATGACGATTTTGCAACAGAAATGTACTTGAAATCTAATCTTTCAGAAAATTCGTATTTTAAAGCAATGACTGCATGTGCTATATGTGGTTATATTAAGACAGCATTGAAAGTTTGCGAGGATAAAGTAAATAAAGACAATGTTGAGACTGCAATTATTGAATTAGAAAAATTTTGTAAGAGAAGAAGTGATGAAAAATTTATTGATGATATATCAGCAATACGTTCAGTTAAAATATTAAAAAATAAATTACTAGTAAAGAAATAAAAAAGAAGACAAGTGATAGAAATGAAAATAAGGAATGTAAGCAAGTGTATATGTTTACATTTCTTTTTTATATTTTATGTAAAAAATATTGACTTTTTATATACCTAGTAGTACAATGTATAAAAATATACATAGATAAACTAGGTATAAAGGAGGAATTATTTTGAAAGTAAGTAAAGAACTATTAAAAGGAAGTACAAATATGTTAGTATTAAGTTTACTTGAAAACGAGAATATGTATGGCTATCAAATGATCAGAAAATTAAGTGAAAAGTCACAAAATGTATTTGAATTTCAAGAAGGTACATTATATCCAATATTACATAGTTTGGAAGAAAAAAATTATATTTCATCTTATTGGGATAATACAGGAGTTAAAAAAAGAAAATATTATTCAATCACTAAAGCAGGAAAAAAACATTTAGAAGAAAAGAAAAACGAATGGAAAACTTTTGAATTACGGAGTAAATCAAGTTATAGGAGGTGTTTTATTTGGATATTAAACATTTTTTAAATAAAGTTTGTGATGAGATAAAATATGAACCAGTTAAATCAAGTATTTCAGAAGAATTAAAATTACATATTGAAGAAATAAAAGAAGATTATCAAAATCAAGGAATGGAAGAAAAGGAAGCAGAGGAAAAAGCAGTTTCTCAAATGGGAGTTGCAGAAGAAATTGGAAAAAAATTAAATAAGATTCATAAACCAAAATTAGATTGGAAATTATTAGTACTGGTCGCTATTTTAATGGGATTTGGATTAATTGTTGCAATATTAAAACAACCAACTATGAATGATGACTATATAGAAAGTACAATTATTTATATGATAATAGGTATTATATTAAGTATAGTTGTATACTTTTTTGACTATAGAAAAATGAAAAAATATTCTAATGTAATATATTTAATTGCTTCAATTATAATGATTTTACCAATAATAGGGGGATATTCAGTAAAAGGTTTAACATATATTTGGATTTTTAATATTAGTATTTTCCCTCCCACAATTGCCGTACCATTATATTTAATTGCATTTATAGGATTTATTGTTAACTATGACAAAAATAAAATAATTAAAATAACAATATCTAATAAGAAATTTATAATTAATAAAGACCTAATTAAAATATTAATTAGTAGCATAGGTTCATTATTTTTAATGGTATTTATTCCATCATTTACAAATGCAGAAATATTAGGAATTTCTTATTTTATTATTACTACTGTAAAAATTATTCAAAATAAAGAAAAACGCATAAAAAATTTAACTGTATTATATGGAATCCCTTTATTATTAATAAGCTTCATAATAATTTTACTAGCAATAGAAAGTCCTTACAAATTTAATAGAATAAAAGCTTCCTTCAATCCAGAAGTTGATCCAAATGGAAGTGGCTGGGTTGGAATGTTGCAAAAAGATATACTAAAAAATTCAAAATTAATAGGAAAAGCTGATACAGAAGTAATTTCAAATAATTATGAATATATGATAATTAATGAAAGTAATTTTACTTTTATATATTTATTAGGAAAAGCAGGAATATTAATAGCAGGATTATTAGTTTGCACCATAATATTAACTTCAATAAAATTAATTATAAATGCAAAAAATATTAGAGAACTATATGGAAAATATTTAATAATAGGCATAAGTACGTTGTATATTTTACAATCATTTATGACAATACTTATGAATGTAAATATGGGTATTCAAACTAATGTCAATTTGCCCTTTGTAACATATGGAGGAGTATATTTTATAGTAAATATTTTAACTATTGCTATTATATTTTCAATATATAGAAGAAAAGATATAAATGAATATGAGAAATGTTATTAACTAAAAGTATGCATGGTTTTAACAAAACATAATAATAAAAAGATAAAAAAATTTTCAAAAATATGTAACAAATTTAAAAATTTTATCCCTTATTATATAGAAGGAGGTAAAACAATTATGCAGAATATAGAAGAAATATACAAAGAGTATTCTACAATTGTTTATAAATATTTATTCTGCCTAACACAGAATGAAGAAATCTCAGAAGACATAATGCAAGAAACATTTGCTGTAGCTGTTGAAGACATAAAAAAATTTAGAGGAGAATGTAAATTATCAGTTTGGTTGTGTCAAATAGCAAAACATATATGGTATAAAGAATTAAAAAAAAAAGAAAAAAATGTTAATGTGTCTTTTGAAGAAATAAAAAAAGAAATTCTGTATGATGAAATGTTTGAAGAAACTATTTGCGCCAAGGAAGAAAAACTAAAATTATTTAAAGATATGCAAAAGCTTGATGAAAAATCTAGAGAAGTAATGTATTTGAGAATGGTAGGTAATTTAAATTACGAAGAAATTGGAGAAATATTAGGAAAAACTTCTAATTGGGCAAGAGTTACATTTTATAGGGCTAAACAAAAAATAAGGGAGGAAAATCAAAATGAAAAGTAAAAGGGAATGTGAAATTATACAAGATTTATTAGTTAATTATGCTGATGGAGTATCAAATCCAGAAACGAAAAAAATAGTGGAAAAACATTTATCTGAATGTGAAGAATGTAAAGAAGAATTAAAACATATTCAAGAAGATATAAAAGCAAAAAATTATAAAGAACAAATAGAATTAGATTATCTAAAAAAAATTAGAATAAAAACTAAAATAAAATCTGTATTAATAGCATTAGCAATAATAATACTAATTGCTGTTATCATATTTCTAAATAATTTTATTAAAGTAAATAGCATTATGAATAAAGCTGAAAAGTCATTGCAGTCTAACAACTTTTATAAAGAAACAACTCAAATATTGTTTAACGAGCAAACATCAGTTACAAAAGAATATTACAAAGATGGAAAATATAAATCTGTATGGGAAATATATTCAGACAATGGCGTAGAAACAAACATTATTGAATATGCAAATATTAATTCAGATGAAAGAATATATATACATGAAGAAGAGAAAAAAGCAATTATTGAAAAGGGCGATATGACAAAGATAAAAAATAATGATAATAACATAAAATATGTACCTTTTGTTATTAATAGAAACAGCTTATTTTCAAAGATAGGAACAACTTTTGTATGTTCAATAAATACAGATACTTATGCTAATGGAAAAAAATGTTATGTATTACGCAATAGGTCAGAAAAAGATAAATGGGAAATATGGCTAGATAAAGAAACAGGATTACCAATAAAAGAGATTAATAAGAATGGAGAAAAAACATTTTTTCCAGGTACAGATGTAGTTAAATCAGTTAAAGATGGTATACAAGAATATACATATGAATTTAATAAAGTAACAGATGAAGATGTAAAAGTGCCAGATTTATCTAATTATACAGTAGAAACAAAAAATGTAAATGAGTATTGAAATGTTTTTTATTTATTGTTATAATCAAAACAGAAGATAAAAAGGGATGGGTTTATTATATGAAAAAAATTATAAAATTATTAATATTATTGATACTAGTTGGTGCATTAAATTTTACAATTTCTAATGCATCAACTTTTGTTACATATTTTTATTTAGAACCTATTAAAGTAGAAAGTGAAGACATTGATATACTTTCATATGAAATTTTAATAGATAGTATAGAATCAAAAATAGAAAACACAATTTTTCTTCAAAACACTACGGAAAAAGAAATTGAAACAGAGTTGATTATTCCATTAGAAAATAATGAATATGAAATAACAATAAAAAATCTAATAATAAAATTAAATGATGTGGAAGTAGAATATAAAAAAAATGATAATGGAGAATATTTAGTAAAAACTAAAATTTCATCTAATTCTGGAAAGAAAATAAATATTCAATTTGAAACAGATAATGATTTACAAAATGCCAAAATAATAAAATGCAATTTTGACAATTTAAAAAATAAAAAAGTAGGAAAATTAAAAATTGATTTAAAAATTGATGATAAAAATATACCACTAGTAGAAAAAATATATCCAGGACATTATACATTTAATGATAATGTAATATCAGTAGAATACTATAATTACGAAGTAAATACAATAACTAAAGATTTTATTGTAAAAAAAGAAACTTTTAATAATTTATTATATGGAAGAGAAACGCAAATTAATGACAAACAAAAACAAATAATAAATGAATGGTATTTAAATGGAAAAATTAGTTCATATAATGACAATATAATAGAAGAAGAAACAAGAAATTTTGTAGTTGAAAATATTATAGATTATCAAAAAATAAAAAATGGGGTTAAGATTTACGAAGCATCAGAACCATTACTTTATCAAATACATTGTGAAATTAGTAATGAAGATGATAATGAATATGGTGATGAATTTGGCATGTATTATATGAAGAAAGATTTAAAAGGGAAAAAAGTTTGTATAGATTATGTTGAATCTGAAGGAGATAAAGAACTGTATGTAGCAAAAAATACAAATAAAATACAAGAACCTACACTAGGAGTTCCAAGGAGTACATTAGTTCCTGAAACAGAAGCTAAAATATTAAGAACAAAAGGACCAACAACATCTTATTCTGGAAAAAGAGGAGCAAAAATTATATTTGTAGGCTGTGGAATAGATGGAGAAGATTTACAGGCTACAGATAAAGAGAAAATTGCGTATGTAAATCAAATAAATGCAGATATGTATATTAGAATTGCTATATATGATGGTAATATACAATACAAAAAAGATGAATATGGATATGATTACCGTATAGGAAAGGGTATGGTAGGTTATTATGATGATCAAAGTTTTGAAATAGCAAAAGCTTTTGCCTTATATAAAGATTCACAATTGCTTACAGAGGAACAATACAATAATTATGGCTATGAGTACAAAATGTTTTATTCAAATTATGAGCAATATGCCCAAAATTATTATAAAGATTACTATAAAGACTGTATTATAAAGCTTTCTAATGAAGAAATAGTAAATAAATGCGAAATTCCAACAGTTATGCAATTTATAGGAAATAGAATAACTGAAGACGGAAAATATGTTGTTGATTTTTTTGAAGATGGTTTTTATGATACTCTCAATAGAGGCTTAATTACTACAAACGCAGCATTGAAAACTACACAAGCTAAAAATATGTTAGAATCTAACAAACAAAAAAATGCAAATATTAAGTCAGATATAGAAAATAAAATCACAGCTTTACAATTAACTGACAATGAACTACAAATACGAGAAGAAATTAAACAAGAAAAATTGAAGAAAAATGAAAATAATACAACAGACAATGAAAAACAATTAATTAATAACAAAGATGTAATAGTGTTTGCAAGTATTGGAATAGCAATATTTATATGTATAATTATTTTAATAATTGAACACAAGAAAAAAAGTAAAAGGGGGAAAATGTAATGGAAAAGAAGCAATTAAAAATTAGTTTTACAACAGCAATATTATTATTCATAATAATAATATTAATAATAGGAGGAATATTTTATTACATCTATAGTACTAAAAACCATAAAGGAACTGAAGAAATATCAAAACAAAATACAATGGAAAATATTCAAAAAAATACTGTAAAACAAGAAGAAACAGTAGAAAAATTTAACATGACTAAAGAAGAATATCCAAAAGTAGATGGTGCAACAGCAATGAGACCTATGTCTGTAGAAATAGCTAAAAATGTATTAAATATGACAAATGAAGAAGCAGAACAATTTGTAGTACATAATACAACAGCAAAAGCATATGAAAATTTAATTAATGGCAATGCAGACCTAATATTTGTATCAGAGCCATCAGATGATATATTAAATTCAGCTAAAAATGCAGGAGTTGAATTTGAAATGGTTGGAATAGGAAGAGATGGATTTGTGTTTACTGTTAATAAAGATAATTCTGTTGATTCTCTGACTATTGAACAAATCCAAAAGATATATACAGGTGAAATTACTAACTGGTCACAAGTAGGCGGAAAAAATCAAGAAATAATAGCATATCAAAGAGAAAAAAATTCAGGAAGTCAAAATCTTATGGAAAAAATGGTCATGAAAGGTAAAAAAATGGCAGATGCACCGGCTTCATTACAAGTAGAAAGTATGGCAGGTTTAATAGATTCAATTTCATTACCTTATGATAACTCTAAAGCAGCAATAGGATATTCAATTTATTTATATGCTAAAGAGCAATATGTAAAAGATAATATAAAATTTTTATCTATTAATAATGTATATCCAACAGATGAAACAATAGCAAATGGAAGTTATCCATTATCTAAAATAGTATATGCTATATATAGAAAAGATGAAGAAGAAAATAGTAATGTAAAAAAATTAGTAAATTGGTTATTAACAGCAGAAGGTCAAAAAAGTGTTGAAGCAGGGGGATATGTAGGTATAAAATAATAAGTTATAAAAAAGGAAATAATGAAATATGGAAAATAAAAATAACCAAAAAGATAAAAAAAGAGAAAATAGAACAATAGAAGAATTGTTAAAAGAATTACGAGAAAGTAAACATTGGTCATATTTAAATTTAATGGATGAATTATATAAAAAAGGACTTAATGTAGATGAAAAAATTGTAAAAAAATGGGAGATAGGTTTAGAATATCCAGATTTAGACACAATATATTTATTATCAGAATTATATATGATTCCAAGTGAAGACTTAATTATAGCTAAACAAAATAGTTTTGATAAAGCATGTAATTCTATTCATATGACACTTATAAAATGGATTTGTTATATTAGTGGATTTTCCTATAAAGTAGCTTTTGTAATAGTAACTATTTTTTATATTATGGCTTATTTCTTGGCACTAATGGCATTTGCTGCAGGAGTTGAAAATCTAAAATATTTATAAATTTATATAAAAAATATTGAAAAAATTAAATTAATCATATATAATCACATTATAAATAATAATGTAAAATAAAAGGAGAAAATTAATATGGATGAAGAAAAACTAAAGGAAAATAAAAAAGAAACAAAAAAAGAAGAAAAAAAAGATACTAAAATTAAGAAAGAAAACAAAAAAATTAATAATTCAAAGAAAGAGGAGACAAGGTCTAAAAATGGAATTATTAAATTAATAATAGCAGTTGTAGTTATAATAGCAATTGTGATTTTTACATATATGATGCTTATGGTAGATTCACCTAAAAAAGCAGTAGAGCAAATGCTTACAGAAGTAAAAGAAGGAAAAGTTGAAGAATCTGTAATATCAGAGATTTTTCAAGGAGAAAATATAAATCAAGACATTCAAAAATCAATATTTAATAATTTATCATGGAAAATAATTAAAGAAGAAGTAAAAGGAGAAGAGGCAAGTGTTGAAGTAAAAATAACAAATAAAGACTTTAAAGCTATAATAGATAACTTAAAGGAAAAAATTGTTACGGCAGCACTTAGCGGAGAAACAATAGACGAAACAAAAACTCAAGAATATTTATTTGAAGAAATAAATAACTCAGAAATAGAAAATGTAACTAATACACATACTATTAAACTAAAAAAACAAGAAGGAAAATGGCAAATTACAGAAGAAAATAACATAGTTGATATTTTGTTACCAGGGTTAAATAATGCAATAGAAACATTAAACTAATAAAAATTCCACATTACAGAATCAAGAAGGTTCTGTATGTGGAATTTTTTTTATATCCAAATTATTATTTTTATATAAATTACAAATATTGCAATCTGTGCATAAATCAACTCGATCTTCAAAAACTAATTGAAGAGTGTTAATAAACTCATCAATAAATCCATCTATTAGGTGAATGTAAATTTTTTTAGGGAGCAAATCTAGTAAAGAATTTAATATATAGTCATTTGAAGAAAAAGTAATATCACTTAAATATTTAGCATTAAAAGCATCATTTGTAATCATAATAGGATTTTTATCCTTATCCAGTAAAATAGATTCTGTGTGTGAAACAATAATATGAACCATATCACATCCATAATCTTGAGAGTTAATATATAATTTAAGCAAAGAAATAAATTCTAAATATTCTTTTTCTATAACAAAATTATTAACAGCATTATTTACAACTTCATCTAGAATAGATAAATATTTTTTTAATCTAAAATTAATAAATCCATTTAAAATTAAAATTTTATTAAAAGATATAAATTGATAAAAAATATCATATAATATATTAAATCTTTTATCAAAAAAAGTATTAAAATCATCAGCCATAATATCAAAACAAATATCTAATATTTTATCTTTTTCAATAGAATCAAAGTAAAAATAATTTTGAAAAATTAATCTTTTTAATAAAATTTCTTCCATTTCATCCATTACAAGAAGAGATAAAATAGAAGCAACTTTAGAAAGAAAAGCAGAATCATCATTACCAGAATAGTGAATTATAATATTTTTATAAAATTTAAAAGTATTTTCTGAAAAACATATATTTTTTAAATCTAAATTTTTGAATTCATTTAGTAGATAGTTTAGTAAATTAGAATCATTAGTCTTAATACATAGTGACTTCATAAAAATACCCCTTTCCAATAAAACTATTATCTACTAAATTTAAAAAACTTATACATTATGATATGCTAATAAAACAAAATTGTGAAAAGAATTAAAAATTTAGAATGACTTTAAGTCTTTTCACAACTCAATGATAAAGGAAATATATTATTTATGCAGTAACAATTCGGGGGGACCAACAAAGTACAGATTGTTAATAAAATTTCATAACTTATTATAAAATTTTAAGTACAATCTGTATGCAGTTGGGAGTTACAAATAAATAATATATTTCCTTTACCATTTGTACCATTGAACAGTAAACTTACAACTTCTAGAAAATATTAATTCCGTTTTTTTAATAATAAATCATATAATCTATATCTGGAAATATAGCATCCTTTTTGGATATATCTTCAAGAAACTGCTTGTTTATATTATCTTCTTTTATTTGATAGTAAAGCTTTGTAAATCTACCAATATGATCTTTTATTCTTTTTTTGGCATAATCAACCATAGTGCCATTTGTAATAATAAACAGCCAATCACTACTTTGAGCAAGTAATAATTCACGTGCACATTGATTTAAAGCATCTTTTTTTAAACCTTCAGCATTTGGATAAAGCCATGCTAGTTCACACATTCTATCTCCAGCAACATGTAAATGCCTATGAACATAATCATTAGAAGGATTTAACCAAACTTCACTATATCCATTTGCACCCCAGCTAGAACGACAAGGCGATGAAATTTGCATATTTGGATATTTATCTATATATTCAGAAGGTGTTATTAACTCAAAATTGCAATCATCATAATAAATTTTCTTAAATAAAATATATAACCAATAAGGACCTTCATACCACCAGTGTCCATAAAGTTCGGCATCATATGGACAAAGAATAATAGGAGGGGTATCCATATAACTAGACAAATTATCTATTTGAGCATTTCTGCAATCTAAAAAATGTCCAGACTGTTTTTCAGCTGAATCCATAGCCCATCTAGGATTATAATAATCTTTAAAATCACTATCTCCAGTAATTCTATAATATTTTATTCCAGTATGCACTCTAGCACCATTGTGTGCTATATATGGTTTTATATAATCATAATCAACATCATATCCAATATCTCTATAAAATTCTCTATAATTATAATCTCCTGGATATCCATTAATTGAACTCCATACTTGTCTAGATGATTCAATGTCACGACCAAAAGCAATAACTCCTTCAGGTGAAACTATAGGAGCAAATGTGCCATAAATAGGAGTAGGATCTGCGTATAAAATTCCATGTGATTCTGTAATGATATAATCAATCCCAAATTCTTTTAAATATTTATCAGCTTCTGGAACATAACCACATTCAGGAAGCCATATACCACGAGGCTTTTTACCAAAATATCTTTCATAAGTTTGAACACCAACTGCAATTTGAGCTTTTACAGTTTTTTCATTAATATATAAAATAGGAAAATAACCATGTGTAGCACCACATGTTATTATTTCTAATACACCAATATCTTGAAAATGTTTAAAAGCATCAATTAAATTACATTTGTAAATATCTTTAAAAAGATGTAAATCATTAGAATATTTGTCTAAATAATAATGTGAAAGCTTGTTTAATTTTTCATCAAATTTAGTTCTTTCAATTTCTTTTTCAGATAATTCTATTAATTGTTTTAAATATTTTATATATTTATTTTGCAATAATTCATTATCTAACATAGAAAGTAAAGGAGGAGTCATTGACATAGTAATTCTAAAATTAACTCCTTCATCTACTAGTTTTTGAAAATTAGTTAATAATGGTATATAAGTTTCTGAAATTGCTTCATACAACCATGATTCTTCTAAGTAATCATCACTTTCAGGATGATGTATAAAGGGAAGATGTGCATGAAGCACAAAACTTACAAATCCTTTTTTATTTCGCATTTTATTATTCTCCTTTATTCATTAAAATCTGTTGAAGATTTTTAATCTTCAACAGAAAACTATTTGAATTTTGATGATAAACTACCAGAAGAAGGATTCCCAGAAGAAGGGTTAGTTAAATCATAAAATTCTTCGATATTTTCATTTCCATAAAGTTTTTTATACAAATCATAAATATTATATATATTGCTCATACTTTTAATAAATGCTGAAGATGTAATAGATTTACTAGTCATAGAACCTGTTTTTACATTTTTAAAATAAACCAATTTTTGATTTTTATCAAATAAAATCCTATTATTGGGAGATTCTATTTCATTAGATGTTGTTATATAAACATAATCAATGTTTAATTTTTCTGTTTTTAAAATAGGGCGTCTACCAAGTTCAATCTTATAGTCACATTTACTATCAGCTATATGCAAATACCAACTATTAGCAAAATCATTAATCTCAATTTCAAAACTATATCCTAAAGTATTATTGTGCACAATTAAAATAGGTTTGGTGTTTTCAAAGAAATTTTCTCCATATTGTTTTTTAAAATTTTCTCTATCTTTATCTGAAATATCCCAATAAATAAATAAAGTAGTAGGAGTTTGAGCTAAAAGTTTTACAACTGTTTGATTATATCTATAAGGTAAATCATAATATTCAACAATTTCAACTTTTTTCTTTTCATTGGCTATTTTTTTTGTTGGAGTTTTTTTAGTAGTTGATGATTTTTTTTCGACAGCAGATTTTTTGGAAGTGCTAGATTTGCTAGCTGTTGAAACTTTTTTAGTAATAGAAGTTTTTTTGGCAGATGAAGATTTTTTAGTAGTAGAAGTTTTTTTGGTAGTTGTAGATTTTTTTGAAGTAGTTGAATTTTTAATAGGTTCAGTCTTTTTTATAATTTTTTCTTTTTTTTCTAATTCTTTTTGTTCTTTCGTTTTTCTTAGCATTTGTATCCTCCTATGTGAAATCTCATTATTCTAGTTATTATATTATATCAAAAACAGAATAAAATCAAGTAAATTTTTAAAGTTTTATTAAAAGTTTAATACTTAATAATAAAAAACATTAAAAGACATTAATTCTTTTTTTATTAATTTTTTTATTAAAAGACTTTAAAAAAACAATAAAATAGTATAGAATAAAATAAAATTAGCAAATTAGGAGAGGAAAATGAATAAAAAATGGCAAATATATGAAACAGATGAAGTAAAAATAAATGAATTACAAGAAAAATATAAATTAAATAAACTATTAGCGACTATTTTAGTAAATCGAAATATTACAGAAAAAGAACAAATACGATTATTTTTAAATCCAACTAGAAATGATTTCCATGATCCATTTTTAATAACAGATATGCAAAAATCAGTAAACAGGATAGTACAAGCAATAGAAAAACAAGAAAGAGTAGTAATATATGGAGATTATGATGTAGATGGAATTACAAGTATAACTGTATTAAAAAGCTTTTTAAAAGACATGGGGTTAGAAGCAAAAGCTTATATTCCAAATAGATTAGATGAAGGATATGGATTAAATAAAGACGCAATAGATAAAATTAATGACCAAGGCTGTGACTTAATGATTACAGTAGACTGCCGGAATATCAGCAATAGATGAAATAGAATATGCAAAATCACTAGGAATAGAAGCAATTATAACAGATCATCATGAACCTGCAAATGAATTACCAAAGGCATTTGCAATAATAGACAATAAAAGAAAAGATAGTACCTATCCTTTTAGAGAATTAGCAGGAGTAGGAGTTGTATTTAAATTAATTCAAGCAATTGGAATGCAATTAAAGGTCAAAGAAGAAGAATACTTAAAATATTTAGATATTGTATGTGTAGGAACTATATCAGATATTGTACCTTTAATAGATGAAAATAGAGTAATAGCAAAATTGGGATTACTTTTAATTGCACAAACTAAAAATATAGGTTTACATTTTATTATTAATTCATCAGGATATAAAAAAGTAGATTCAAATACCATATCATTTGGAATTGCTCCAAGAATAAATGCATGTGGAAGAATGGGCAAAGCAGAAGAAGCATTAGAGCTATTATTATCTAAAAATATAGACGATGTTATAGAATTAACGCAAAGATTAAATGAGCACAATAGAATAAGGCAAGAAACAGAAAAAGATATATTTGAAAATATTGTAGAACAAATTAAAACAGAAAATTTGGATAAGGGAAATAGCATAGTTGTAGGAGGAGAAAATTGGCATCATGGTGTAATACGGCATAGTAGCTTCAAAAATTACAGAAATGTATTTTAAGCCAAGCATTTTAGTAAGCTTTGATAAAGATGGAATAGGAAAAGGTTCTGGAAGAAGTATACCTGGATTTGATTTACATGATGCATTAATGAAATGCGAAAACATAATTGAAAAATTTGGTGGACACAGTATGGCAGTAGGCATAACAATAAGAACAGAAAACTTTGAAAAATTCAAGAAGAGATTTGAAGAAATAGCTACAAAAGCAGAAATTCATGAAATAGTACCAGTAATTCAAATTGATAGTAAAATAGAATTAAAAGATATAAATAAAGAAATGGTTGAAAGCTTGAAACAACTCGAACCTTTTGGAGAAGCGAATAGAATGCCAATATTTTTATTTAAAAATTTAAAAATAGATTCTATTAGAGCATTATCAGAAGGAAAACATTTGAAATTAACACTAAAAGATAACAATATTATAATAAGTGGAATAGGATTTAATCTAGGAAATTTATCTAATGATTATAAAATTGGAGATAGAGTTGATATAGTAGGTGTTTTAGAAATGAATGAATTTAATGGACAAGAAAGTTTACAAATAAATATAAAAGATATTATGAAATCTTTGTAAAATAAAAAGGGAAGTGAAATAATTGCAGGAAAACAATAATATAACAATACGTGATGTTATTAGTAAAAGAAAAGAACATACAAGAAAAGTAGACGTAAGATTAATAACAAAAGCATATGATTATGCCAATAGTAATCACAAAGAACAACAAAGGCAATCAGGAGAACCATATATTATACATCCAATTAATGTTGCTTACATTTTAGCTGATATGGGGATGGATGATAGTACTATTTGTGCAGGGCTTTTACATGATGTAATTGAAGATACAAAAGTAACAGCAGAAGAATTAAAAAAAGAATTTGGATTAGAAATAACACAAATGGTAGAAGGAGTTACAAAATTAGGAACTATACAATTTGCATCAATAGAAGAACAACAAGTAGAAGACTATAGAAAAATGTTTTTAGCAATGGGAAAAGACATTAGGGTAATATTAATAAAATTAGCTGACAGATTACATAATATGAGAACATTGAAATATTTAAAAAGAGATAGACAAATTGCAAATGCAAAAGAAACAATGGAATTATATGCACCACTTGCAAACCGTTTAGGTTTATATTCACTAAAATGGGAATTAGAAGATTTAAGCTTTAAATATTTATATCCAGAAGAATACCATGATTTAGTAGAAGGTATCAATAAAAAAAGAGAAGAAAGATTAAAATTCATAGAAAAAATTATGAATGATATACGTATACAACTAAAAAAAGCCAAAATTGAAGCAGAAGTTACAGGAAGGGCAAAACATTTATATAGTATTTATAGAAAAATGCAAAGAGATAACAAGACACTTGATCAAATTTATGATTTATTTGCATTACGTATATTAGTTAATTCTATAAAAGACTGTTATGCAGCATTAGGTGTTGTACATGAAATGTATAATCCGATGCCAGGAAGATTTAAAGACTATATTGCTGTACCAAAACCTAACATGTATCAATCTATACATACAACACTATTAGGAGATAAAGGAACACCATTTGAAGTTCAAATTCGTACATGGGAAATGCATAGAATTGCTGAATTTGGTATTGCAGCACATTGGGCCTACAAAGAAGCCAGTTATTTTGGAAAGAAAACAGATGTTAAAGTAGAAGAGGATAAATTAGCATGGCTTAGAGAAACATTAGAATGGCAAAAAGATGTACAAGACCCACAAGAATTTTTAAATACATTAAAAACAGAATTATTTGAAGATGAAGTATATGTATTTACACCAAAAGGAGCAATTAAAGTATTACCCAATGGTTCAACTCCAATTGATTTTGCATATACAATTCATGCTGAAATAGGTCATCACATGACAGGATGTAAAATAAATAGCAAAATGATGCCTATTATAACACCTCTACAAAATGGTGATATTGTTGAAATTATTACATCTGATAGCTCGAAAGGACCAAGTAGAGATTGGCTTAAATTTGTAAAAAGTTCTAGCGCTAAAAATAAAATTTTAAGTTGGTTTAAAAAGGCACAAAAAGCAGAAAATCTGGAAAAAGGAAAAGAACTAATTGAAAAAGAACTAAAGCGTATAGGTTTTTCACATGTTGATTTATTTAAAACACAATATATAGAACCAATGTTAGAAAAGTATAAATATAAAAATATAGATGAAATGTATGCAGCAATTGGATTTGGAACAAATTCAGCAGTAAAAGTAATAGCAAGAATGTTACAAGAATATAGGAAAGAACATGAAGAAGAAAATATAGAAGCAAAAATAGAAGAATTAGCTAAAACAAAACAGAAAAAACCAAAAACAGTTAACTCTGGAATAATTGTAAAAGGAATAGATAATTGTTTAGTTAAATTATCTAAATGTTGCAATCCACTTCCTGGAGATGAAATAGTAGGATATATTACAAGAGGAAGAGGAGTATCAGTTCATAGGAAAGATTGCATTAATGTAAAAGATTTGATTTCAGAAGAAAATAGAATGATAGATGTAGAATGGTATAATGAAGATAAATCTTCATATCAAGCAGATATAGAAATATATGCTAATGACAGATCAGGATTATTAATGGATATTTTAAAAGAAATAGGAACTACAAAAGCTAAAATTATGGGGGTTAATACTAAAACAACAAAAGAAAAAATTGCGATTATGGATATAACATTAGACATAGAAAACCTAGAAGAATTAAACAAAGCACAAAAAGCAATAGAAAAAGTAAATAGTGTATATGAAGTAAAAAGAAAAAATTAGACTAAGAAAGGAAACATAAATATGAAATTAAAAGAACTAAAGATAGACACATGGATTGGGGATCCAACTAATTGTTATATTGTAGTAGATGAAAAATCAAAAGAAACTATGGTCATAGATCCAGCAGGAGATGTTGAAAAAATAACAGAACTAGTAAAAATTATGAATGGAAAATTAAAATATATATATTTAACACATTGTCATGGAGATCATATTATGGGAGTTCCAAAATTAAAAAATATACTAGGTGGAAAAATATTAATACACAGAGATGATAGTGAAGGACTAAACAATCCAGAAATTAATTTAACACCATATATTGGATTAGAAAAAATTGAATTAGAAGTAGATTCGAGAATTGATGATAATGATTTAATACATCTTGGAAACTTACAATTTAAAGTTATTCATACACCTGGACATACAAAAGGAGGAACATGTCTTTATTGTGAAAAAGAAAACTGTTTATTTTCAGGAGATACAATTTTCAGAGGAACATGGGGAAGAACAGATCTTCCAACTTCAAACAGAGAAGATATTATTAAATCAATAGAAGACAAAATAATGAAATTACCAGATACAACTATTGTATATCCAGGGCATGGAATGATAACAATGATCAAAGATGAAAAACCAATTTACCTTGAATTAAAGCCAAAACTATTCTAAAAACTTGAATAATAACAAGGTTTATTATATAATTAACATATTATGTAATAAAAACTTTAGGAAGGAATGAGATTAATAATGAAAACAGAACCAAGAACATTAGCAGGATTTATGGAATTATTACCAGATGAGCAAATATTATTTAATCAAATAAAACAAAAAATTGAAAATACATACAAGAAGTTTGGATTTTTACCATTAGATACACCAATTATAGAATTGTCAGAAGTGTTGCTTGCAAAAGCTGGTGGAGAAACAGAAAAACAAATTTATAGATTTACAAAAGGAGAAACAGATCTTTCATTAAGATTTGATTTAACTGTACCATTATCAAAATATGTTGCAAAAAATTATGGAAATTTAAGTTTCCCATTTAGAAGATATCAAATAGGTAAAGTTTATCGTGGAGAGAAAGCACAAAAAGGTAGATACCGTGAATTCTACCAATGTGATATAGACATAATAGGAGATGGAGAACTAGATATAATTAATGATGCAGAACTTACAAGTGTTATATATACAATTTTTAAAGAATTAGGATTCAGCGATTTTACAATATGCATAAATAATCGTAAAATACTAAATGGGTTATTTGAAAGTATAGGTCAAAAAGAGAACAGTACAGAAATATTAAGAATTATAGATAAAATTGATAAAATAGGAAAAGAAGCAGTAATAGAAGAACTTGCAAAACTAAATATAAAAAAAGAAAACATTGAAAAAATAATAGAATTTCTTGAAATTCAAGGAACATCTAATGAAAAAATAGAAAAATTAGAAAAATTAAAAATTGAAAATGAAACATTTAAACTTGGATTAGAAGAACTAAAAGAAGTAGTAAAAAATGTAAAACTATTTGCAGTTCCAGAAGAAAATTACAAAGTAGATTTAACAATAGCAAGAGGGTTAGATTATTATACAGGAACAGTATATGAAACATTTTTAAATAATTACAGAGAAATAGGAAGTGTATGCTCAGGAGGAAGATATGACAATTTAGCAGAATATTATACTGATAAAAAATTACCAGGTGTGGGCATATCAATTGGATTAACAAGATTATTTTATAAACTAAATGAATTAAATTTAATAAAAGCAAATAAAAAATCAATTTCAGATGTATTAATTATTCCAATGGTAGAAAATTTAGAAATTCCAATTAAATTAGCTACAGAATTAAGAGAAGAAGGAATTAATACAGAAATATATTTGAATAATAAAAAATTAAAAGCAAAATTGAAGTATGCAGATAAATTAAAAATAAAATATGTAATTGTGATAGGAGAAGATGAAATTAACACTAAAACAATTAATATTAAAAATATGGAAACAGGCAAAGAAAATAAAATAAAATTAGATGCAAAACAAATTATAAAAGAACTGAATTAACATTTTATAAAAGTTATAATTTACTGGTCAATAATACAAATGGTCAATGATAATATATTATTTATTTGTAACTCCCAACTGCATACAGATTGTACATAAAATTCTATAATAAATTATGAAATTTTATTAACAATCTGTACTTTGTTGGTCCCCCCGAATTGTTACTGCATAAATAATATATTATCATTGACCATTTTCTTTATTTATAAAGTAAAGTTATTCTATTACCAATTTTTTCAATAAAGCCATCTTCTTTCAAAAGTTTTAATTCTCTCATCATAGCACTTCTATCAATACTTAAAAAGTCCGCTAAATCTGTTAAAGAAAATGGAAGAGTAAAAGACTTATTTAAATGCCTAGTTGATAGTATAGAAAAATAACCTAATAATTTGTCACGAATAGATCTTTTAGTTAATAGTTCTATTCGTGTATTTAAATCTGTAACTTTATTTAAAATTAGTTCTGGTAAATCATCAGACAATTCTTGGTGAAACTTACAAGTATGTTTACATTTTGTACGAATGTCATCATAAATGTAAAACAATACATCACAATTTTCGCGAGCTTCAACAAGTAGTTCATTATTTGTAGTAACAGAATAAAACACTTCTCCAAAAACATCACCTGAAGAGAAATGATCTACAATAGTTCTGTTTCCACTTAAATCATAACGAACTAAGTTAGCATTACCATTTACTAAAATACAAAGTTGATTTCTCTTATTTATATAACTAGTAATTACTTCATTTCTTACAAATGTTTTTTTTTGCACTTTGTGACAACTATTTTCAAATTTTTTTATAAAATCTTTAACATCAAAATTAATATTCATAATAGGTAAATTAGCAAAAATTCCTTTCAATATTATTATACATATTATATATCAGTAAAGTTGCAATTGCAACTTTATTCAAAAACAATTTGAAAAATCAAATATTTATAATAGTAATGATATTGTAATTACATTGTAACATAAATGTAATAATCGACAAAATACTACAAGAAGGTTAAAGTAGAAAAAAATAAAAATAAAAAGTTGCTTTTGCAACAGAAAAAGAAAAAAGATAATATATAATAAAACTTGTTAAAATGAAAAGGAAAGTTTAAACCTTAGGAAGGAATGGTGTTGAAGATGAAAATTATAAAAAGGGATGGAAGAGCAGTAGACTACAATAGAGAGAAAATTGAAATTGCTATTGAAAAAGCCAATAAAGAAGTAAGACAAAAAGAAAGAGCTTCTAAAGAAGAAATAGAAGAAATTATAAAATATATTGAAGAACTTGGCAAGAAAAGAATGCTTGTAGAAGATATACAAGATATTATTGAAGCAAAATTAATGGAAATAGGTAAATATGAATTATCTAAAAAATATATAGTATATAGATATACAAGAGCTTTAGTTAGAAAACAAAATACTACAGATGAATCAATTTTAGGTTTAATAAGAAATGATAACAAAGAATTAACAGAAGAAAATTCAAATAAAAACACTTTGCTTGCATCAACTCAAAGGGATTATATAGCAGGAGAAGTATCAAGAGATTTAACAAAAAGACTTTTGCTTCCAGAAAAAATAGTAAAGGCAGATAATGAAGGAATTTTACATTTTCATGATGCAGACTATTTTGTACAACCTATTTTTAATTGTTGCTTAATAAATATAGAAGATATGTTAGATAATGGAACTGTCATGAATGGCAAAATGATAGAAACACCAAAAAGCTTTCAAGTAGCATGTACAGTAGTGACTCAGATTATTGCAACTGTAGCAAGCAACCAATATGGAGGACAGTCTGTAGATTTAATTCATTTAGGAAAATATTTAAGAAAAAGTTATGAAAAATTTAAAAATGAGATGCAAGAAAAATATAAAGGAAAAATATCTGATGAACTCATAGAAAATATTGTTCAAGATAGATTAAAAGTAGAATTAAAATCAGGAATTCAAACAATTCAATATCAAATAAATACATTAATGACAACAAATGGACAATCACCATTTGTAACATTATTTTTACATTTAGAAAAAGATGACCCATATATAAAAGAAAATGCAATGATAATTGAAGAAGTTATTCGCCAAAGATATGAAGGAATTAAAAATGAAAAAGGAGTATATGTAACACCAGCATTTCCAAAGTTAGTATATGTATTAGATGAATTTAATAATTTGTCAGGGGGAGAATATGATTATTTAACTAAACTTGCAGTAAAATGTTCAGCAAAAAGAATGTATCCAGATTATATTTCAGCAAAAAAAATGAGGGAAAATTATGAAGGAAATGTATTTAGTCCAATGGGATGCAGAAGTTTTTTATCACCTTGGAAAGATGAAAATGGAAACTATAAATTTGAAGGAAGATTTAATCAAGGAGTTGTAAGTATAAACTTACCACAAATAGGAATAGTAGCAGAAGGACATATAGATAAATTTTGGAAGGAACTAGAAGAAAGACTAGAACTTTGCAGAGAAGCATTAATGTGTAGACATTATGCATTATTAGGAACAAAATCAGATATAAGTCCTATACATTGGCAATATGGAGCAATTGCACGTTTAAAAAAAGGAGAAAAAATTGATAAATTATTATTTGGAGGATATTCAACACTTTCACTAGGATACATTGGATTATATGAAGTAACTAAATTAATGACAGGAAAATCTCATACAAGTTCAGAAGGACATGAATTTGCAATTAAAGTAATGAAATATTTAAGAGAAACAGTAAATAGATGGAAAAAAGAAACAAATATAGGATTTGCCTTATATGGTACTCCAGCAGAAAGTCTATGTTATAAATTTGCAAGAATAGACAAAGAAAGATTTGGAACTATTAAGGATGTTACAGACAAAGGATATTATACCAATTCTTATCATGTAGATGTCAGAGAAAAAATAGATGCATTTGAAAAATTATCATTTGAAAGTGAATTTCAAAAAATATCATCAGGAGGAGCAATTTCATATATTGAAATTCCAAATATGAACAAAAATCTTGAAGCATTAGAAACAGTAGTTAAATTTATATATGATAATATTCAATATGCTGAGTTTAATACAAAATCTGACTTTTGCCATGAATGTGAATTTGATGGAGAAATTATTATAAATAAAGATAATGAATGGGAATGTCCAAATTGCGGAAACAAAGATCATACAAAATTAACAGTTGTAAGAAGAACTTGCGGATATTTAGGAGAAAATTTTTGGAATGTTGGAAAAACAAAAGAAATTAAACAAAGAGTAATGCATTTATAACAAAAAAACGGAATTGCATTTTCTAGAAGTTACACTCTACTTGTCAATGATAATATATTATTTATGCAGTAACAATTCGGGGGGACCAACAAATTACAGCTTGTTAATAAAATTTTATAATTTATTATAAAATTTTAGGTACAATCTGTATGCAGTTGGGAGTTACAAATAAATAATATATTATCATTGACCAGCGAACTGTAACTTCTAAAAAGCAAATTTTTTTACTAACATTTAAATCTTTCTAATAATTGCTTTCTACAGTTATTTTCAAATTCATCATTTAGAGGTTTTAAGATAATATCTTCGTTATATTTTCTATCTAAGCAATATTTAATAATATAATCAGCAAGTTTAGGATTTTTGGCAAGTAGAGGACCATGTAAATAAGTTGCAATAACATTTGTTTTAAAAAAACCTTCTTTAGAATCTCCAAATTTATTGCCATTACCCAATAATACATTTCCAAAAGGTGTATCAACATCAAAAGTTTGTCCACCATGATTTTCAAAACCAATAACTTTAGTCTTTTCACCATTTAATTCAGCTTCTATAACAATATTACCAATACATCGTTTATTCCTATCATTAATTGCTTCTGTATAATAATTAAAAATTTCTAGGCCAGGTATAATTTGACCTTCAACATTTTTATAATATTTTCCAAACAATTGATAAGCACCACAAATTAGTAAGAAAAATGTACCACTATCAATGGCTTCTTTTATAGAAGTTTTATAGTTAATAAAATCTTTTGACAAAATTTCTTGTTCCTGATCAGCACCACCACCGTGCAAAAACTAAATCATAGTCTTTAAAATTAGGAGATGCATCACCTATTGAGTATGTTTCAATTACTGCATTAAAGCCACGTTGTTCTAAACGATAACGTAATACTTGAATATTACCAAAATCTCCATATAATTCTAAAATATCTGGATAAAGATACAATATTTTTAATTCTTTCATATAAAACTCCTTTACGATTTTAATTTTAAAATTTCAGACCTTATAGGTTGCAATGCTGTATAATTTGCAATGACGTATTTTTTTACACTTGTAGAATAAAAACTATTAATAGCATTTTTTAAATCTAAATATGATTCAATTTTATCAATAGGAAAACCAGAAGTTTTTATTCTAATTGCGATATCATAAGCACGTGTACCGAGAAGTTACAATTCTACTTACATTATTTAAATTATCAAAATTAATATCCCAAATCCATGAAACATCATGTCCATCAGCAACATTATCATTTAAAACAAATAACAATTCTTTTTGTTCATTATCTTCATTTAAAATTCTTAAACTAACATTACAACCAGTAGGATTTTTAGCTAAATTTATAATGGTTGGAATATTATTAATTTCAATTTCTTCTAATCTGCCATTATTAAGTACAAAAGTAGATAAAGATTGTTTTATAATGTCAGCATCAATATTGTAAAGTGAACTACAGGCTATGACAGCTAATAAATTATAAACATTATAAATACTATTAAATTTAATGTTATATGTAATTCCATCAACATCAAATTTTCTATTTTTTAAATCAATATTAGTTGCTAATTTATATATTTTGTTTTCACCATAGTTACAATTTGGACATTTAAATTTTCCAATATGAGAGTATTGATAGAACTCATATTCAATACGTGTATTGCAAAATGGACAAAATTTTCCTTCACCAGCTTCTTTCATACTAGTAGTTGCATAATCATATTTTTCAACACTAAAGTAATAGACATTATTATTTTTTGGATTAGCATGTCCGAAGTCTTGAAACATTTGGATCATCATTATTAAGTATTAAATTTCCATTATAAGTTTTTAAAAATTCATTTATTTTTAAAATTAAAGATTCTACTTCACCATTTCTATCTAATTGATCTCTAAAGAAATCAAGAACAACTAATGTATCTAATTTAATTTTATTAAAAATAATAGGAACATAACCTTCATCAACTTCAAAAATTAAAAAATCTGCATCAATTTTTCCAAATAAACTGCAATGCTTTAAAAGAGTAGATAAAATACCAGTTTCCATATTATTACCTTCATTATTACTAATAATCTTCTTACCAGCGTTTTTAAAAACATGGCATATAGCATTATTTGTCATTGTTTTCCCGATTTGTAGCTGTAACAGCTATAATAGGACAACTTATTTTAAAATATTTAAGAATATTTGGATTTAGTTTATAAGCAATTTTGCCTAAAATATTACCTCCATTTTTTTTAGCAATTTTCAATAATATATGTAAAAATTTTATAATACAAATAATAAAAAAGTTTTTCATATCCATTTCTCCTTTAGTGTTGTAATTTATTTGCAATCATTATACCATAATAAAAAAATATGTCAAAAGAGATTTCTAGTATAATCTTTTTGTGATATAATAGCAAAAAAGGAGTGTATAAAGTATGATATATATAAATTCAAATAAATTACAAACTTTAGATATAAATAAATATAATACATATATAATTAGCGATTTTGATAAAACAATTACAAGTCATAATAGCTTAGATTCGTGGGCAATAGCTGGAAACTTATTAAGTGATAATTTTAAAGATGAAATGCAAAAATTATATGAAAAATATAGACCAATTGAAATAGATTATACTATAACAGTAGAAGAAAAAACAAAAGCAATGGTAGAATGGTATGAACATTGTATGAACTTATATAGTAAATATAATTTAACACAAAGCAGAATGATTGAATCAGTTAGAAAAAGTATTAGCCAAGAAAAACTTATTTTTAGAAATGGCACAAAAGAATTTTTTACAAATGCAAAAAAAGAAAATATTCCAATTATAATTTTATCAGCTGGAATTGGAAACGTAATTGAAGAAGCTTTGAAACAACAAAATTATTATTTTGATAACATATATATTATTAGTAATTTCATTGAATTCGATAAAAACGAAAATGCTAAAAAATTTGATAATTCCAAGATAATACATACATTAAATAAAAACATGAAATTTAAACTAACAAAAGAACAAACAGAAAATATAAAAAATAAGAAATATAAAATTTTAATAGGAGACCTAAAAGAAGATGAAAACATGGTCAATAAAAATGAATGGGATTCTACTTTAAAAATTGGAATATTAGATGATAAAACAGAAAATGTATTAGAAATATATAACAATACTTTTGATGTAGTGCTAACAGATGAAGATGCTTGTTTTCAAACAATAAAAAAATATTTATTAAATAATTAACATTTTCTAAAAAACTTTGCTTCTTAGACTAAATGGTCAATGATAATATATTATTTATTTGTAACTCCCAACTGCATACAGATTGTACATAAAATTCTATAATAAATTATGAAATTTTATGTACAATCTGTACTTTGTTGGTCCCCCCCGAATTGTTACTGCATAAATAATATATTATCATTGACCATTTGTACCATTGAACTGTTACTTTTAGAAAATGTTAATTTTGTTTTTTTATAACTTTTGAATAACGCATCAAACATTTATTTTTAATAAAAATAGAAAAGTCTGAAGAACAATTATTACTAAAAGATGATTTATCTAATAAAAAAGCATGGCTTTTATTAAGATATATATAGAAAAAATCGTCAGTTTCAAAAATTTTCCTTAATCTATAATATTTATATTTTGAAATATGTTTTAAATCTTCACAAGTCATATAATTATCATAAAATTTAAAAGTAAAAACTTTTTCATTTTTAATTTTATCACTTTTGTATTCTTTTTCAATTTCAAAAATAGGATGCAAATATCTCCAAAGAATAAATACAGTAAGTATAACACATATTAAAATTGCAACATTAAAATTATGATATTGAATTTGAAGAATTAAACAAAATAAAATACATGCAATTATTATAACATTAAATGCAATATATGGAATTCTATACTTTTTTCTATGAAACTCAAGAAATTTGTCATACACTTTTTTTGTATATCGAGTTGTATTTTTAAATAATATTTTCAACTTTATCACCAAAAAAATTATATCATATAATTATAATAAATGTAACAAAATACTTGAAGTTTTAATATGATTTAGTTGATATTAGTTTTAATATAAGACTAAATATTGCATAATTTAGTATTGGAGTGATTTTATGGCTTATTCAGATAGAGAACTATTAGCAAGAATTATACAATGTGAAGCACGGACGGAGAAGGAGATAATCGGAATGAAGGCAGTTGCAACTATAACTATAAATAGAGTAAATGCTTCAGAAGGAGAATATGCTAGAATTTCGCAAGGAGGAAATGTAAGAAATATTATCTTTCAACCAGGACAATTTGATTGTGCAACAGAAACGTTAAGAAATCAATATAATTCGCAAAATATTTATAATATGAATCCAACAGAAATACATTATTATATTGCAGATTGGGCACTTTCTGGAAATAAATTAAATGAAGTAGGAGATTGTTTGTGGTACTTGAATCCATTTAAACCAAATTGTAGTAAAACTTTTCCAAGTAATGGTTCAGGAACATTTAAAACAAGACTTGGAAAACATTGTTTTTATAGACCTACTTCTAAATATTCACAAACATAAATATTATTTTATAGAGGAGGTAAAACAATGCCAGATTTTGATGAAAAACAAAACAGAAGAGAAACAAGGCAGGTGGATATTAATCAAGATTCACCTGAAATTTTAACAAATTCAATATATACGCCAGCATTTTTAAGGGAATATATTGGAAGACTTATGAGAGTAGAATTTTTAATTGGAACTAATAATTTAGTTGATAGGATTGGAATATTAGCTGATGTTGGGGCGAGTTACATATTACTACGTTCATTAGAAAATGATAGTTTAATATACTGTGATATTTATTCAATAAAATTTGTTACAATTTCAACAACAGGAATGTATGGTGGAACTACAAGCAACACTAATAGATATCATTACTATTAAAAATAAACTTATTTCGATTATTACCTTATATAATAGAATTGAATAAAATTAAAGATTTAGCAAAAAATAAATATAAAAGAAATAATTTATGATAAAATATGACATAATAACAATAATATGTTGAGGAGGTAATAACATGAATGTATTAACAATAAATGAAGAAAATTTTGAAGAAGAAATCCTAAACTCTAAAGAAAAGGTTTTGGTAGATTTTTATGCTGATTGGTGTGGACCATGCCAAACAATGTCACCAGTGATAGATGAAATTGCAAATGAAAATACAATAAAAGTAGGAAAAGTAAATATAGATGAAAATCAAAATTTAGCAATAGAATATGACATAATGACAATACCAACAATTTGGATAGTAAATAACGGAGAAATAGAAAAAACATTTGTTGGTGTTACAGATAAAAATGAAATACTAAATGCTTTGCAATAAAATTATACAAACAATTGTTACTAGTCAATGTTATTAATCTATTTTTTTATTTGATATATTTCTAAAATGTGACTAGTAACAAAGATTTATTAAAAATTTAATTTCAATTTATAAGTTTTTTTATATCCTCAGGTAATTCAGATACAAAAATTAAAGATTTTTTAGTAATAGGATGTATACATTCTATTTTATAACTATGTAAAGCTTGCCTATTAATTAAAGTAGAATTAGTATCATATAAAGTATCTCCAAGCAAAGGATGTCCAATTGCTTTCATGTGAACTCTAATTTGATGTGTTCGACCAGTTTCTAAGAAACATTTTACTAAACTGTATTTTAAATTATTAACTGAAAATTCATTAATAACTTCATAATGTGTAATAGATGGTTGACCATTTTGTTTATCAATGCATCTTTCTATAATACTTCCTAATTTTCTTGCAATAGGTAAAGAAATAGTATCTTTTTTTTGCTTTAAAAAACCATTTACTAAACAAATATATTCCTTTTTAAAAGTTTTAATATTCATTTGCTTAATAAACATTTCTTGTATATATTCACATTTTGCAAAAATAACTATACCAGAAGTATTTAAATCTAAGCGATTAATAGGTCTTACTTTTTTAGATAAATTTATTGAATCAAAATAAAATTTTATTCCATTAGATAATGAATCTGTATAATGTGATGTAGATGGATGTATAGGAATACCAGCAGGCTTGTCTACAACAAGCATCCATTCATCTTCAAAAATAATATTTAAGTCCATTTTTGTAGATATAATATTAGAATTATCTTCTTTATTATTTAAATCTATTATTAAAACATCACCATGTAAAGCTTTATTTCGAGTATCACAAATAAGCCCATTTAAAAATATGGATTTATTTTTTATTAGTTTGTTTAAAAGTTTGTTAGATATTTGCAATTGATTTGTTAATATACTATTTATAGTTTCATTTTTTTCATTTTGATTTATTATGTGTTTCAATTCCATAAATTAATTATATATTTTTTTATATAATAAATCAATAAAAAACGAAAATGCCTAAAAAAAACGAGAAAAAGTACTTGACAAAAAAGTAAAAGTGTAATACCTTATTAACATAAGCAAAATTTAAACTCCGCATATTTATCTTCTACAGAAAGTCTATCTTTTTTTAAATGATGACTTTTCTATAATATAAAAACTATGAAAATAATAGTAGAACATTGAAAATTAAAAAAGAGTCTCTTATTAGAAAAGTATATATAGAAAATTATACTATTATTAGAAATAGTGAATAATAAAGAAAGAAAATTTTGCTAAAAAATAGAATGATAAAAGAGTAAAAAAAGCAAAAGAAAAAGGAGGAAAAAAGATGAAAGAAGTAAAGAAAAAATCTAATAGGAGAGGGTACAAAAAAGAAAAAAGCACATTTAAATTAAAAGAGAAAGAAAAAGGAATAACACTAATAGCTCTAGTAATAACAATAATAGTATTGTTAATATTAGCAGGAGTAACAATAGCAATGATAACAGGAGAAGATGGAATACTAAATAAAGCAACAAAAGCAGCAGATGAGACACAAAAAGAAAATATAATAGAAAGTGCCCAAAGAGATATATTAGGGTTACTAGCAGATAATTTAGGAAAAGATATAACAAAAGGACAACTAAAAGGAGTACTAGAAAAATATTTTGATGATGTACCAGCAGAAGAAGATATCCCAGATGATATGAGTAAGTTGAAGTTAAATGCAAAAAAAGAACTTGGAGGATATGAAATAGAGATAGGGGAAATATATAGTGGAAATACACCGCCACTAATAACTTCAACACAAATAAAGGATAATTTAGAAGGAAATATAGACCGTGAAAAAAATACAACGGTGTATGATGAATTTAATAATCCAGTAACAATACCAGCAGGATTTCATATTGTAACAAATGAAGAAGATTCAACCGTAGAATATGACTATTCAGACTCAGGAATGCCAACAGTTCAAGATGGAATAGTAGTTCAAGATGGAGATGGAAATCAGTTTGTATGGATACCACTAGAAACAGACAAAGAAAAAATAAAAGACAAACCAAACGATAATCATGAAAATGATACACCTATAAAATTAGGAAGATATAAATTTGATGCAATATATAATTCAGAACCAACAGGAAACGGAATAGCAACTTTAGTACAGCCAGCAGACCAATATGCAGATGAAAGTAACGATGAATATAAAATTTATTTTAACAATGATAAGGAAAATAACGGTTCTTACTATTATTATGAACTAACAGAAGGAAAGGGAAATACAGTAGCAAAAGAGTTAGACAAATTTTTAGAAAGTGCAACTCAAAATAGAGGTTATTACCTAGCGAGATATGAAGCAAGTAAAGGAACAAGCAATAAGGTTGAATCAAAAGGGAATGTAAATCCATGGAATGAAATAACACAACCAAATGCAGCAACAGCAGCACAAAAAATGTATACAAGTGACAAATTTACAAGTGATTTAGTAAATAGTTATGCATGGGATACAGCAATAGTGTTCATACAAAAATATTCAGAAAATAAAACATATTCAAAGCAGAATTCAAAAAATACAACTGAAACATTAACTACAGGAGAAAGAAATGGAACAACAGATAAAGTATGTAATATCTATGATATGGCAAGTAATTGTGTAGAGTGGACAACAGAAACATGTACGGGTTCCTACCCTCCTTGTGTCGCTCGTGGGGGTATTTGGCGGCAACAGCGGTGACTTTACAGCTGGTCGCTACGGTCTTTCTACTTCCGATGTCAGCATCGACTATTCTTTTAGGCTCACACTTTATGCAAATCTGCTCACTGAATAAGAAACCCGTAAGGGTTTCAAAAAAATCCATTGTTAAAGAAGGAAAAACTTGGGCAGTGGAGAATAATTAAATAAAAGGCTTCTTGGAAGTGCTATAAAAGATAGCTTACCAAGAAGCGCTGATTTCGATGGTGTTAATACCCTTTAGATAACAAACACACCATCGAAATTAGCCACTTTGTGATATACCATTCGTGGTATATTTTTTTGCACTTTTTTGCTTCTAAAATGAATTGTAAAGAAATAAAAATTATTGCTGTATGAGAAAAGAATTATGTAAATGTGCTATTCCAGTTATAAAAGAAGATGGGAAATAACAAAAATATTGAAAAAAATAAAAATATAAAGTATAATAAACATATTATAAAAAAGTAGGAGAAGTAATTAAATGAGAATACGATATAAAAAGTGGGCAAGACCAGAATTAGAAGCATGCAAATTTTATATTAATGAACCAGAAAAATTAAAAGGAAAATGGAAAGAAAAATTTAAAAATTCACAAAATGCATTACATTTAGAATTAGGATGTGGAAAAGGGCAATTCATGGCGCAACTAGCAGTAAACAATTTAAATATAAATTATATAGCAATTGATTTAGTAGATGCAATGTTAGGACTAGCTAAAAGAAATATAGAACAGGTATATATTGATAGAAACATAGAGCTAAGCAACATATTAATAACCAGATTTGATATAGAAAGAATACTTTTAATATTAGACAAAAAAGATGAAATAGATAGAATTTATATTAACTTTTGCAATCCATGGCCAAGAGGAAAACATAGAAAAAAAAGATTAACACATTTTATTCAACTGAAAAAATATAAAGAATTTTTAACAAAAAATGGTGAAACTTATTTTAAAACAGATGATGATGATTTATTTGAATCTAGTTTAAGTTATTTTAAAGAATCTGGATTTGAAATAGTCAAAAAAACATATAACTTACATGAAGAACCAATATTTGAAAAAAATATAGAAACTGAACATGAAAAAATGTTTTCTGAGCAAGGAATAAAAATAAAAGCACTGATAGCAAAAAATAATTGATTATTTATTTATGGTAACTTTCCTAGAATATAAAAAAATACTTGTACTTTTTTTAATTTGATTATATAATGTAAAAAAATTGAATAAGGGAGAGAAAACTATGTCATTTATAGAAGAAATAAAACAAAGAGCAAAAAACGATATTAAGACAATTGTACTTCCAGAAGCCGAAGATATCAGAATATTAAAGGCAACTCATCAAGTACTAAAAGAAAAATATGCAAATATTGTGTTAATAGGAAATAAAGAAAACATAGAGCAAAAAGCAGAAGACAATAATTTAGATATTAAATCAGCAAGAATTGTAGAACCAACTAATTCCGAAAAATATGATAAATATGTGAATTTATTATACGAATTAAGAAAAAATAAAGGAATGACAATTGAAGAAGCTCAAAAATTGGTTAAAGATCCAGTATATTTTGGAATGTTAATGGTAAAAGATGAAGAAGAAGTAGCAGATGGACTTGTTTCAGGAGCTGCACATTCAACGTCAGACACATTAAGACCAGCTCTACAAATATTAAAAACTGCACCTAATACTAAATTAGTTTCTGCTTTTTTTGTTATGGTTGTGCCAAACTGTGAATATGGAGAAAATGGAATATTTGTATTTGCAGATAGTGGATTAAATGAAAATCCAGATGCAGATAAATTGTCAGAAATTGCAATTTCATCAGCAAAAAGTTTTAAACAATTAGTTGGAAAAGAACCAAAAGTAGCAATGCTTTCATATTCTACATATGGAAGTGCAAAATCTGAATTAACTGAGAAAGTAATTGAAGCAACAAAACTAGTTAAAGAAAAAGATACAAATATTATAGTTGATGGTGAATTACAATTAGATGCAGCAATAATACCAGAGGTCGCAAAAATGAAAGCAAAACGGAAGCCCGTTAAATGGAAAAGCTAATGTATTAATATTTCCAGACTTAAATGCTGGAAATATAGGCTATAAACTTGTACAAAGGTTAGGAAAGGCAGAGGCTTATGGGCCACTTTGTCAGGGAATTAGTAAACCAGTAAATGATTTGTCAAGAGGTTGCACAAGCGAAGATATAGAAGGTGTAGTTGCTATTACAGCAGTACAAGCAGCAGAGGAGCAAAATAAAATATAGATATTATTTTTTTAATACTTATATATTTATGTTAAAATGAGGGGAGGAAAATCTTATGAAGATTTTAGTATTAAACTCAGGAAGCTCGTCATTAAAATATCAAGTAATTGATATGGATACAGAAGAAATATTGGTATCAGGATATTATGAAAGAATAGGTAGTGAAGAAGCTTTTTTTACTCATAAAGTAAAAGGTCAAAAAATAAAAGTAAAAAAATCAGCTAAAAATCATTCAGAAGTTTTAAAAATTGTAATGGAGCAATTATTACATTCTGAATATGGAGTAATAAAAAGTTTAGAAGAGATTGATTGTATAGGGCATAGAATAGTACATGGAGGAGAAAAATTTAATGAATCAGTATTAGTAGATGATGAAGTAATAAAAAAAATACAACAATGTGTAGATTTGGCACCACTGCATAATCCTGCTGGAATACTTGGAATACAAGCATGTCAAAAAGAAATGCCAGGAAAGCCTAATGTAGCAGTATTTGATACTGTATTTCATCACACACTACCAAAAGAAAGATATATATATCCAATACCATATGAATATTATAAAAAATATGGAATTAGAAAATATGGATTTCATGGAATATCACATATGTTTGTATCAGAAAGAGTCTCAGAAATTTTAGGAAAACCAATAGAAAACTTAAAAATAATTAATTGTCATATTGGACAAGGTGCAAGCATTTGTGCAATACAAAATGGAAAATCAATAGAAACAAGTATGGGATTAACACCAACTGCAGGAATACCAATGGGAACAAGAAGTGGTGACTTAGACCCATCTGTAGTAACATTTATAATGAAAAAAGAAAACATGACTCCAGAAGAAGCAGATATAATGCTAAACAAGAAATCAGGACTTTTAGGAATATCAGAAATATCAGCAGATAATAGAGACATAGAAAGTGAAGCAGCAAAAGGAAATGAACTAGCACAACTGTCACTTGATAATTATCATTATTTAATAGCAAGTTATATTGCAAGGTGTGCAGTTGCAATGAATGGAGTAGATGTAATAACATTTACAGCAGGAGTTGGAGAAAGAGGAATAGAATCAAGAGAAGAAATATGTAAAAAATTAGAATTTATGGGAGTAAAATTAGATAATCAAGCTAATCAAAATGCTTTTGCAGTAGAAGCAAAAATATCATCAGAAGATTCAAAAGTATTAGTATATGTAATACCTACAAATGAAGAATTAATGATAGCAAAAGAAACCTTAAGAATTGTTAAAGAAACAATTTGAATATAATTAATAGAAAAAAGGAGAAAAAGGTTGAAAATAATTACAATAATTTAATTCTTTTCCAACCAGATTTGTCCCTTAGAAAGGAATGAGAATAATAATGAAAATTTTAGTATTAAATTGTGGTAGTTCATCATTGAAATATCAATTAATAAATATGGAAACAGAAGAAATTATGGCATCTGGAAAATATGAAAGAATAGGAGAAAAAGAAGCTTTTATAACACATAAAGTAAATGGCAAAAAAATAAAAATAGATAATCCAGCATATAATCATACAGAAGCTATTGAATTTGCCTTGAAGCAGTTAATTAATCCAGAATATAAGGTAATAGATAATTTAGATGAGATAAATGCAATAGGGCATAGATTAGTTCATGGAGGAGAAAAAATAACAGAATCAGTTATAATTGATGAAAATGTTATTAAAGTGCTAAAAGAATGTACAGATTTAGCACCATTACACAATCCAGCTTGTATATTAGGAATTGAAGCATGTAAAAATGTAATGCCAAATAAACCAATGGTTGGAGTATTTGATACAGCATTTCATCAGTCTATTCCAAAAGAAAGATATATATATCCAATACCATATGAATATTATGAAAAATATAGTGTAAGAAAATACGGATTTCATGGAACATCACATATGTTTGTTTCACAAAGACTAGCTGAAATAGAAAATAAGCCAATTGAAAATATGAAAATAGTAACATGCCATTTAGGCCAGGGATCAAGTATATGTGCAATTCAAGGTGGTAAATCAGTAGATACAAGTATGGGGTTAACACCACTTGGAGGAATTCCTATGGTAACAAGAAGTGGCGATATAGATCCATCAATAGTATTATACTTAATGAAAAAAGAAAATTTATCAGTAGATGAAATGGAAAATATTTTAAATAAAAAATCAGGAATACAAGCAATATCTGGATTAGTACCTGATTTTAGAGAAATTGAAGCAGCAGCTAATGAAGGAAATGAAAAAGCTAAAATAGCAGTGCAAAATTTTGAATATTCAATATCTGGATATATTGCAAAATATGCTGCTGCCATGGGAGGAGTAGATTATATAATTTTTACTGGAGGAGTTGGAGAAAATCAAATTAATATCAGAAAAGGTATTTGTGAACAATTAAAATTTATGGGCGTTGAAATTGATGAAGAATTAAATAACATAAGAAGTGAGGAAAAACTAGTTTCAAAAGCAAATTCAGCAGTAAAAGTATATGTTATTCCTACAAATGAAGAATTAATGATAGCAAAAGAGACAGCAAGATTAATTAAATAAAGCTATAAAAAATATGATAGAAAATATATAAAAATACTTGCAAAAATTTATAAAAATGATATAATTATGTATAATAATAAATAAAAAACGTTAACAAGGACAATATAAATGATAAAATAACTTAAAGAGAGCCAAAGGTAGCTGAGAATTTGGTAAGTAAAAATTGTTTATTATCACCTTAATTAGTTGTTAGACTGAAATTTTAATAAAATTAAGTTTAATCGTATTTCTGCGTTAAAGAAAAATTAAGAGAGTAAAATATAAATTACTAAAATAGGTGGTACCGCGGAATTAAAGCTATTTCGTCCTAAAACATAGGATAAAATAGCTTTAATTTATTTTTTTTGTAGGAGAAAATATAAAATGAGAATAAATCAAGAAATATCTATGGGAGAAGCAGGCCTGATATATTATGAAACAATTTTAGACAAAAATATCATGAATAAAATCATAATAAGCACAATTTTAGACTTACTCTTAAAAAAACATATAAAATTTGAGCAAAATTCAAAAAAAGAAATAATAATAAAAATAGTAAATTCTAATGAAAAATTGAGAAAATCGGAAGAATTTATATTGGAATGTTTAAAAAAAAGCGATATAGAAAAAGATAATGAACTAAAATTGGAAGAAATAACACGAGTAGATAATACAATATTTTTGAAAAACAAAAAAAAGATAAGTGAATTAATTATAAAAGAAGCATTAGAAGAACAATATATTGATAAAGAAAAAATAGAAATGAAGAAAAAATATTTGAGAGATAGCATATCAAAAATAATAATAACATTTTTTGTGATTTTTCTAATTTTAAATATTTTTAGATATATCTCATTTGTAGTAACTCCTAATACAGAAAAGATGATATTAATAGTAGTACTTATTGCTGCAATTGTTATTCATACATTATCATATAAGAAATTAAAAAAAATGGATATATATACAGAAAAGGCAAAAGAAGAAAAAGAAAATATGATAGAATTAAAAAAATATTTAGAAAACTATTCTTTAATAAAAAATAGAGAACTAATAGAAATTTATTTATGGGAAAAATATTTAGCATATTCTGTAATTCTAGATATTAATCAAAATATTATAGATATATTGAAAATTAATTTAGACAAAGACGTTGATGAAAATGATGAAATAGTAAAAAATATTCAATTTGACTTTTATGAAAATCAATATTTTTATATAGATAAAAATAATCAAAAGAGATATATAACAAAGCAAGAGAAAATTTTACTACAAAAGATGATAGATAAAAAAAATTCTAAATGGTTTCTATAAAAAACGAAATTAACATTTTATATTAATATATAAAAGAAAAAAAGGAGGAATAAAAATGTATAAAAAAGTAGAATTAAAAAATGGGTTTGTAGGAATGGAGAAGGAAGTAGCAAAAATTTGGAAAGATAAAAATATCATAAAAAAGAACTTTGATATGAACAAAGGAAAGAGATATTTTACTTTTTATGATGGACCACCTACAGCAAATGGAAAGCCACATGTTGGACATATTGAAACAAGAGTTATGAAAGACATTATACCAAGATATAAGGTAATGAAAGGTTATCAAGTTATTCGTAAAGCCGGATGGGATACACATGGTCTTCCAGTTGAATTGGAAATTGAAAAAAAACTCGGAATTTCTGGAAAGGAACAGATTGAAGAATATGGTGTAGAAAAGTTTGTAAAAGAATGCAAAAATAGTGTATTTACATATGTATCAATGTGGGAAGAAATGACTAACAAAGTAGGATATTGGGTAGATATGGATAATCCATATGTAACATACCATAATGAATACATTGAATCTGTATGGTGGGCATTAAAACAAATGTGGGAAAAAGGACTTTTATATGAAGGACATAAAGTTATGCCATATTGCCCAAGATGTGGAACAGCACTTTCATCACATGAAGTAGCACAAGGGTACAAAGATGTAAAAGACTTAACTTGTATAGCAAAATTTAAAATAGTAGGAGAAGATAAATATATTTTAGCATGGACAACAACGCCATGGACTTTACCATCTAATTTAGCACTTTGCGTAAACAAGTCATATGAATATGCGGAAGTAAAAACAAACATTGGAACAAAAGATGAACCTATTTATGAAACGTATATTTTAGCAAAAGATTTAATAAAAAATGTATTAAAAGAAATGCCATATGAAATAATAAAAACATATAAAGGTAAAGAATTATTAGGTACAAAATATGAACAATTAATGCCTTTTGCAAAAGTAGAAGGAAAAGCATTTGAAGTAATACATGGAGACTATGTAAATTTAGATGATGGTACAGGAATCGTTCATATTGCACCTGCTTACGGTGAAGATGACAGTTTAGTATCAAAACAAAATGGAATTACTTTTATTAATTTAGTAGACAAATCAGGAAAATTTGTAGAAGAAGTAAAACCATGGGATGGAAAATTTGTTAGAGATTGCAATGAAGATATTTGCAGGTGGCTAGCAGAACAAAATAAACTATTTAGCAAAGAAAAACATTTACACTCATATCCACATTGCTGGAGATGTGATACACCACTTTTATATTATCCAAAAGAAAGTTGGTTTGTTGCAATGAGCAAATTAAGAGACGAATTAGTAGCAAACAATAACAAAGTAAATTGGTATCCAGATACTATTAGAACAGGAAGATTCGGAAAATTCTTAGAAAATGTAATCGATTGGGGAATTTCAAGAGATAGATATTGGGGAACTCCGCTTCCAATTTGGACTTGTGAAAATGAAAAATGTAATCATCAAGAATGTATTGGTTCTATTGAAGAACTAAAAGAAAAAGGAATAGAAGTACCAGAAGATATAGAACTTCATAAACCATATATTGATAATGTACATTTAAAATGTCCAAAATGTGGTCAAAAAATGAATAGAGCAAAAGAAGTAATTGATTGTTGGTTTGATTCTGGATCAATGCCTTTTGCACAATGGCATTATCCATTTGAAAATAAAGAAATGTTTGATAATAATTTCCCAGCAGGATTTATATCAGAAGCAGTAGATCAAACTAGGGGATGGTTCTATACATTAACAGCAGTTGGAACAGCTTTATTTGGAAAAAGCCCATTTGAAAATTGTATAGTATTAGGTCATGTCTTAGATGAAAAAGGACAAAAAATGTCTAAATCTAAAGGAAATGGTGTAGACCCTATGGAATTATTAGAAACTGTAGGAGCAGATGCAACAAGATGGCATTTTTATACATGTAGTAGTCCTTGGCTTCCAACAAGACTTGGATTAAAAAATGTACAAGAAACACAAAGAGGATTTTTAAGCACCCTATGGAATGTATATTCTTTCTATGTTTTATATGCAGAAATCGATAAATTTAATCCATTAGAATATAAGCAATTTAAAGTAACCAATATAATGGATAAATGGATTATCTCAAAATTAAATACTTTAATAAAAGAAGTAGATAACAAATTAAGTAGCTATGACATTACAACAGCAGCACAAAAAATAGAAGATTTCACAGATGAACTTTCTAACTGGTATGTTCGTAGAAACAGAGAAAGATTCTGGTCACAAGAATTAAATGACGAAAAAATTGGAGCATATTGTACACTATATAAAGTTTTAACAACTTTAATAAAAGTTTCAGCACCATTTGTACCATTTATAGTAGACGAGATTTATCAAAATTTAGTAGTAACATTAGATAAAACAGCACCAGAAAGTGTACATTTATGTTTATGGCCAGATGTAGATGAAAAAGCAATAGACAAAAAATTAGAAGCTGAAATGGATTTAGCATATAAGATTGTAAAATTAGGTAGAAGTGCAAGAAATATAAGTAATATAAAAAATAGACAACCACTTTCAAAAATGTTAATTTCAATTAATACATTACCAGAATATTACTCAGACATAGTAAAAGAAGAACTAAATATTAAAAAAATTGAATTTGGAGCTGAAATGTCAGACTACGTTAATTTTGAAATTAAACCAAATCTTCCTGTACTTGGAAAAGAATATGGAAAATTCATTCCAAAAATAAAAGAAGAAATTGAAAAAAGAAATCAAATGGATTTAGCAAATACAATAAAAAATGGGGGAACAGAATATATAGAAATAGATGATGTTCAAATTGGTTTAAATTCAGAAAATCTTTTAGTAACTATGCAAGGTAAAGAAGAATTTAGCTTTAGTGGAGAAGGCGAAATTGGAGTTGTTTTAGATACACATATTACACCAGAACTAAAAGAAGAAGGTTATGTTAGAGAGATTTTATCTAAAGTTCAAAATATGAGAAAAGATAAAGGATTTGAGGTATTAGATAATATAAATCTTTATGTATCTGGAAATAAAATGCTAGAAGAAATTATAAATAAAAATGAAAAATTAATTAAACATGATACATTAGCAATAGATATAATTTACAACAAAGATAGAAATACATATACTCAAACCAATATAAATGGAGAAACTTTACAAATAGATGTAGAAGTTAAATCATAAAATTACATATAATAAACCTAAGACCCTTTAAGTAATCTTAGGTTTATTTTTATATTCTAGGAAAGTCATCGTTGAAAGTAATGAAATAAATGTAAAATTCGTCTTTTTATTTAAAATTACTTGACAGTTTACAATAATAAAGATAAAATATAAGAGGTAGGAAAAAATATATTAAAAAACATAGATATATATTTTATTCGAACATTGAAAATTAAATAAGAAAGAGGTGTATGATTATGAATTTTGTAATCATTATCGTCACTATCTTAATCTCATTAGCAATAGGTATACCAATTGGAATGGTATATCGTAAAAAAATTGCAGAATCTAAAATTCAAGGAGCAGAACAAGAAGCAAAAAGACTAGTTGATCAGGCAAAAATAGAAGCAGAAAACTTAAAGAAAGAAGAAATTTTCAAAGCTAAAGAAGAAATTATGAATAGCAGAAAAGAATTAGATCAAGAGATTAAAGAAAGAAGAGGCGAAGTTCAAAAACAAGAAGCTAGATTGATTCAAAAAGAAGAAAATTTAGAAAAAAGAGAAGAAAATTTTGAAAACAAGGAAAAAGACTTAGAAAGGGAACAGCAAGAAATTGAAAAGCAAAAAAATGAAATTGAAGAACTACATAGCCAAGGTATGAAAGAGCTTCAAAGAATTGCAGCTTTAACAATGGAAGAGGCAAAATCACAATTATTATCCGAAATGGATAAAGAACTAACAGCTGAAAAAGCTAACTTAATTCGAGAAAAAGAACAAAAGGCAAAAGAAGACTCAATAAAAAATGCAAAAGAAATCTTAAGCTATGCAGTACAAAAATGTGCAGCAGATCATTCTCAAGAAACTACAGTATCTATAGTATCTCTTCCAAATGATGATATGAAAGGAAGAATAATAGGTAGAGAAGGTAGAAACATTAAAGCATTAGAAACTTTAACAGGAATTGATTTAATAATTGATGATACACCTGAAGCAGTAGTTTTATCAGGTTTTGATCCATTAAGAAGAGAAGTTGCTAAAATTGCTCTAGAAAAATTAATTGATGATGGAAGAATTCATCCAGCCAAAATTGAGGAAATGGTAGAAAAAGCAAAAGAAGAAGTTGAAACTACCATAAAAGAAGAAGGAGAAAGAGCAGTATTAGAAACAGGTGTAATAGGACTTCATCCAGATCTTGTTAAACTAATTGGAAAATTAAAATATAGGACAAGCTATGGTCAGAACGTTTTAAACCATTCAATTGAAGTTTCAAATTTAGCAAGAATAATGGCAGAAGAATTAGGTTTAGATCCAAAACTTGCAAGAAGAGCAGGACTTTTACATGATATAGGAAAGGCTTTAGACCATGACATGGAAGGAACTCATGTTGAAATAGGAGTAGATGTTCTAAAAAAATATAAAGAAAATCCTCTTATTATAAATGCTGTTGAAGCACATCATGGAGATGTAGAACCACAAACATTAGAAGCTGTTTTAATTCAAGCAGCAGATGCTATATCTGCATCAAGACCAGGAGCAAGAAGGGAAACAGTAGAAGCATATATTAGGAGATTACAAAATCTTGAGGAAATTGCAGACTCTTTTGAAGGAGTTGATAAATCTTTTGCTATACAAGCAGGAAGAGAAATAAGAATCATTGTAAAACCAGAAAAAATCTCAGATGATGAAATGACAATATTAGCAAGAGATGTAGCGAAAAAAATTGAAAATGAAATGGATTATCCAGGACAAATTAAAGTTAACATGATGAGAGAAACTAGAGTAATAGACTATGCAAAATAAAAGTGGAAATTATTCCACTTTTTTCATTTTTTATATATACTTGCTTTTTCTATTTTAATATAGTAGAATAGGTATGCAAAAATTAAAAAGAAAGAAGGAAAAGGTTGAAAAATAATTACAATAATTTAATTCTTTTCCAACCAGATTTGTGCCTTAGGAAGGAATGAGATTAAAAATGAAAATTCTAGCTATAGGAGATTTAGTAGGAAATATACGGAATAAAACAATTAAGAAAACAACTAGAATCAATAAAAAAAGAAGAACAGATAGATTTTGTAATAGTAAATGCTGAAAATGCAGCAGAAGGAATGGGAATAACTCAAAATAATTTTAATGATATATTAGCATTAAATGTAGATGTAATAACAATGGGAAATCATACATGGGGTAAAAAAGATATATTTAAATTTATAGATCACCCAAAATTAATAAGACCAGCAAATTATCCAAAAGGAGTTGTAGGAAAAGGATATAATATATATACTTGCCAAAATAAAAAAATAGCAATTATAAACTTGATTGGTAGAGTAGATATTAATATACTTTCTGAAAATCCATTTATAATAGTAAAAGAAATAATAGAAAAAATTCAAAAAGAAGTAGATATGATTTTTGTAGATTTTCATGCAGAAGCAACAGCAGAAAAAATCGCAATGGGATACTTTTTAGATGGAAAAGTAACAGCTATATTTGGTACACATACACATGTACAAACAGCTGATGAAAAAATATTACCAAAAGGAACAGGATATATAACAGATATTGGAATGACAGGACCAAAAAATTCAGTAATAGGAATGGATATAGAAGCATCATTAAAGAGATTTGAAACTACTTTACCAGAAAGATATAAAATAGCAACAGGAGAAGCAATTTTAAATGCCGTTGTATTCGAAACAGATGAAAAAAATAGAGTAAAAGATATAAAAAGGATAATTAAATAGATATTTTGAATTTACTGTCGAAATACAATAAAATTTGCGACGAAATTTCCTAAAAATTTCCAGAAAACTATTTACAAATGTTTCCAAATAATGTAAAATATGAAACATAAAAGTTGCAACAAAAAAAATAAAATTATAGGAGGCAAAAGAAAATGGAAATTTTAAAAATTTCATCAAAATCAAACCCTAATTCAGTAGCAGGAGCTATAGCTGGATTAGTAAAAGAATCAAACAAAGCAGAAATGCAAGCAATTGGAGCAGGAGCATTAAATCAGGCAGTAAAAGCAGTGGCAATAGCAAGAGGATTTGTTGCACCAGCAGGAGTAGACTTAGTTTGCATACCAGCATTTGCAGAAGTAGAGGTAGAAGGAGAAGATAGAACTGGTATTAAGTTAATTGTGGAATCTAGAACATAATATAAAAAACAGAATTTATTTATTTTCTGAGCAAAAATAAGCGAGCTGTATAATAAAACAGCTCGTTTTGTATTTTATTTAAAAAAATAATTCATTCAAAATAAATTAAATAAATATCTTGAAAAAAAACTAAATTTAAGGTATGATATCAAAAGAATAAAGATAACTATTTATGCCTTAAGGAGGAAATTATTTTGAATATGAAATCAAATTGGATTAAATATATTTTTATAATTTTTATAGTTTTCATCCTAATATTTGCCATTTTCAAAATAAAACAAGATGAAGAAGAAAAAAAATATGATTTAGAAAGTACAAGCAATCAAACAGAAAAAAATAAAGAATTAAAATTTGGAATTGCACGGCTTTGACACAATAAATCCACTCCTTAGTAATAACAAAAATGTACAAGACATTTCAAAACTAATTTATGATCCATTAATTACTTTAACATCAGACTTTAAAGCAGAAGGAGCATTAGCAAAAGAATGGGCAAAACAAAATGACAATTCATATATAATAAAATTAAAAGAAAATGTTAAATGGTCAGATGGACAGAAATTTACAGCAGAAGATGTAAGATTTACAATTGATAAATTAAAAGAGCTTCCATCTGTTTATTCATCTAATGTACAATATGTCATTTCTGTTGATGTAGTTGATGATTATACAATTACAATAAACTTAGAAAAGGAAATACCATTTTTTGAATATCAATTAACATTTCCAATTTTATCAAAAGATTACTATGAATCAGAAGACTTTGCAAATACAGAAAAAAATAAAGCACCAGTAGGAACAGGAAAATATAAAATTGCGGAAGCACAATCATCATATATAGCATTAGAAAAAAACGAAAGTTGGTGGAATAAAGAAGTAGAATTAACGCCAGAAAAAATTATAGTTAATTTATATTCTTCAGTTGGTGAATTATATAACAGCTTTAAAATGGGAAATATTGATTTAATAGCTACTACCAATACAAATTTACAAGAATATATTGGAACTATAGGATATGGCTCAAAAGAACTAAAAGGAAGAGAACATACATTTTTAGCTTTTAATATGAAAAATGCATTTTTAGCAAATCTAGAAGTAAGAAAGGCAATATCATATTCAATAGATAAAACGAATATTGTATCAAATATATTTAATAACAAATGTTTCACTAGTAGTTTTCCACTAGATTATGGGAATTGGTTAGCACAAATGCAAGATGCAAGTAGTGGGTATAACTTAGAACAAGCAAAACAATTATTAGTATCGGCAGGATGGAGTTATCGTTCAGGATATTGGCAAAGAACACAAAATAGAAAAACAGACAGAATAGTACTGAATTTACTAGTAAGAGCTTCAGATAGCTCAAAAGTTGCAATAGCAGAAAACATAAAACAACAATTAGAAGCACAAGGAATAAGAATTAATATTATTCAAGCAGGTGATGAACAATATAATGCAAATATAAATGCCAGAAACTTTGATATAGCATTATGCAGTATGACACTTTCACCAAGTCCAAGTCTTAACACATATTTTGGTGAAGGAAATATAGCTAACTATACAAACGATGAAGTAGCAACAATAATGAATGAAGTTAAAGTAACAACAGATGAAAATATATTAAAAGAAAAATATAAAAGACTAGAAGAAATATATAAAACTGATATACCATATATTAGCTTATATAATAATAAATATATGGTAGTTTACAATTCAGAATTAGTAGGAGATATAAATCCAAATTGGTTTAATCAGTTTTATGGAATAGAAGGATGGTATAAATAACTGTAATTAAAGAGATTTTTTTGACGATATTTAAAAATAAATAATAAAAAATAAAAAAAGTATTGACAAAACAAATATTTGATATATAATAAGTATAACAAACAAAAGTTCAAAATAAGGAGGAAATCATGGAAGCAAATATAGAAAAAAAGAAAGCATTAGAAATGGCTATGAGCCAAATAGAAAAACAATTTGGGAAAGGCTCTGTAATGAAATTAGGCGAATTTAAAGCTATGGAAGTTGAAGCTATACCAACAGGAGCCTTAAGTTTAGATATAGCATTAGGTATAGGAGGAGTACCAAGAGGAAGAATAATAGAAATATATGGACCAGAATCATCAGGAAAAACAACACTTGCATTACATGTAATAGCAGAAGCACAAAAAATGGGTGGAGAAGCAGCATTTATTGATGCTGAACATGCATTAGATCCAGTTTATGCAAAAAAATTAGGAGTTGATATTGACAATTTAATAGTATCTCAACCAGATACAGGAGAACAAGCATTAGAAATTACAGAAAGTCTAGTTAGAAGCGGTGCCTTAGATGTTATTGTAGTAGATTCAGTAGCAGCATTAGTACCAAAAGCTGAAATAGATGGAGATATGGGAGATTCCCACATGGGTCTTCAAGCAAGATTAATGTCACAAGCTCTAAGAAAATTAGCAGGGGCATTAAATAAATCAAAAACAGTATTAATATTTATAAATCAATTGAGAGAAAAAATAGGAGTCATGTTTGGAAATCCAGAAACAACAACAGGAGGTAGAGCTTTAAAATTTTATGCATCTGTCAGAATGGATATCAGAAAAACAGAAAACATAAAACAAGATGGTGAGTTTAAAGGAAGTAGAGTTCGTGTCAAAATTGTAAAAAACAAAGTAGCACCACCATTTAGAGAAGCAGAATTTGACGTAGTATATGGAGAAGGTATTTCAAAAGCAGGAAATATATTAGATATGGCAGTAAATTTAGACATTATAGAAAAAGCTGGTTCTTGGTTTAGTTATAATGGAGATAGAATAGGACAAGGTAGAGAAAATGTAAAAAAATATTTACAAGACAATCCAGAAATACTAGAAGAAGTAGAGAAAAAAGTAAGAGATAATTTTGCTAAAGCTTTTGAACAAAGCCTTGGAGAGGAATTACCAGATACTGAAAATGAAGAAGATGATGATGACATAGATGATATAGAATAATAAAAACAATATAATCAATAAAGAAAAGCTCGCTTTGAAAAAAAGAGGGCTTTTTCTAAATAAAAATCTTGATATTTTTTTTGAATTATAGTAAAATATGAAAAAAGAAAGGAAAAAATAATGTATACAATAGAAGAATTTGATAAAGAAAAAACAAAAGTCCTGAAATATATATTATACAAAAAAAGAACAGAACAAGAAATAAGAAAAAAATTTGCAAACATCATAGACGAAAACATGTTAGAAGATATAATCGAATATCTAAAAGAAGCAAAATACATTGATGACAATGAATTTATAGAAAAAACCATAAACAATTTTATTGCATTAAAAAATCTTTCGATAAAAGAAATAGAATATAAACTATTATCAAAAGGAATAGAAAAAAATATCATAGAAAATTATATATCTGAAAACAAAGAAGAATTTGAACAGTATGAAATAAAATCTGCTAAAAATATCATATACAAAAAGTCAGCATCAATGGATGAAGATGATATAAAACAATATTTAATAAAAAAAGGATATAAAAAAGAAAATATAGATATTGCAACAGACAATTAATATGCATCTAAAAGGAGAAATAATTTAAAATGCCAATATTAACATTAGAAACAAAAAAATATGCTATAAAAATTGGCAATTTCGAAGGCCCATTAGACTTACTTTGCCACTTAATTGATATAAATAAAATGAGCATTTATGATATCAATTTAAGTGAAATTACAGATCAATATATCAATTATTTAAAAGAACAAGAAAATTTAAACTTAGAAATAGCTAGTGAATTTTTGGTCATGGCTTCGACATTGCTTTATATTAAATCAAAAAATTTATTACCTAAGCAAGAAGAAGAGGAAGAAGAATTATCTGAAGAAGAACTAATAAATAGAATTATAGAATATAAGAAATTCAAAGAAATAAGTAAAACCCTAAAAGAAAATTATTATAAATTTACAAAAAGATATTTTAAAGATCAAGAAGACATTATATTACCAAAGCAAACTCTAGAAAAAGAATATGATAAGAATATAATACCAAATTTGTATAAAAAATTAGTAGAAAGAACAAGCGTAAAATTAAATAAAAATGCAAAAAACATAGAAAAAATAGCTATTACAGATAATTATACAGTTGCAAGTAAAGTAAAAGAAATGTTTAAAATATTAGTAAAGCAAAAAAAATTTATATTCAATAAATTATTTTCAATAAAAAAGCAAAATAAACAGGAAGTTGTAACAGCTTTTTCTGGGTTATTAGAACTATCCAGAAGAAATAAAGTAGAAACTAAGCAAGAAACAATATTTGGAGATATTACAGTAGAAAAAGCTAAAAAAATTTAGTTAAGAAAGGAAGAATGGAAAATGAACGAAAGTAAAGAAATTGATATTTCAAAAACAATTTTAGACACAATAAAATTATTGGAGGAAAAATTAACTACAATAAAAGAAGTAGATGAAAACATGTACAAGGAAATGAGAAAAAAACTTGATGATATATATGAAGCAAGCAAAACAAAAACACTAAATGCATTTGAAACTGTAAATTTATTAATGAAACTTCAAAATGAAACAATAGTATTTTTAGATGAAAGGCAAACTTGCTTAAGTTTACAAGTTTATAATAAGCCATCTAAAAATCCAATCAAAAAATTCTTTGAAATAATAAAAAATAAATTTATAGAATTATCACAATGGAGACATAATAGAACTTTAGTAGAAAATCCTAGTGTAGTAAAAAATAATGAATAAAAAAGAAAAAAATGGAAAAACTATTTATAAACTCTTCTAAAGAGGAAGGCGATATAAATGGTTTTTCTTTTTGTAATTATAGCTATTATTTTAATAATAATAATATTTTCTTTGTCAAAAATAAATATAGAAATAAAAAACTTCAAATTTCAATCTATAACAGAAAAACATATTAATAAAGACTATGAAATTATAATAAAATTAATTATTTTTAAAATAATACCTATTCTTAAAATAAATATTACTAAAACAAAATTAGAAAAATTAAAATTAAAAGAAAAAATAAAAAATTTTGACTTAAAAGTAATACATGATAATCAGCAATTTGATAAAGAATTATTATCAACAATAAAAGAATTAGATATAAATATAAAAAGAATTAATTTATATATAGATTTAGGTACTGAAAACGCAAGTTTAACCGCTATAATAATTCCTATTATAAGTACAATTATAGAAATTATAATTAATAGAAAAATAGAAAAATTTGAAAATCAAATATTTGTTATTAAACCCATATATATAAATCAAAATTTAATTAACATCTACATTTCCGGTATATTTGAAATAAAAATGAGTCAAATTATAAATAGTATTTATAATTTAAACAAAGAAAAGAAAGAAATAATGGCTGATAGAAAAGGATACAACTATAGCTGTGAATAGTACAAATATTTTCAAAATTATATAAATGTAATCAAAATTTGGTAAATATATAATATTTAAGGTATATTTAAAATAAAAATGAGGCATATTATAAATATAAATAAAGAACACAAAAAAGGAGTGAAAGATAATGAGTGAACAACATCCAATAGAAGCACTTATGGTTACAGCTATGAATAGTATCCAAGATATGATAGATGTTAATACTATTATAGGTGAACCAATTGAAACTTCAAATAATATCGTTATTATACCAATTTCAAAAGTTTCATTTGGATTTGCAGTAGGAGGAAGTGAATTTAAAGGAGAAACAATTGATGAATATAAGAAAAAGGAGAAAGAAGAAGCAATACAATATAGATTACCATTTGGTGGAGGTAGTGGAGCAGGAGTGACAATTAATCCGATTGCTTTTTTAGTAATTCAACCTAATGGGGTAAAATTAATGCCTGTTAATCATACATCATCATTAGACAAATTATTAGATTATATACCAGATTTAATTGAGAAAACAAATAAAATGATGAATAATTGTATGCAAAATAAAAAAGAGCAAACAGAAACAATACTAAAAGAAATGCAAAACAAACATAATAAAAGCATGAAAAAACAAGAGGAGGATAAAGAAGCATTAGAAAAAAAGATTGAAAATGAAGTTGAAAAAGTAAAAAATAAGAAAAAAGAAAAAGAAGAAGAAACATATGAATTTGAATATGATGAAACTATGGAAGATGAGTAAGAGAAAGTCAAATAAGACTTTCTTTTATTATATTATATTTCATTTTTTAGGAAACTACTAAATAAAGCTTTTAAATTTAAATAAAAGATGATATAATTATAAATGAAAGTGGGGACATAAGAAATGAAAGAAATATATATAGTATTAACACATACAGGAACAACACTGTCTAAACTTATCAAAAGCTATACAAAAGATGAATTTTCACACGTCTCTATCGCATTAGATGAAAAACTAGAAAAAATGTATAGCTTTGGAAGATTAAATCCATATAATCCTTTTGTAGCAGGGTTTGTTCATGAATATATACATACTCGGTACTTTTAAAAGATTTATTAATACGAAAACTAAAATATATGTATTACATATAACAGATACACAATATAAACAATTAGAAGATAATATAAAGCAAATTGAAGAACAAAAACAAAATTATAAATTCAATATCATAGGATTAATAGCAGTAGGTTTTAACAAAAAGATAAAAATTAAAAACTCTTTTTATTGTGCTGAATTTGTAAAAACAATAATCGAAAAATCAAATATAAATATTAAATTACCAGATTTAGTCAGACCAGAAAACTTTAAAAATATAAATGAATTACAATTAATATATGAAGGTTTTTTACGAGAATATAAAATTCCAAAAGTAGCAAAATTAATAGAAAAAAATATGTCAAAAAAGAAGGTTCAATATGAATAGAAAGGATAAAATAAAAATATTTAAAATTATATTAACAATATTTGCAATATCAATAATAATAGGAGCAATAGCATATCTTCTTCCAGTAATGAAAAATTTATCTACAATAGAAGGACAAGTAACATTTAAAGAAAAAGTCAATAGCTCAGGACTTTGGGGATTACTAATCCTTTTTGGACTTCAAGTAGCACAAATATTCTTATTTATTATTCCAGGAGAACCAATAGAAATAGTAGCAGGAATGTGTTATGGAGGAGTATGGGGAACAATATTTATTATGCTATCTAGCTGTATTATATCAATGACCATATTTATGCTAGTACGAAAATTTGGAAGAAAATTTGTATATGATTTTTGTGACAAAAAAAATATACAAAAAATTGAAAACAGTAAATTATTTAAAAATCCTAAAAAAGTTGAATTAATCATATTTCTTCTTTTTTTTATACCAGGAACTCCAAAAGATTTATTAGTATATGTATGTGGATTATTGCCGATAAAGCCTTCAACATTTATTCTCATATCAACATTTGCACGTTTTCCGTCAGTTATTACATCAACTTTAGCTGGAGCACATTTAATTGTAGGAAATTGGAAAATGAGTATAATATTATATATAGCAATAATATCAATAGTATTAATATGTATATTCATTATGAACAAATTTGATAAAAGCAAAACAACAGAAAAAATAATAAAAAATATAACCAACAGTAAATAATAAGGATAGAAAAAATGTATTAAAAATTTTTTTCTATCCACCTTACAATATGATAAAAATTTTAGCTCCTTAAAAGATCAATCCATGAATAAATAACTTTTTTAGACATCGTAAATAAATTAAGCCTTTCAACACTATTTTTAGCAACAATATCTATTTTAGATATTGTTTTTCCATCTAAAGTAAAATACACTTCACCTAATTTTTGACCAGAAGATATAGGAGCAGTAATATTTTCATTTAAAGTAAGAGTTTGCTCAATTTTACTATTATTTCCTTTTTGAATTAATGTTCCAGCATTATCAGATAAAACAGCATCAACATTAGATGAAGTTCCTTTATTAACTTTCAAAGTCTTTATAACATCATCTTTTTTTCCAAATTGTTCAAATGAAAATGTATTAAAACCATAATCTAACAATTTTTTTGCTTCACTAAATCTTACTTTTGTTGAAGGAGCTTTCATAATTACAGCAATTAATGACAAATTGTCACGTGTAGCACTTGCAGATAAATTGTACAAGGCTAAACCAGTAGAACCTGTTTTTAAACCTGTTGCACCTCTATATGTTCTAATAAGTTTGTTAGTATTTGTAAGGTCAGACTTTCCATCACGTAAAGAGTCATTCCAAATAGTAGTATATTTTGTAATGTCAGAATAATTATTTAAAAGCTCTTTAGACATAAGAGAGATATCATAACTAGAAGTAACATGACCATCTTCATCTAAACCATGACAATTTTTAAATGTAGTATCATTCATACCAAGAGATTTTGCTTTTTCATTCATCATTTGAACAAATGCTTCTTCAGAACCTGCAATATACTCTGCCATTGCCACAACGCAATCATTTGCAGATGCAACACAAATTGCTTTTAACATTTCATCTACTGTCAAAGTTTCTCTAGGATCTAACCATATCTGTGAACCACCCATAGAAGAAGCATTTTCACTACACGGTATAGGATCTGTCAAAGATATTTTTCCATTTTTTATAGCTTCCATTATAAGTAATATACTCATTACTTTTGTAACAGAAGCTGGTCTTAATTGTTCATGACTGTTTTTTTCATATAAAATCTGACCTGTAGTTTGCTCTATTAAAATAGCAGACGGAGATTCTAATTCTAAATTATTTTCTGCTTTATCTGCAGATGTCATAACAGCATCATTCATATTTGACCATACATATGTAGTTTCATTGCAATAATTAGGTAAAGTGAAAGTAACAGTAAAAATAAATAGTATAAAAAAATAAATTAATAACTTTAATTTTTGCATAGATATCCCTCCAAATTTATTACTAAATATTATTCTAAATCTAGGATATATATGCAAAAATAAATTTATTTAATACTAACTAAAGTTGCAGTCACTGTTGCTCCATCAGTAGAAGTTAATATTTTTATATCATTTTCTGAATCATTTCTGAACTTTAAATCATAACTACCATACGCAACCGCAGCATCTTTCCCTTTTTGAATATATGGAACATAATTACTATGTTCATGCCTTTCTGTAACAACTAAATTAGGAACAGCCAAAACTGCATTATATAAAGTTGAACTAATCTGACAATTTCCGCCACCATATTCTTTTAATTTATGTCCTTTATTATCTAATATATCGGCCTTTTGATATCCTTTGCTTTGATTAGAAGGTCCTAATGTATTAGTAAAAGAAAAAGTTTCTCCCTTTGCTACAACAGTTCCATTTAATCTACTACATGTAAGAGCAATATTGTTCTGACGAGCTGAATCATGATCATATATTTTTGTACTAAAAGTAGATATTTGTTCTTCAATTTTTTTTGAATTATTATTATGTTGCTCAACATTATTATCATCTAATGTATTGGAATTTGTCGTTTGATTCTGAGTAGTAGAAGTTCTATTAGCTTGATATAAGTTTTTATTTGAATTTAAATTATTTGAATAAATAAATATTCCAATGCTAATTACAAGCAAAATTACAACACCCGCTATAACCCAAAATTTTCTATTAATTTTAATCACCTCTTTATTTTAATTGATAGAAATATCACTTGCTAAAATAAATAATTTATATTAGTAGCAACATATAACATAGTATAACCAAATAAAGAGGAATTATTGACAAAATCAAAAAATAACAGTATAATTAATAAAGCATAATTTAAATTTTTTGAAAGGAAAAATATAATGTTACAAAAAAATTGGAAAAAAATAGGAATGTTAATTTTAATCATTGCATGTATTTTTAATATTATGGGAAAATTAGTAAACAAATTATCACTGAACAAAGAAATGTTATATTCAGCAGAATACATGTCTGAAAAAGAAAATAAAAAATAATACTTGAAAAAAATATAAAAATATGTTATGATATTAAACAGTCGATTATTAAGTAGGAGAAAGAGGTGAACTAGAATGAAAAAAGGAATACATCCAGAATATAACCAAACAACAATCACATGTGCATGTGGAAATATTTTAGAAGTTGGATCAACAAAAAAAGATTTAAAAGTAGATATATGCTCAAAATGTCATCCATACTGGACAGGTAATTTAAGACAAGAAACAGTTGGAGGAAGAGCAGATAAATTTAAGAAAAAATATGGTCTTGCATAAACATAAGACCATATTTTTTTAATCAATATAATTTTATAATATCTTCATCTGTAATATAATCATAAATATCTAATTTAACTTTTTTACGAGTAATAGGGAAAAAAATGTAACCTTTTTTAGTAAGAAAAACAGGATAATTAAAGGAACTAATAAAAAGTTCAACATCTCCATTATTATTTGAATCATATCCATATCCAATCTCAATAAATTGTTCACGCTCATTTTTAGTGAAAAGCAAAACATATGGTCTAAATTTTTTATCAGCATCTGAAATATCATATATTGCTAAATATAAATTTTTAAATATTGTATTTTCTAATTTTATACTTTTTATATATTTAATATCTAAAAGGTTCAATCTTCTTTCATCTTCACTTAAATAATTATAATCTTCTAATTGATTTACACTAATACGCTGATTACTATTTGTAAGATATAAATTAACAGTATTACCAAGTTCATAATCAATATAACTTTTCATATCTAATTTTGCCCATAATGTAATTAAGTCTTTATTATATTTTTTCTTTTGATTTGCATTCCAAAGTTCTTGAACATATAAGCTTTCAAAATAGTCATAGTCTACAGAAGTTTCATGGCGATTTTTTTTATAAAAATTATTATAATTACATTGATATTTTCTTTTACTTTGATTTGTTTTTGATAAAGAATCAAATTTTCCCATAAATACAATCATTCCTTTCAATTTTGTATTTATTATATCATTAAAAAAACTATATATGCAATAAAATTTACTAATTTGTTCATAACTTTCCTACTCATATAAAACAATAAAAATTTAAATTTTTTAGTTACTATTCACTGGTAAATTGTACAAATGGTCAAGGATTAATATATTATTTATGCAGTAACAATTCGGGGGGACCAGCAAGTTACAGATTGTAATGAAAATTTTATAATATATTATAAAATTTGATATACAAGCTGTTATGTAGCTGGGAGTTACAAATAAATAATATATTATCCTTGACCAGTTGTACCATTGACAAGTAGACTGTAACATTTTTTATAACTGAACTAGTTACAAAACTTGCAAAATGATGAAAAATGTAATAAAATATGTTTTATAAATGGAGGGTTAAAATTGGATAAATCAGAAGAAATAAAAGAACAACAACTATATATAGAAAAAATATATAAAATAAATAAAGATAAAAATTTAAAATATAATATTTTAACAATGGGATGTCAATTAAATGAAAATGATTCAGAAAAACTATGTGGAATGTTAGAAAAAATGGGATATACACAAACAAATAATGTAAAAGAAGCGGATATAGCTATATTTAATACTTGTTGTGTAAGAGAAAATGCAGAAGATAAGCTTTTTGGAAAACTTGGTGAATTAAAAAAAATAAAAGAAGAAAAAGGAATCATAATAGCAATTGGTGGTTGCATGATGCAAGAAAAACATATTACAGATAAAATAAAAGAAAGTTATCCATTTGTAGATATATTATTTGGAACACACACATTACATAAATTCCCAGAAGACCTATATAAAGTATTAGAAGATAAGAAAAAATTGGAAGATATTATAGACATAGATGGAGAAATATATGAAGGAATCCCAATTAAAAGAGATAGTAACATTAAAGCATCTGTTACAATTATGAACGGATGTAATAATTTTTGCAGTTATTGCATAGTTCCATATGTACGTGGGAGAGAAAGAAGCAGACAACCCAAAAGTATTATAAATGAAATTAAGGAATTAGCAAGTCAGGGATATAAAGAAATTACTTTATTAGGTCAAAATGTTAATTCATATTTAAAAGTTGAAAGAGAAAAAAATATTTTTTTTGAAGAATATAAGGGAATAAATTCATTTGCAACACTATTAAAAGCAATTAATCAAATAGATGGAATAGAAAGAATTCGATTTATTTCACCACATCCAAAAGATTTTACAGATGACGTAATAGAAGCAATAGCAGAATGTGATAAAATTTGTAAATTAGTGCATTTACCATTACAAGCTGGAAATACTAGAGTATTAAAAGAAATGAATAGAAAATATACTAAAGAACAATATTTAAATCTAGTAGAAAAAATGAAAAATAAAATACCTAATTTAACATTGTCAACAGACATCATAGTTGGATTTCCTGGAGAAACAGATTTAGAATTTGAAGATACTTTAGATGTTGTAAAAAAAGTAAATTTTGAACAAGTTTATATGTTTATTTATTCAAGAAGAATAGGAACTCCTGGAGATAGAATGGAAAACCAAATATCTGAAGAACAAAAACATAAAAGGTTCAATAAATTAAAAGACTTAGTAGAAAAACAAATTGAGAAAAATAATAAAAAATATATAAATACCATACAAAAAGTACTTGTAGAAGGAGAAAGTAAAAATAATAAAGAATTATTAACTGGTAGAACAGATAGCAATAAAGTAGTTATTTTTAAAGGAGATAAAAATCTAATCGGCAAAATGATAAATTTGAAAATTATTTCTGAGCATATGTGGTATTTAAAAGGAGAAATTTAAACTACACATATTTATCTTCTACGAAAAGTCTATCGTTTTTTTACGATGACTTTCCTAGAATATAAAAAAGGAAGGAAGCGAAAAAAATTATGGCAGAATATTCACCTATGATGCAAAAATACCTTGAAACCAAAGAACAATATAAAGACTGCATATTATTTTATAGATTAGGGGATTTTTATGAAATGTTTTTCGATGATGCTATTTTAGTATCAAGAGAATTAGAAATAACATTAACTGGCAAAGATTGCGGACAAGAAGAAAGAGCTCCAATGGCAGGTGTTCCATATCATGCTGCAGAAATGTATATTTCAAGATTAGTAAATAAAGGCTATAAAGTAGCAATTTGTGAACAGTTAGAAGATCCCAAAACAGCAAAAGGAATTGTTAAAAGGGGAGTTATAAGAGTCGTAACTCCAGGTACTGTGGTAGAAAGCAATATGCTTGAAGAAAGAAAAAACAATTATATTATGAGCATTTTCAAATCTGGCATTTATTTTGGTATAAGTATATGTGATATCACAACAGGAGAATTTTATTCAGCTGAAATAAACAGTAATAATAATTTTCCAATATTATTAGATGAAATAGCAAGATATACTCCTTCAGAATTAGTAATTAATTCTATGATGGCAGATTGTACAGAAGAAATAGCAAAAATAAAAGAAAGGTTTGAAAATATTTATATAACAAGATTTAATGATAAATTCTTCAAAAAAGAAATAGAAAATCTAGAATCACGATTTACAATTATAGATAATAATGGTAATAATATAAACAACTTAAACGAAAAATTCTTATCAATTAGTTCGATTCATGCACTAATAGAATATATAGAACAAACTCAAAAAACAAATTTAGAACATATAAATAAAATAAAAATTTATCAAATATCAAAATATATGTCTTTAGATATAAATGCACGAAGAAATCTAGAAATAACTGAAAAATTACGTGATAAATCTAAAAAAGGAAGTTTATTGTGGGTATTAGATAAAACATCAACTTCAATGGGTGGAAGATGCTTAAGACGTTGGTTAAATGATCCTTTAATAGATGTCGTTGAAATAAATAAAAGACTAGAAGCGGTAAAAGAAATTAAAGATAATATAATGCTAAAAGGAGATATTATAGATAATTTAAAAAAAGTATATGATATTGAACGTTTAGCAGGTAAAATGGCATATGGCAATGCAACTGCTAGAGATATGATAAGCCTAAAAAATTCACTAATTAAATTACCAGAAATAAAAAAATGTTTATTAGAATGTAAAGCAACTTTATTAAAAGAAATATTAGAAAACTTAGATGAATTGCAAGATATATACGAATTAATAGACAAAGCAATTATAGACGATCCTCCAATTGCAATAAAAGATGGTGGATTGATTAAATTAGGATATAACCCAGAAATTGACGAATTAAAATTGGCACAAACAGAAGGCAAAAAGTGGTTAATTCAATTAGAATTAGAAGAAAGAGAAAAGACAGGAATTAAAAATTTAAAAATTGGTTTTAACAAAGTATTTGGATATTTTATTGAAGTTACAAAATCATATTTAAATCAAGTTCCAGATAGATTTATAAGAAAACAAACATTAACTAATGCAGAAAGATTTATAACAGAAGAATTGAAAAAATTGGAAAGTCAAATATTAGGCGCAGAAGAAAGAGTAGTAGATTTAGAATATAAAGCATTTGTAGAAGTTAGAGAAGAAATTTCAAAAAATATCAAAAGACTGCAAACAACTAGTGAAGCAGTTTCCAACTTAGATGTGCTAACATCGTTTGCAACAGTTGCAGAAGATATGAATTACTGTATGCCAGAAGTTAACTCATCAGGTAGTATTGATATTAAAAATGGAAGACATCCAGTAATAGAAAAAATACTAGGACCAGGTAGTTTTGTTGAAAATGATACATATTTAGATAAGCAAGATAATAGACTTGCAATTATTACTGGACCAAATATGGCTGGTAAATCTACATATATGAGACAAGTAGCTTTAATAACTTTAATGGCACAAGTAGGAAGCTTTGTTCCAGCACAAGAAGCTAAGATTGGTATAGTAGATAGAATTTTTACAAGAGTTGGAGCTTCTGACGATTTAAGTATGGGACAAAGTACTTTTATGGTAGAAATGATGGAAGTTGCAGATATACTAAAAGAAGCAACTAGTAATAGCCTAGTAATTTTAGATGAGATAGGAAGAGGAACTTCAACATATGATGGTTTATCTATTGCATGGGCAGTTGCAGAATTTATTGCAGATAAAGAAAAATGTGGAGCTAAAACTTTATTTGCAACACATTATCATGAATTAACTGAATTAGAAAACACATTAGAAGGAATTAAAAATTATTCAATTGCAGTTAAAGAAAAAGGTGAAGATATTATATTTTTAAGAAAAATTATAAGAGGCGGAACAGATGAAAGTTATGGTATTCATGTAGCTAAATTAGCAGGTGTTCCAAAAGTAGTTACACAAAAAGCAGATCAAATCTTACGCTCTCTAGAAAGAAAAAATATTTTAACAGGTAAAAAACAGGAAAAGCAAGATAAAAAACAAGTAGAAGGACAATTTGATTTATATAATTATAAATTAGCCGAAATAGCTCACGAAATAGATAAGATTAATCTTAATGAATTAACTCCAATAGATGCTTTAAATATACTTTCTAAGATTAAAGAAAAAATGAATTAAAAAAATTTAGAGGGATTTCAAACCCCTCTTTTTATATTCTAGAAAAGTCATCATCAAAAAACTATTTTTTTAACAAACTTTTTTGTACATATAATTTATTTGCAAAAGATTGAACTACATTTCTTAAAATATATTGTTCTTGTGTAAGCTTATTGCTTTTAATATAATGTTTTTCAGCAAAGACTATTCTTATAGCCTTTTCAAGTTCAGAACAAAAGCGATTATAAGCTACTTCTATTGAAGAGGTTTCAATTGCAAAACTAATTAATCTTTTTATATCATTTATACTATATACTTGTTTTAAAATAAAAATAACAAATAAAGTTGCCATGTGACTACGGTTATACTTTTTGTTAATTGGTGCTTTCAAAACGCCATGTTTTACATAATTGTTAATCATGGTTTTTGTGATAATTTTATCTTCTTTTTCGTTATCATTACTAATATAATCAGATAAATATTGTTCAAGTAATGAAACTAATTGATCAATATATAAATCAATATTAGGCAATTCAGCCCAACGTGGTAAATGAAAATTACTTATTTCTTTGTTCAAAAAAATCAACCTTTCAAAATTAATAATAGTAACATAATAATATCATGTTTAGAATAGATAGTCAACTACTTGACAACACACAGTATATGTGATAATTTAGTAATTAATACTAGGTTGGATAAAGGAGAAAAAAATGGAAAGAGAAAAATACCTTGAGGCAACTGAATTTGAAAATATTAAAGAACTTATCTATGCATCAGCACATAAGTATAATCAAAACATAGCATTTACAATAAAACATAAAAAAGATGATAAAATTGAATACGAAAATATAAGTTATTTAAAATTATTAGAAGAAATAAATTATTTAGGAACTAAATTTTATGATTTAGGTTTTAAAGATAAAAGAATAGCAATAGTAGGACGAAATTGTTATGAATGGGCACTTACACACTTAACAAATTTATTAGGTGGAATAGTAAGTATACCACTAGATAAAGAACTACAAATAGATGAATTAGAAAGTTGCTTAAGAAGAAGTAAAGCAGATATATTAGTATTTGATGAAAAATATACAGAAAATATAGAAAATATTAAAAATAGAAATAATACTCAAGTAAGCAATTATATTTGTATGTCCAAAAAAGAAGGATATAGCTCAATTACAGAATTAAAACAGCAAGGAAAAGAACTACTAAATAGTGGAAATAAAAACTATGTAGATGCTGAAATTGATAAAAACAAAATGAATATATTATTATTCACTTCAGGAACTACAGCACAATCAAAAGCAGTAATGCTATCTCAAAAAAATATTGCATCAAATATTTATAGTATGCAATTAGTAGAAGATATTAGAAAAGACGACATAAATATAGCATTTTTACCATATCATCATGTTTTTGGTTCTACATGTATGATAGTTATGTTAGCATATGGAGTAAAAACAGCATTTCCAGATGGACTTCGCTATATCGCACAAAATTTAAAAGAATACAAGGTATCTGTATTTATAGGAGTTCCATTACTTATAGAAGCAATTTATAAAAAAATACAACAAGGAATTGAAAAAAAAGGAAAAACAAAAGTAGTAAATATTGCTAAAAAAATAAGCAACTTTTTATTAAAATTCCATATAGATATCAGAAAAAAATTATTTAAAGAAATACTAGATGAATTAGGTGGAAATTTAAGATTTGTAATTTCAGGAGGAGCTCCATTAGATAAAAAAGTTGCACAAGGTTTCAATGAATTAGGTGTTAATGTAGTACAAGGATATGGACTAACAGAAACATCACCAGTAATTGCATCTGAAAACTTTAAAAAAATGAAATATGGTTCTATAGGATTCCCAATGGAAAATGTTGAAGTAGAATTAATAAATCAAGATAGTCAAGGAATAGGGGAGTTAAGAGTAAAAGGACCAAATGTAATGCTTCGGATACTATGAAAATGAAGAAGCAACAAAAGAAGTATTAAAAGATGGATGGTTCTATACAGGTGATTTAGGATACTTTGATAAAGAAGGATATCTATTTTTAACGGGAAGAAAAAAAGACATGATTGTTCTAAAAAATGGTAAAAAAGTATTTCCAGATGAAATAGAATCATTAATTAATAGACTTGATGAAGTAAAAGAATGTTTACTTTATGGAATGCCTGAAAAAAATGATAAAAACAATGTAAAAATTTGTGTGAAAATAGTATATGATAAAGAAATAATAGAAGAAAAATATCCAAACATTAAACAAGAAGAATTAGAAAATATCATTTGGCAAAAAATTAAAGAAATAAACAAAACATTTCCACCATATAAATACATTAAAAATATGATTTTAACTGACAAAGAATTAATAAAAACAACCACCCAAAAAGTAAAAAGAAATGAAGAATTAAAAAAATTAGGCATACAATAAAAATTCTAAAAAGCTAAGAATTTCTATGCAATTTTATTACACAGAAATTCTTAGCTTTACTCTTTTTCTATTCAATCTCTGTTATTTTTAAATTAAATTTATCTTCAAATACTTTCTTTTTAGTAATATATTCTTTAGTTTTAAAACCTTTAACATCAATAACTTCAGCAGGTTTATTTTTATGAAAAATAATAAAATCAGCTTTGTATTTTAAATTAGGTGCTAACATAAAAGTAGGTTGTAAACAAAAACCGTCAATTTCATTTGCCTGTAATCGTAATTTTAATTCACAATAATAATCCGCTTCTTTTTGGCTATCAAAAGTATGTCCATCAATTGACACTTTATTTGATCTATATTTACTTTTTCTTTTAGTATTATTTTCATAATTTTTATAATCATCAACACTCCAATGTTCCATTTTTTCATTTACTCCTTTTATTTTTTATGTTCTAAGAAAATCATTTTTTTTATTATATCTAAAAAAATGTAAAAGTGCAACTCTATTTATTTGACGTATAAAGATTATTATAATAAAATAATAACAATATAAAAAAAGGAGTATATAAAAAATGGAATTAAAAATACCAGACTTTTTTAAACAATTATTAGTAACACAATATGGAGAAAAACTAACAGATAAAATAATTCAAGGATATAATAAACAAAGATATACAACATTTCGAATTAATACATTACAATCAAATAATGAAGAAATAGAAAATGCATTAAAAATAGAAAACATTGAATACAAAAAAGTAAATTGGTATAAAGATGCATATATAATAAAAAATATAGATGAACATAAAATTAAAACCCTAAAAATATATGAAGATGGGAAAATATATATGCAAAGTTTATCATCCATGATTCCACCAATAATTTTAAATCCACAACAAGGAAGTGACATTTTAGACATGACAGCTGCACCAGGAGGAAAAACAACTCAAATAGCAGCTATGACAAATAATAAAGCAAATATAACTGCTTGTGAAATGAATAAAATAAGAGCTGAAAAACTAAAATATAATATTGAAAAACAAAAAGCAAATGTATATGTGATGATTCAAGATGCAAGAATGATAGATAATTTTTTTGCATTTGATCAAATTTTATTAGATGCCCCATGCAGTGGTAGTGGCACTCTAAATGCTAATGAAGATTTTAGAAAAAACTTTACTCAAAAATTAATAGATAAAAGTAATAAAGCACAAATAGTATTATTAAGAAAAGCTATAGAAATTTTAAAAAAGAATCATGAAATGATCTATTCTACTTGTTCTATTTTAGAATCAGAAAACGAAAAAATAATAGAAAATCTCATAAAAGAGAAAAAAATAGAAATTGTTCCAATAAAAGATGAATGGATAAATAATTTGCCACTTCTTCCAACCAAAATAGAAGGTACAATATGTATTTGCCCTAATGAATACTATGAAGGATTTTTTGTAGCGAAAATTAAAAAGATATAAAAAGTTTGCATTTCAATTTTTTTTATGCTAAACTACAAATGAGGTGATAATATGTTAGAAAATATAGAAGTTTTATATCATAGTTGTATAAAATTTAATTATGAAAAAACAATATATATAGATCCATATGGTTTAAAAACAAACTATAATGATGCAGATATTATTTTAATTACACACTCCCATTTTGATCATTTTTCAGAAGAAGATATAAAAAAGGTAAAGAAAAAAGAAACAATTATTATTGCTCCAACAGATTTATACGACAAATCACTTGCCTTAAATTTTAAAAACGAAAATATTACTATTGTAGAGCCAAATAACACATATAAAGTTGAAGGAATAACAATTAAAACAATACCTTCTTATAATACTAATAAGAATTTTCATCCAAAAGAAAATAAATGGGTTGGGTATTTAATAAATTTGAACAATACTATCTATTATATTGCAGGTGATACAGATATAAATGAAGATAATAAAAAAGTTACATGTGAAGTAGCTTTTGTTCCAGTTGGAGGTACTTATACAATGACTGCAACTGAAGCAGCTGATCTTGTAAATACTATAAAACCTAAATTTGCCGTTCCAATTCACTATGGAAGTGTAGTAGGAAAAACAGAAGATGCTAAAATATTTGTGCAGCACTTAGATAAAGATATAGTTGGCAAAATTCTTATGCAATAATGATAAAATTACATAACATTTAAAATTTCATAAATACTTAAAAATATAAAAAATAATCCAAAAATAACAATCGATAATGTTATTTTCAAGCCAATTGCTTTATATAGTTGAAAGTAACTAACAGCAAAATTAAATCCTTCACTAATTACAATTGATAATAAATACCCCATTAATCCAAAACTTGGCACTAGAAAATATAAAATACTAATTGTAAGTAATAAATCTAATATATTGCAAAACATAACTTCAAATTGTTTATTTAAACTTTTTAGTACATTGTCTATAATGTTGTCTAAATATATAAATAAAATTAAAGGAGAAAGTACTTTTATATATTTAGAACATTCCAAGTTTTTAAAAAGTATAAGACTAATTTCATTAGAAAAGGAAAAGAATATTATAAACATTAAAATAGAGAATATAGAAATAGTAAAAAATGCTTTTTTGCAAATTTCTAATATTCTTTTTTTATAATTTTTTGTCATTAAACTAGTAAATTCAGGTATTAATAATCTACTAAAAGAAGTAAAAAGAACATTTGGAAATAAAAGAACTGACATAGTCATTCCATCAATTCTCCCGATATTCTGTTAATGCAATACTATAAGGTAGTCCAAACAACACTAATCTTGCAGGTATCATAAATTGCTTCAATGTAGATAAACCAGAACGAATATAAAAAGTGATTGAAAGGGGAAGAGCAATTTTTATAATTTTCTTTTTGAAAGTAAATTTTGTAATAGTATATTTAATAGTTTTTAATTTTTCTATTTTATATAAAATAAATAATAAGCAACATGAACAAATTTCTGAAATTACATCAGCCAAAATAAGGCAAATGCAAATACTTTCTACAGTTTTATCAGCATAAAAGTTTAGAAAAAAAATACTTGTGAAAATTTTAACCATTAATTCTACTACTTGTGATATAGCACTTTTATATGCTTTTCTAATTGCAGAAAAATAGCCATTTATGCTACTTGAAATAGCAATAAAAGGTAATCCTATACTAATTAAATAAATTGGAATAGGAGAAATCATACCTTTTAAATAATTTCTTGAAATCACATCAGAAACTAAGAACATAAAAAAACTAACTACAAGTCCTAATATCAATGAAAATATTAAACAACTTCTAACTGCTTTTAAGCCATCCAATAAGTTTCCTTTTTCAAATTGTTCTGAAACAAGATATGTACAAGAAAGACTAAAGCCAGAAGTAGTAAAAATAATAGCAAATGAATAAATAGACATTACTAAATTAAAAGTACCTAGAGCTTCAGAACCAATTTTATTAGAAACATATATACCAAATAACATTCCTATACTTTTCATAATAAGATCTGTAAAAGTTAATATTATTCCATTTATAAAAAATTTTTTTCTTCTTCTCAAGATATCACCATTAAATAATTATTTATAGTTCTGTCTAATTATGAATAAATATTGAAAATTATATTAAAAAGAAATTAAAATAGCTTTCAAATTTTACATAATTTCATATTATATATAGAGATGTAATATAGAAGGGAGGAGTAGATAAAATTTGGAAGTAAAAGATAAAAGAATAGGATTTGCATTAACGGGTTCATTTTGTACATTTAGGAAAACAATACCTAAGATAAAAGAACTTACTCAAAAAGGTGCAAAAATTTTACCAATTATGTCATACAATAGTTATTCATTAGACACTAAATTTGGGAAAGCTAAAGAATTTATTGAAGAAATAGAAGAGATAACAGGAAAAAAAATAATCCATACTATTCAAGAAGCGGAACCAATTGGACCTAAAAAATTAACAGATATTATGGTTATTGCACCATGCTCAGGAAATACTATATCAAAGTTAGCTTGTGATATTATTGATACACCTGTACTAATGGCCGCAAAATCACACTTAAGAAATCGGAAATCCATTATTAATTGCACCATCAACTAATAATGGATTAAGTGGAAATGCCGAAAATATTGGAAAATTACTTAATAGAAGAAATTATTATTTTGTACCTTTTAAACAAGATAATCCAATTACAAAGCCAAGATCAATAGTATTTGACTTTGATTACCTTATAAAAGCCATAGAATATGCTTTAGATGGTGAGCAGATTAGTCCTATATTATTATGAATATAATTTACAGTTGCCATTAAGAAAAAATCTTTTTGGCAACATTTTATCTACATATCAGCTAATGGATTACTTTCTACAGCATTTCGAACTTGAGCATTACTAACATGTGTATATATTTCAGTAGTAGAAATACTTTCATGTCCTAAAAGCTCTTGAAGAGCTCTAATATCTACATTTCCATATTGATACATCAAAGTAGCAGCAGTATGTCTCAATTTGTGAACAGAATATTTTTTAGTATCTAAGCCCGCAGCTTGCAATTGTTTAGTAACTATACTTTCAACTGTTCGATTACTAATTCTAGTTTTTCTTTCACTTAAAAAAAGCGCTTTTTCCGAATATTTATTATCATGTTTAATTCCTTGTTTTGGTTTAACTTTGATATATTCATCAAGAGCTTTTATACATGCTTTATTTAAATAAATTGTTCTTTCTTTATTACCTTTTCCTACAACATTTAATTTACAATCACCAAAATCTATATCATTCGTATTAATACCAACTAACTCAGAAAGACGCATCCCACAATTAAGAAATAAAGTAATAATGGCATAATCTCTTTCAGCATTTCTATTATCCTCATTTGAAGTAATTTCTAGTAATTTTCTACTATCATCTAAAGAAAGATATTTAGGTAATCTTTTATCAAGTTTAGGCGTCTCTAAATCTTGAGCAGGATTTACATCAATTAATTTTTCTTTTCGGCTTAAGTATTTAAAAAAAATTCTAATAGTTGATACTTTTCTTGCTCTAGTGGTAGATTTACTATTATATTCGCGAGTTAAAAACGATATAAATGCATGAATATCATTTAAAGTAATTTTTTTTACAGTTTCAATTGTTAAATCATTTATTTTTATTTCTTTTAATTCAGTTTTATCAGTCATATTAAAATGCATTTTTATAAACTTAAAAAACATAGCTAAATCATAATTATACTCTTTAACACTGTTAGCAGATTTATTTAAAATTGTTATAGAATAGTCAAGAAATGAATTTATAAATTCTGGATTATCTTCACGTTTAATCATATGTAAAATCAGTCCTTATATAAAATTTAAGTTTTTTATAAATGGATTTACCTATAAACCATTTTTTCAATTATATACTAAAAATATGAAAAAAGAAATAAAAAGAAAAAATTTTCCTAATGTTGTATATGCAGTTTTTATTTTAAAATATTTATGTTATAATCTTAAAAAAAATGAATTACAAAAAGGATAGTGATTATATTGTTAAACATAACTGACAAAAAGAAATCAAAATATGATGACGATACAATTCCTAAAGCATTGCAAAAAAATGAATTTTTGAAAGATAAACCAATATCAAAAAGAAAAAAGAAAAAAAAGAAATCCAAATGGAAAAAACGAATAATAATTTCCATTTTATTTATAATTATTACAATAGGTATTATTTTAGGAATTTATAGCTATAGATGGAAAGTTCTTGTAAAAGAAATGTTAGCAAATGAAAATTCAATAATAATAGATGTAAATGGAAACGAAATTGCAAAATTAGGAAGTGAGAAAAAGAAAGAATATATATCTTCCGATAATATACCAGATAATTTAAAAAAAGCATATGTAGCAATTGAAGATGAACGTTTTTACTCACATGGTGGAATAGATTTAAAAAGAACAGGAGGAGCTATTTTATCATATATAACGCATTTTGGAAAATCTTCTTATGGTGGAAGTACAATAACACAACAATTAGTTAAAAATTTAACAGGTGATTCAACTGACAGTATAATAAGAAAAATAAAAGAATGGTGGAAAGCATGGCAATTAGAATCTTGTTTATCTAAAGACGAAATATTAGAAGCTTATTTAAATGTTATATATGTAGGTCCCAATATCTATGGAGTTGAAACAGGGGGAAAATACTATTTTAACAAATCTGCAAAAGATTTAACATTAGAAGAATGTGCTTTTTTAGCAGGAATTAACAATTCTCCTAATTCTTATAATCCTTTTGCAGAAGGAAACAATTCAGAAAAAATAATTAAAAGAACCAAAACTGTTCTTTCAAAAATGAAAGATTTAGGTTACATAGATGAGGAAGCTTATAATTTAGCAATAAACAATACAGATAATGGATTAAATTTCACTAAAGGTAATATCCCATCTCAAGAAGCGGTTTATTCATATCATACAGATGCATTAATATCTGAAATAACCAAAGACATTTCTAAAAAGTATAACATTTCAGAAACTTTTGCAACAAATTATATAAATATGGCTGGACTCACTATACATAGCAATCAAGATTCAAATATACAAAGTAAAACAGAAAATGAATTTGAAAAAACAAAATATAGTTTAGTTTCTAAAAATGGAAATAATTCATCACAAGCTGCTATGATTATTATAGATCACAAAACACGGTCATATAGTTGGATGTGTAGGAGGACTTGGAAAAAAAACAGAAGTAAAATCACTAAATAGAGCTACACAAAGTATTAGACAAACAGGTTCTTCAATTAAGCCATTAGCTGTATTATTACCAGCAATAGATAAAAAAATTATAACAGCATCTTCAATTTGTAATGACACTCAAAGGGATTTCGCAGATGGATATCATCCTACAGATTTAAATAGTACACTCGGTAATATAACTGTAAGAAGAGCGGTTGAATCATCACAAAATATACCATTTGTAGAAATAATGGAAAAATTAAAACCAAGTAATTCTATAAAATATCTCAAAAAAATGGGAATATCAACATTAACAAAAGATGATGAAACTTTAGTATTAGCTCTGGGAGGACTTCAAAATGGAATTAGTCCTTTACAAATGGCTGGAGCATATGCAACAATTGCCAATGATGGAAAATACATTGAACCTACATTTTATTCAAGTATTGATAACATAACTGGAAAAACCATATTAAAGTCAAAACAAAAAACAAAACAAATTGTATCAAAAGAAGTAGCATATATTTTAAAAGAACTTTTAAAACAACCTGTTAATGGAACATATGGTACTGCAACATACTGTAAAATTTATGGGGTAGATGTAGCTGCTAAAACAGGTACAAGTGACAATGATTATGATAGGTGGCTTTGCGGATTTACACCATATTATACTGCCGTTACATGGTATGGGTATGATATAAATGAAACAATTGAATATAATAAAAAAAATCCCGCAGGCTTATTATGGGCAAACGTTATGTCTAGAATACATACTGGTTTAAATAGTGCAACATTTAAAAAGCCAGATTCTGTATATAGTTTAAATATATGTTCTAAAACAGGGAAAAGGGCAACTACTGCATGTCCAAATACATACACAGAATATTTTTTACCAAATACAATTCCTGAACTATGCAATGAACATTCAGGTTCCGCATTAAAAGTTAATACAAATAATCGCACTAATACTGTAGAAAAAAGTGTTGTGCAAGATATAATAAAAGATATAGATGAAGTTGATCCACAACAAGTGCCAATTACAAATAATACTACAAACACCAATAATAATACAACTACTAATAACACAACAAATAAAAATTCAAATATTACACCAGATACTTCTAATACATCTATAACAAATAACACAAGTAATACAAGTAACACAAATTCAACAACAAATACTGCTAACAACATTACAAATACAGAAATTACAAATTCGACTACTTCAACTTCCGAAAGCACCCCAGTAAATCAAACTACAAATACAAACAATGTTATCAAAGAAAATATAACTAGAAGTTATGAATAAAAAAATAGTTTTTTTACTAATATAGTAAAAAGTCAACTAAAAATATGTTGTATTTTTCATAGCTATGTGGTAAAATATCAAGGATATATAAATTAAAGGAGGAAATTTTATGAAAATAAAAAAAATTATTTCAACTATGTTAATCATTGTAATATTTATAACTCAATTTAGCTGGATTAATTTTATTATGCCATCTACAGTATATGCTGTAGATTCAGAAGTATCTTCAACAAATATTGCAACAAAATATTTCTATAATCAATTAACAGCTGATGCAAAAGTATTTTATGATACAATTGAAGATATGTATAAAACAGGAGATTTACAAAAGGGTAATATATCCAGAGAAATAACAAAAATTTCAGGTCTAGAAGAAAAATTAAACAACTTTGCTACAGGTTCTCAAGACTTGTTAAATATAATGGGAGCAGCTAAAGATGCTTTTGTTTGTGATAATCCAAACATTTTCTATGTTGACTTTGATTATCTTACAATAAGAGTTACACAATCTGAAGGGAAAAAACATCTTTATTTAGGTACAGGTAGAAGTGATAATTACATAAATAAAGAATTTTTAAATCCAGACAATAGTATAAATACAGAAAAAATTAATGCTTCAATTGAAAAAGTAGAAGCTAAAATCGATGAAATAGTCAAAAAGGCAGAATCTAAAAAGGACACTTTACTACCAGGCCAAGATTTAATAGAACAACAAGTAAAATTGGTACACAATGAAATTATCAAAATGTCAAAATATACATATGAATATCAAACAGAACATCCATACACAATTAGAACAACTTACGGAGCATTTGGACTTGATGAAGGAAATATAGTTTGTGAAGGATTTTCAAGAGCATTAAAAACAGTCTTAGATAGACTAGGAATACCATGTATACTAGTTAGAGGTATTTATAGAGTAACAGAAACTCAGCCAGAAGAACATATGTGGAATTACGTGCAATTAGATGACGACAAATGGTATGCAGTTGATACAACTTTTGATAATAAAGATGACATCATCAATGATGAAGATATAAGCACAGAATTTTTTCTTGTTGGAGCAGACAAAATGTATAAGCATGTTACCACAGGAATTTTATCAGCATCAAATTTTGAATTTTCATATCCAGAACTAGAAACCGTAAGTGACAAATTTGATGTAATATATAATCAAGGACCTTTAAAAGTTGAATTAGATGATGAAAGTGCCAATGATGAAGACAATACATCTACTGCTTTAGTAAGAATAAGTTATAATGGTCATGGATATCAAAAAGCAGTTGAAGAAGATGGCATGTATATACTTGTAAATATGTATCAAGAAGGTCGAGATGGAGTAACACGTAGTTCTGGATGGTCATATCCACGTCCTGATATATATGGAAATTCAGGAATGCACGATACAGATCAATATATAGAGCTAATGATTGCTCATATAAATTATTTACAAGTTGGAATTACGGATATTGCACCAGCACCAAAACAAGATTCAAATAATCCAGATGACATTGTGAAACAAACACAATATCAAGAAACTGAAACATCACTTATTTACAAAACAGACATTATGCAAAATCCTAATGGAATATATATAGCACCACCATATGTGAAAAAAGCAAATCCAATAGTAAGTAGCGTTCAATATATTGGAAAAACTTACCCTGTTACTATAGAATATGATGATATATTGATACCAGATAATTCAGGAGAAGAACCATCTGTGCATATTATGATATTAGATCCATTAACAGCTACATACAGAGATGCAACAGAAGCAATTACTGTTGGGGGACAATCAAATCCTAGATTAAAATATAAAATCACTGATTTTCAATTTGATGGTCAAAGTACATTTACTTTCAATTTCACACCTAGTGAAATGTGGGCAGATGACACTGTTTATTATATTTTTGAATTCAGAGGACTAATGGGTAGTAGAAGTCACAAAGCACCATTATCTACCATATATTCATGTTCTCATGAATGTTCTGCTTATGCATATACAGCACAAGGATTTAATTTTAATGTGTATGGAAAACCTGTTCTAATGGATGATGATATTGACATGACACAAATGGGATTAGATGATGCAAATGATGCAAAAATAAAAGAATTATCAGATATATTAAAACATAGATTAACACTTGTAACTACAAAAACAACAAAAGCAGAAGATGAAAGTATGAAAAATACATTAAATGCAGAATATAAAGAAAACAATGAAGAACGTGAAATTAAATCTACAGAAACTTATAATATAAATCTTACCTTATGTAAAAAACAACAAAAAGATTTGAAAGATGGAATGGGAGTTAGAGTCATGCTTGGATTCCCACAAGGATATGGACCAGAAGATGAAGGTGTAACATTTAAAGCTTACCACTACATAAAAAATAATCAAGGAGAAATAATAGATGTAGAAGAAATACCTTGTACAATAACAAAACTAGGTTTAATTATTGAGGTATATAGCTTTAGCCCATTCACAATAGCAGCTGTAACTGAAACTGAAGCAGATAAAGAAAAAGCAAAAGACACTAAAACTATAATTTTAAACTCTACAGAAGGTGGAAAAATTATAGATACATCTAATCAAACAAATGCTAAAACAATCAATACATTAAAAAACAATGAAACAGAAAACACAAAATCATTTAAAATTATTGCTGATGATGGTTACGAAATTGATGAAATAGCAATTGGAGATAAAACTATAAATAAGGATGACTTTAAAGAAAACCCAGGAGAATATAATTTAAATGTAAATTATAATGACTCTGAACTCAAAGAAGAATCAACAATGTTAAAAGTAGCTTTTGTTGCTAAAAGCGTTCTTGAACAAGAAACACAAAAAGGAGAAACAGTAGTAACACAACCTGTTATAAACACACCAGTATTATCTTTAAGTGCAAAAGCATATCAAGAAGTAAAAAACTCTACTAGCGACGAAAATGCTGTAAAATCAGAAATTCAAAATTTGCATCCAGGAGATAAATTTGAAGTAGCATTTTCTATATCTGAAATTTCTAATTTAGGAGGATCTGAAAAAGGAATTAAAGCTATAAATGGAACTTTGAATTATGATGAAAATATACTAGAATTAGAAGAACCAGCACAAAATGGAACTTCTAACAATTGGCAATACACCTATAATTCTAGTGAAAAAAATTTTAATGCCAAAACACTAGATGACAAACTTATTTCAACATCTGGAGATGAAATACTTTCTATAAAATTCAAAGTAAAAGATAATTTAGATATGAGCATAAATCCAAATAAAACAGCCACAATTTCATTAGAAAATATAAAAGCTGAAATGGGAGAAGAAAATTCAAATATAGCAATAAGCGACATTACAAAAACTGTTATAATATCAAAACTTATAGAAGAAACTCTTACTCTTAAAGAAAGTGCAAATTTACAACATATTACTATGAAAGAAAACTCAAATATTATTAGCTTACCTACTAATACTACATTTAAGCAATTACATGAATTATTAAACTTTTCACAAGCTCCAAAATATCATACAACAACAGAAGGTGATATTAATTTAGGAACTGCACATACATCAGTACTTGTAGAAAATGTAGACGATAAAATTTCAACAGGAGATACAATAACAGTAGGAACAAAAATATGGACTTGTGCGGTAAAAGGAGATATAGATGGTGATGGTAGTATAACAATAAATGATGTAGCAAAATCTAAATTACATCTTGTTGGTAAAGAAATACTGGCAGGCGCCTATTTAGAAGCACTACAAACAGATAATGATGATAAAGTTACAGTAAATGATATTTCTAGAATTAAATTAGTATTTATTAAAAAAATGGTAGACTTTTTCTCTGATTTAGCAGATTAAAATATATTAAAACATAATTAATTTAAGTAGCTTACTAGAAAAGGAGAGAGGACTCATATGGAAAAAATAAAAGCAAAAATTTTTAAACTAAGTCTAGTATTAAAAAAAGTAGCAAAAAAATTTCCAATAACAATAGCTACAATAATAATATTAACACTAATATGTGCATTAGACGATGCATTTAACATGATAACTTATAAAATATTAAAAAACATAATAATATTTTGCATAACCTTTGCAAATGGAGCACTATTAATAGAATCCATATCAAACAAAGAAAAAAACAATATAGTATATTACGTTATGTCCGCAATAATATCAATCTCCTTTACAAAAGCAATAAGTAGCACTGCATTTCAAACATCAGACATCATAGGTAGAATATATATATGCTATATGATCATAATTCCAGCATTAATTCTATTTTTCAACTACAAAAATAGAACAAATAAAGAATATTCTTTTAATGAATATATCACATCAATATTTATAAACATATTCAAAGCATCATTAGTATATGTTATACTTGCAATAGGCATAGCTATGATTACATCAATATTCGTTTTCTTAATACTAGAAGGAAAAACATATAGTATAGTAACAGTAGCAGAAATATTAATATTAGGACTTTATTATGTACCAAACTTAATATACGCATTATGCAACGTTGAAGATGAAATAAAAACTAAATTTTCTAAATTTGTAGTTAAATATGTATTGGAAACATTAGTAATAATTGCATTTGTAATAATTTATATATACATACTAAAAATTATACTAACAAGACAAATGCCTTCGAATCAAATATTTAGAATACTTGCTTATTTATTTATATTAGGATTTCCAATTTGGACAATGACAAAAACTTTCAATGAAAATACACTAATAGATAAAATAAACAAATGGTTACCCGCACTATTTATACCTTTCATAGCTTTACAAGTATATTCCATAGGAGTAAGAATTTCAAACTATGGAATGACAACATCTAGATATTTATGTGTAATGTTAATAGTTTTTGAAATTATATACACAATCATATATTTTAAAAATAACAAAAAAATAGAAAATTCCATTATAGTATTTGTAATAATTACACTAATATCAACAGTTGTACCATATATAAATATGTATAAAGTATCAGAATATAGCCAAATACATAACCTAAAATTAATAGAAAAAAATATATATACAAATAACGAAAAAAATAAGATTGTAGGAGCATATAATTATTTAAAACAAAATAGTAAATATTTAGAAACATTACCAGAAAGTGAACTAGAAAAAATACTTTCAGTTACACAAAGTGAAGATAAATACTCGAGTTCAATATATGATAACTTAAACCGAATTAATTTGCATACAAACAATAATAAAATTAATATAGAAGGCTATAAAAGACTATACGCAATTGAAACAAATAACTATTATAGTCAAGCATCAAATGAATTAAAAAACATACAAGAATTATTTAGTAATTTAGAAATAAATTTATACAATAACACATCATATTATGAAAACTCTAATAGCAATAATGAAAGTGAAAAAATATATATTAATATACTAAATAACATTAATGAATATATAAACTATAAAAAAAGAAAAAGCGAATCAAATTTAAATAAAGAATTTGAAAATATGAATGAAATAGAACTAAATAACGAAAGAAAGCTGATAATTCAAGATTTAAGCTTCTCATATGATGAAAATACGAAAGAAGTTTCATCATATAGTTTAACAGGATATATTTTAGAAAAGTAATATCCAATAGCTTAAGTAAATAAATCTTTTAGGGGTCTACCAGAAATGGTAGGCTTTTAATATTATACAGATTTAAGCCATTTTTAAAAATTAGTCATTAAAGCCCAAATAAAATTTGACATAATTAAGGAAAAATGATAAAATATTACTTAGGGAGGAATAAAAATGGAAAGAGATAATCAAATATTAGATAAATTAGAAAAATGGATAGATGAATATTTAGCAGAAATGGAAAAAAAATACGAAAACAGTCAAGCAGCTATGGATAAAATTAATCATATAAAAAATACAGTAATATTAACAAAAAGAATGACTTCTAATGACAGAATGTCAGTTATAGCTACTAAGTTCCATGATATAGGAAGATTTAAACAATTAGAATTATTAGGCAGCTTTAATGATGGAGCATTGTTACATCATAATGTAGGAGAAGATGTTATAACAAGAGCTGTTTTTAAAGGAGAATTAGATATATCAAAAGAATTAAATGCAATTAGACAAGTTATACAATATCATGGAAGACAAAAATTCATACCATACAAACCAGAATTAGATGAAGGTGTAAGTGAATTAATAGATATAGTTAGTAGAGTTGATGAAATAGAAAATGGATGTATTGGAGCTACAGGATATTTAATAAGAGAGGCTGAAGAAGATGCAAAAGGATATAGGAAAAACAGTCCAGATTTAGATATGAAATCAGTATCACCAGAAGTATGGGAATTTTTTAGTAAAGGTGAAAAATTTGACAAGATGAAATTTTGTAAAACATATGCAGATTATACATTATTTGCAAGTGTATTAGCAATACAAGCGTTAAAAGGTAATGATAGAGAAATTGCCAAAGCTGCTATGGATTTAAAATGTAATGGATATGAATCAGCATTAGACGGATATAAAGATATTTTTTCAAAATTAATTGATTCTAAGTATAATGAAAAAGCTTTTGAAATATTAAGAGAGTTTTATGATAAAGGACAAATTGATAAAAAAGCTCCAAGCATTGAAAATCATGAAAATCATGAAAGTCATGATCTATGAACTTTGAAAGCATAAAATATGTACATTGGAAACGAAAAAGAAGTGCAAATACACATTCAAATATTGTCAAAAATGGTCGAACGAAAAAAGTTGCAATATACAATAAAAACATGGGCAAGAATTAAATTCTTACCCATATTTTTATTGTATAGAAAAAATGCTATAATCTGAAAAAACCTTTGATAATACAAACCAAAATTATTTATTTTTTATAATTTATATGATATATTATGAAAAGGAGGATAAAGTATAATGAAATCACCAAAAAAATTTAATAAAGAAAATATAGACCCAATTTTTGTTAATTTAAAAGAGCTATTAAATCCTAAAAACCGATATTTTATTCCAAGTTATCAAAGATCATATGATTGGGAAGAACAAAATATATTAAAATTGATAGAAAATTTAAATAGTTTAAGTGATGAGAAAGACTTCATATTTTTAGGAAATATGGAAATTAGAAGAGAAACAACAATACAGCAAATAATAGATGGTCAACAAAGAATAACAACACTCTTAATATTATTGAACTATTTAAATCCTAATAAATATTCAGACGATGTTATTAAAAACATGTTAAAAATAAAGATTCAAAGCAATGATATAAGTGAAAACATAAAGGATGAACAAGATAAATTTATTGATTTTTTAAATAACAAAGATTATACGGCTGAAGAATTAAAAGAATTAAATGGACATTCAAACGCAAGTTTAAGAAGAAAAAAAATATTTAATTTTAGAAATAATAATGTATATAAATTAAATTACTACTATATAAAAGAGGCTTTAAATAAAGCTAATATTATATCTGAAAAATCTAAACAAGAATTTGCTGAAAATATCTTAAATAATGTTTATGTTGTAGCTATATACATAAACGAAGAAATTAAAGAAAGTGAAGCTATAAATATTTTTGATACAATAAATACAACTGGAAAACCATTAGAAACAAAAGATATTTTTAAAATAAAAATGTACGAATATAGTAAATCTAAAAACGAAACAAACCCAGATGATATAATAAGAAAAATCAATATATTACATAATAATATACAAGCTCAAAATGAAAAAATTATTGAATTAGAAAAAAATATTAGAGAAAATGAAACAAATGGAAAAACAGAATTTAGCGAAATTAACATGATATCAGAAACATTTTCATTTGAAGATATTTTAAAAATATATAAATTTATATTAATAGCTAGAGTAGTAAATAAAAAAGATGATGATATAGCAAATTATAAAAGTGAGTTATTTAGCATGTCAATTGATAATTTTTATGATAAACTATTTTTATACATATTAGATAATATTCATAAAAAACAGTTTGAAGGTTTTGAAAATGAAAAAATTAATGTTCAAGATTTTTACGATATATATGAAACATATGTAAATTTATCAAATACTATATTAAACTTGCAAAATATAAATTCAGAAACATATTTTGCATATAAAATGTTAAAAAAATATACAAGCTATTCATGGACATATAATTTTTTACCAGTATTATTTTTATGGAGATTTAAAGTAATAGATGATGATTTTAATAAGTTTGTAATAAATATTAGCAAATTGCTTGAATATTTTTCTATAACTCAAAGGCAGGCAATAAATGAAGGAAAAAATTTTATAAATAATATTATAATTAAAATTGTAAATATGTCTTTCAGTGCTGAAAAAATAAACGAAGAAATAGAGGAAAAATTAAAAAAATGTAGTGAAGAAAAATTACTAAATAAACTTGAAGGTGAAATAGCAAAAATAAGGAAAAATAAAGAGATTTCTTGTTTAATAATAGCAAAAGTTGCTGAAAGTAAAAAAACTGAAAATGAAGATAAAGATATATCTGAACATGAATTACTGCAAAAATATCAAAAATTATTTACAAGAAAATTTGATATAGAGCATATTTGTGCAATAGATAATGATGACAAAAGATTTAAAGATAATAAAAATTATTTAGGAAATTTAATGATTCTTGAATATTCAATAAATAGGAATATCAGAAATAATGCTATAGAGAAGAAATTAGAAAAATATAAAAATTCTAAATTTAAAGTTGTAAAAAACGAGGTACACTTTATTGAGAAGAATGGAATTGATTACTATTATGATAGCTTTAGTGAAAGACAAAATAAAAAAGTGAATATTGTAAAGAATTATATTCTAGCTTCAGAATAAATTTTAAGGAGTTTTTATTGAATAATAATATAAGTTATTAATCAAAAATATGGTTAAAATAAGCTAATATCAATGTATATAATTTTTTATACAATTTTATTGAAAATAAAAAAAATTTATGATAAAAAGATAATAATGAGATTTGAAAATTTTGAAATAAATAAAATAGATATAGAGTTACAACTTTTAAGTCTAGGTCTAAAACAAGATTATTTTTATAGATTGGAAGGAGAAAAAAATGATTAAGGATATTATTGAAAATAATAAAAATAGTCATTTAAATGATTATAAAATAAAAGCATTAAAGAATATTATTCCTGAATGTTTTGATAAAAATGGAAAGTTAGATTTGGAGCTTTTAAAGAAAGGACTTAATTCTGAAGTTGATTTTACAAAAGAGAGTTTTGAATTAAATTTTTTAGGAAAAACTTATGCAAAAATGATTTCAGGCTTAGATACTGAAACTGTAATTGAACCTGATATTGAGCATAATAGTAAAATAGAAAATAAAAATAGTAAAAATATTTATATTAGTGGGGATAATCTGGATGTTTTAAAACATTTATTAAAAGCTTATGAAGGAACTGTAAAGTGCATTTATATAGATCCACCATATAACACAGGAAAAGATGATTTTGCATATAATGATACTTATTCTTTTACTAAAGAAGATCTTATGGAAAAACTTGATATAAGTGAATTAGAAGCAGAAAGAATTTTAAGTATGACTTCTTATAATTCTTCTTCACATAGTGCATGGCTTACATTTATGTATCCTAGATTATATATTTCAAGACAATTATTAAATGATAAAGGCGTTATATTTATTTCAATAGGTGAAAATGAGTATAGTAATTTAAAACTAATTTGTGATGAGATATATGGAGAAGAAAATTATTTAACAGATATTATATGGAATTCAACTAAATCTGTTACAAATACTGCATTGATTTCTAATTCTCATACACATACATTAGTCTATTTCAAAAATATGAATTATTATATTACAAATAGAAATGAATTTAGATTGATTGAGGATGGAGATGGATTTTCTAATCCTGATAATGATCCAAGAGGACCTTGGAAAGCAGACCCATTTCAAGTTGGAGGTTGGAGAGTCAATCAACAATATGAAATTAAGAATCCAAAAACAGGAGAAATATATAAACCAAATCCAGGACATAGCTGGAAAAATGAATATGAAAAGTTTCTACAGCTGATGGAAGATAATAGAATTGTTTTTGGAGTTGCAGGAGAAACTGGCCCACAAAGAAAAAGATTTTTATTTGAAGCTGAAGAAAGAGGAAAAGTTTCAAAAACTCTATGGGATGAAGTTGAAACTACTACAAATGGAACAAATTTAATAAAAAAGCTGTTTAACAATAAGGTTGTCTTTTCAAATCCAAAACCAATAGGGTTAATAGAAAAAATTTTACAGTTAGGGACAACTAGCAATGATGATATAGTATTGGATTTTTTTTCAGGTTCTGCATCAACTTCTCATGCTGTAATGTCATATAATGCAAAATACTCTACAAATTTAAGATATATTGCTATTCAATTACCAGAAGATTTAGATGAGAATTTAAGAAATTCAAATAATGATAACAGACAAATAATAACAAACCAAATTGAAGTTTGTGATGAGTGCAATAAGCCACACTTATTATCTGAAATCGGTCAAGAGAGAATTATAAGAGCAGCAAAACAAATTAAGAAAGAAACAAATAAAGATATAGATTATGGCTTCAAACATTATATATTAAAGAATACATCTAAAAGTTTATTAAATAAACTTGAAGAATTTTCTCCTGAAGCACTAAATGAAACTTATGAATTGTATAAAGAATATGGAGTCGAAACGATATTAGAAACTTGGAAATTAAAAGATGGATATGATTTTTTAGAAGAAGTGGAAGAAATAAATTTAGATAATTATAAAGCATTTAAGTGTAATCAGTGTTTATATTTGATATATCCTACAATTAAAATAAATAATATACAAGCATTATTAGAAAAATATAATAATGAAGAAGATTTTACTTGTGATAAGTTGATATTATTTGGATATTCATTTACATTTAATGAAATTGAAATGATAAAAAATAACATTAAACAAGTAAAAAATTTTAAAAATATTGATATTAAATTTTATGAAAGATATTAGGAGGAAATTGAATGAAACTTGAAAAAGGTCTAAAACATCAAGATGATGCTGTAAATTCAATAATAAGTGTTTTTGAAAATGTAAATGTAGAAAAGACAAGTTGCATTACTGGCAACCCCATAATTGATTTAAAATCTCCTAATATAATAAAAAATATTGAAAAGATACAAAATAATAACAATATTTCACGAGAAATGAAATCAAATATTGGAGTTGAAGATAATTATCTGAATTTAGATATCAAGATGGAAACAGGAACTGGAAAAACATTCACACAAATTAAAACTATTTATGAATTAAATGATAAATATGGTTTTAATAAATTTATAATAGTCGTACCTACAATACCAATTAAAGCTGGAACAAAACAATTTATTCAATCAAAAGATACAAAAATTTTTTTTGAAGATGAATATAACGGAGTAGAAATAGAATTAAGATTAGTTGAGAAAGTTCATAATAAAAAAGGAAGAGGGTACTTTCCAAGTCCTATTAGAGAATTTGTTACAAGTTCAAATATAAATACAAAAAAAATACAAGTAATGTTAATAAATGCACACCTTATAAATAGTGAGATGTTGACAAAAGATTATGATACCACAATATTAGACGACTTAACAAATCCAAGAGAAGCTATAAAATCAATTCACCCAATTTTAATAATTGATGAGCCTCACAAATTTAGAAAAGATAATACTACTTTTAAAAATATTAAAAAAAATTTTGCACCACAATGTATTATAAGATTTGGAGCTACGTTTCCAGAAATAAAGACAAAAAGAAAAATAACTCATGATTATCATAATTTAATATATAATCTATCAAGTATTGAGGCTTTTAATAATAATTTAGTTAAAGGAGTTATTGCTGAATATGTACCTACTCGTTCAAGCAATAATATAAGAATAAAATTATTGGACATTAAAAGCAAAGAAAATTGTACTATACAAAAGATAGAAGAAGATAAAAAGAAATCTTATGAACTTTCAAAAGAAGATAGTTTGTCTATTGTACACGAAGATTTTGATGGTATTGAAATAACAGGAATTACTAAAAATTCAATTATTCTATCCAACGGAATTGAAGTTTATAAAGGAACTGAATTATCGCCTGAAAGTTATTCTGTATCATATCAAGATATGATGATTGAAACAGCTTTAGAAAGACATTTTGGAATTGAAAAAGAAAATTTCAAAAGAGGAATAAAAACATTAGCTTTATTTTTTATAGATGATATTTCATCATATAGAAATAAAGATGATAAACCAGCTTATCTATTGGAATCTTTTGATAGAATTTTAAAGGAAAAATTGAAAAAACAAATTTTAGAAACTGACGATGAAAATTATAAAGAATATTTGAACCAAAGTTTGATTGATATATCAAAATGTAGAGCAGCATACTTTTCTGAAGATAAAAGTAACAAAGATGAAGAAATTCAAAGAGAAGTTGATGACATTCTTAATGAAAAAGAAAAAATATTAAAGATATATGAAAATAATCAATATAATTTAAGAAGATTTATTTTCTCAAAATGGACTTTAAAAGAAGGTTGGGATAATCCGAATATTTTTACAATTGCTAAATTAAGAAGTAGTGGAAGTGATAATAGTAAATTACAAGAAGTTGGTAGAGGATTACGACTTCCTGTAGATAACAATTTAAACAGAATTTCTGGAGAGCAATTTTACTTGAATTATATTGTTGATTTTACAGAAAAGGATTTTATTGCAGATTTAAAAAAGGAAGTCAGCAAAGAGGCATTAGCATTTGATAAAGTTTCAACAGAGCAAATTTTAGAGGTTGCAAAAAGGAGAAATATTGATGTAAATGAATTATGGCGTAATTTAATGGATGAAAAAATTATAGATTTTAGTGGAAAAATACTTGATGAAGAAAAATTCTTTAACGCAATTCCTGAATTAAATAATGGATTAAAAAGAGATAAGATTATTAATGGAAAAATTAAGGATGAAAATAAAATTGGTATTAGAAAAGAAAAGTACGAAAAGATTAAAAAATTATGGGAAGTGTTAAATCAAAAATATATAATAAATTATTCTGAATTTACTGATGAAGAAATAATAAATGCATTGATTAAAATACTAGAAAAAGGGATTGACAGCTCTGATGAAATTGTTACTCAAAGACAAATGTTAAATATTAATGAAAATACGACAGGAATAATGGAAATGTCAGGATTATCTTTAATGACAAACAAGTATTTAAAATATAATGATTTTTTAATTAAAACATCAAACTTAACTAATATTCCTATTGTTAATATTCATAATGCTTTGGTGAAATATAATCAAAAACACAAAATTAGTAATCAATTTTTTAATAACACTGTTTTATCAAAATTTTGTATAGAAATTAATAATTGGAAGGCTGAAGAATTATTTAAAAGATTTACATACAAGAAAATAGATTTACCAATACATCCAACAGCCTTAACGACTGAGAATGGAAAAATTAAAGATACTATTGTTATAGGTAATGTTGGAACTTCAAAAATAGAGGGTACACCTCAAGAAAAATATTTATATGATACAATTGCATTTGATTCTGATATTGAAAAAAATAATATTATGGAAGAAATACAAGAAGTATCTGTATTTGGAAAAATTCCTAAAAATAGTATTAAAATTCCAGTTGCAAATGGGGGAACTTATAGTCCTGATTTCATGTATTTAATAGACAAAAAAGACGGAACCTCTGAACTTAATTTAGTTATTGAATCTAAAAATGTTGAATCAGATCTTGATTTAAGAAGTAAAGAAAATTACAAAATAGAATGTGCTAAAAAGTTATTTGAGCAGTTGCAAAATGAAGGAATAAAAATAAAATTCAAAAAGCAATTAAGTACAGATAAAGTTAGTACAATTGTAAAAAATCTTATAAAATAATGAATTAAATTTTATGAGAGAGGAAACTCTCTCATAAAGATAGATATATTAATACAAATAATTAAATTAATAGAAAATATTCAAAAAGAAATGAAAGGTTATATGGAGTAAAAATTTAAAAAAAGAAAATCATACGAGGTAGGAGAGAGGGGTTGTTTTTCAAAATCTTAAAATATAAAATGAAATAAATTATAAATTTTTCTAAAACAAAATTTAAAAATTTATATTGCAAAATAATAAAAAGAAAATTTGTAATTTAAAATAAATATTTTAAAAATTCAAAATTTTATATTTTTACAAACCTCAAATTTTAAAACCGAACATTTGTTGTAATTAAAATTTTTATAGATTTAAATATAATTTTTCTAAATATTTTATAAAATTTCTAAAATAAATTTTTATTTATAACATTATAAAATAATTTCATTTTATAAAGCCTCAAAATCAATTTTAAGACATTTTTATAATTTAAACAACAAGTTATTCATTTAAACAATTTTACAATTAAAACTTAATTATATTATAAAACAATAATTTTTAATAAAAATATTGTTATATAAATAATTCTGAAAAATCGCCAAAAAAACGACGCGTCAGAATCGATTTTAAGCCGTTTTTATAAAAAAGACATATAGTTTTATGTCTTAAAAATTACGCAAAATACTAAAATATAGGCATTTGCAAATTTTTAAAATAGAAATATAAAAATTAAAATTTAAGATATAAAAAATAAAATTATATATAAGATTAAGAAAAACTTGTAATAAGCTAAAAAAACGAAGCTCCAGGATCAAATATAAGCCATTTTAATATCAAAGTAATATAAAACTTGTTGTTTAAATAAATAGATAGAATTGGTTAAGAGTGGCTAATAGCAAGAGATAGCAGCAATTTAAGGATATATGGTTTTATTCCTACTCCTATTTGCACAAAACTTTGATTTTGCGCAATGTTATATATTAATAATAACAAAGCATATTCTCATATGCCCTACCTTTTCTGTAATATAAATTAAATATATACTGAAAAATTTTTTATAACATTTTTATATCACATATTAAAAATATTTGTCAATATAATTTGAAAAAAAATAAAAAAGAGACTTCATATTAAATCTCTTTTACTTAAATTTTTTTAAATAATTTTCAATTTTTTCAACAAATTCTTCATTATTTTTAGTTTGAGTCATATAACTAATAACTTGCTCAGTTACATCTGCAACTGGCATACTGTTCATCGCTTTTCTTAGAGAAAAAACTGTGTCCTTTTCTTGTGGACTTAATAATAAATCCTCTCTTCTAGTACCAGATTTATTAATATCAATAGCTGGAAATATTCTTCTTTCTGATAATTTTCTATCTAGATGTACTTCCATATTACCTGTTCCCTTAAATTCTTCAAAAATAACATCATCCATTCTGCTACCTGTCTCAATCAATGCAGTAGCAAGTATAGTTAAACTACCACCAAATTCAATATTTCTTGCAGCTCCAAAAAATTTTTTAGGTTTATGTAATGATGCAGGATCAATACCTCCAGATAATGTTCTTCCAGATGAAGGTATAACAAGATTATATGCTCTTGTAAGTCTAGTTATACTATCCAATAATATAACTACATCTCTTCCATGTTCTACTAATCTTTTTGCTCTTTCTAAGACCATTTCAGCAACTTTAACATGATGTTCTGGCAATTCATCAAAAGTTGAATGAATTACTTGTCCTTTTATTGAACGTTTCATATCTGTAACTTCTTCTGGTCTTTCATCAATTAATAAAACTATTAATTCAATTTCAGGATTATTCTTTGATATACTATTAGCTACTTTCTTTAATAATGTAGTTTTTCCTACTTTTGGTTGTGCTACTATCATCCCTCTTTGTCCTTTTCCTATTGGAGACATTAAATCTATAATTCTCATTGCATATTCATTTGTTTCTGTTTCTAATTTTAGTCTTTCATTAGGATATATTGGTGTTAATTCATCAAATCTTTTTCTCTTCATAGCCTTTTCTGGATGTTCACCATTTACTTCTCCAACAAAAATTAATGATGGAAATTTTTCACCTTCTCTGTATCTAGAAATACCTTTTATAATATCTCCTGTATCTAGCCTAAATCTTCTAATTTGTACCATAGATATATATACATCTTTATCACTAGACAAGAAATTATCTCCTCGTAAAAAGCCATATCCATCTGGTAATATATCTAATATTCCTTCTACAATTTCATCTCCCTCATTTGTCAATTTATAATCAACAATAGGCTCACCATTTTCGTCGTATTGTCTTTCTATTAGTTCTTTTTCTTCTGCTCTATACATTTCTGAATTATTTATGTCTATTTCTTCTTTTTGAGCATTGATTTGTGCAAGAATAGTTATTAATTCATCTTTTTTTAATTTTGAAATATTTTTAATATTGTAATTTTTAGCTTTTTCTTTTAATTCAGCTAATGTAAGTTCTTCAATATTTGGCATAAAAATACCTCCTTATTTTATTTTTATAATACTTTTTTATTGGAAAATACAAAGAAATAATAAATTGATTACCAAACTATAACATTATACCATATTTTACTACAAAATAAAAGCCTTTTTTAAAAAGGAATATAATTTTTTAAATTACATTCCCCTATCTACATAAACTCTTTCATTTGGATAATACATTTCTAGTTTTTCTCTAGCTGTTTGTTCAATAAAATCCAATGAAGTTACATCATCTTTCTTTTTAGCAAGTTCTTCCTTTTTCTCTTTTTCTTCTTCTATTTGAGAAACTAATTCATTATTATCTTGCTCATATTGATTTAAAGTTTTTTGCTGATTAACTAATGTAAAAACTACATATATTGCAATAACCAATATAAGTAATTTTTTATATATATTACTTTTTTTCATCAGTACCTCTCCATTTATATGTTATTAATATAATACTATAATTAATATATTCTACATTTTTCTTTAAAATCCTTCTTATATTTTTAATTTTTTACAAATTTTAGGTTTTAATTGTCCTTTCTTTTTTAATTTTTGAATAATATTTTGCATTTTTAAAGAAAAATTTGTAAAATTTTTTCTAATATTAATAAATAAAAAAGTTATTGGTTTTATAAAAATTTTTCGTAAGAAAGCAAATACAAAGTTTATTGGCTTAAACAGAATTTTTATAATCGATTTTATAGTATTAATTATTTTCATATTAATTTCAATAAAATATCTACTCATAAGTAAAATATAAATAATAACACCTAATATAATTCCTATAAACATGAAAAGGCGTAATTCACCATTGTTAAAAACAAATATTGAGTAAAGTACTATAAAACCAGTCAAAATCCAAAATATAAAGTCCTCAATATAAGTCATTAGATTATTAGTCTTAATAACTTTTCTAGATATTCTAAATAAATCAAATATTAATCCTATTAAAATACCATTTATAATAAAAACAAAAAATAAATAGGCCTGATTCGTAATCATAATTTAATTCCTTCCAATTAGCAATTTCATTTAAATATTTTACTCATAAAACTTCCTTTTGTTTTCTCGTTTTCTTTATCACTATATGCCATATAAGATATATTTCCCTCTACGATAACTTCTGAAGTATCTATACTTAATTTGTTAATTCTTATGTTTTCTCCTTTAACAGTTAATAATCCTAATTCTGTTTCTAAAATCACTACTTGATCATCAAAGCTTAAAACATCTAAAACACCAGATATACTTAATTTTTCTCTATTTTCTAGTATCAAATTTTGTATTACTCCTGTATTTACCGATTTTCTTTCATCAATTGTCATATGTTTTTCCTCCCTTCCATATTTCTGCTTGCTCGCTAAATTATATATATTCAGAGTTTGTCTATTTTAGAACAAAAATACATCTATGTTAATGATTACAGTCTACTTATCAATGATACAAATGGTCAATTATAATATATTATTTATTTGTAACTCCCAACTGCATACAGATTGTATCTAAAATTTTATAATAAATTATAAAATTTTATTAACAAGCTGTAATTTGTTGGTCCCCCCGAATTGTTACGCATAAATAATATATTATAATTGACCATTTGTATCATTGATAAGTAGACTGTAACTGTTAATAGGCTTCTAATAAATATTACCATTAATATAAATGTATCCTAAACTTAAGATACATTTATAAGTTCTTCTTGAATTCTATCAACTATTCTATTATCTACAACAGCTTTGAATGTAATAACAATTTTATTCTCTAATATTAACAATTCAAGCATTTCTAATTTTTCTCTTTCTATTATGTTTATTAAATTTTTAATAGCTTTTACATTTCTAATAATACCATTTCCTATAATTGAAATTCTTGATGTTTCACTTTTTACAATACTTTTTATTGTGTTTTCTTCAATAATATCAGATATTACCGTTCCTGAATTATCATTAAAAGTTGATTCTGCAATAATAGGTATTTTAAATTTTTCTCCTATTTCTATGCATCTATTATGGAGAACTTTTGCTCCTTCACTAGACATTTCATGCATTTCCTCATAAGAAAGTTCAGGTAATTTTTTTACATTATTATATTTGTTGGGATCTGTTGTATATATTCCATCAACATCAGAAAATATATAACATTTTTTTGCATTTAAAGCTGCACTTAGTGCAACTGCAGTTGTATCTGAACCTCCTCTTCCTAATGTTGTTACATCCATGTTTTCATTTATTCCTTGAAACCCTGCAATTATTACTATCTTACCTTCCTCTAATTCTTTATTTATTCTAGAAAGATTAATATGTTTTATAGTCGCATTTTGATTAGTATTATCAGTATAAATTCCAGCTTGCCAGCCAGTTAACGATATTGCTTTATAACCCATTTCATTTAATAAAATACTTAATTTAGCAGTTGTTATTTGTTCACCTATGCTAAGCAGAGCATCCATTTCTCTATCCTTTACTTCATTTGATAATTCTTTAGCTTCCGAAATCAATTTGTCTGTCGTTTTTCCCTGAGCTGAAACAACAACAACAATATTATACTTTTTATTTTTTATTTTTATTATTTTATCAGCAACTAATTTCAACTTTTCATTGTCTGCAACAGAACTTCCTCCAAATTTTAATACCATAGTATCCATCATATTCACTTACCTTTTGCATATTATAAAGAATTCATTAAATCTAATGGATTCTTTTTATATTATATGAATTTCAACCATAAACGTTATATTATAAATTCTCTTTTAAATAGCTTTCCATAAATTCATCTATATTTCCATCCATAATTGATTGAACATTACCAGTTTCATAATTTGTCCTATGATCTTTTACCATAGTATATGGACAAAATACATATGAACGAATTTGACTTCCCCATGCAATTTCTTTCTGAATTCCTTTTAAATCTTCTATTTTTTCTTTTTGTTCTTTTTCTTTTAAATCTAATAATTTTGATTTTAACATTTTCATTGCTGTTTCTCTATTTTGAATTTGAGAACGCTCAGACTGACATGCCACCACTATATTTGTTGGAATATGGGTTATTCTAACCGCAGATGATGTTTTATTAATATGTTGTCCACCTGCACCGAGATGCTCTATATGTATCTATTCGTAAATCATCTGGATTTATATTTAGTTCAATATCATCAGTTATTTCTGGAAGTACTTCAACAGATGCAAATGATGTATGTCTCCTTCCTCCACTATCAAATGGAGAAATTCTAACTAGTCTATGTACTCCCATCTCAGATTTCATATATCCATAAGCATTCTCTCCCACAATTTCAAATGTTACACTTTTTAAACCTGCTTCCTCTCCTTCTAAATAATCTAATTCTTTCACCATATAATTATTTTTATTTGACCATCTTGTATACATTCTATATAACATCTCAGCCCAATCTTGAGATTCAGTTCCTCCAGCTCCTGGATGTATTGTAACAATAGCATTATTTGTATCGTATTTTCCTGATAAATAAGTAGTAATTTCAAATTTTTCTAGTTGCTTTTGTAATTTAGCTGTACTTTTAATTACTTCTTTTACCATTTCAGAGTCTTGCTCTATTTTTATTAACTCAATTAATTCCTGTAAGTCTAAAATTTCTTTTTTAATTTCATTATATGTTATTGTTTTACTTTTTATTGATTTTATTTTTGCTAATACTTTAGTAGAATTTTTATTATTATCCCAAAATCCATTTTCAGTAGTTTGATTTTCTAATTCCTTTAATTTTTCTTCTAAGTTCTCCATGTCAAAGAGACTCACCTAATTTTTTTATTTTTTCATTTAATGTTTGTAATATTTTCACTGTTTCTTCTAATTCTAACAATTTTATCACTCCTTTTTGCATAATAATTGTATCTCCCGAGACCAAAATTAATCAGCCTCGGGAGAGAAGTACATTTTTTATTGGATATCTGGTATTATATCAGATACAATCGCAGTATTAAACCACTTATCTAATGCATTTCCGATTGCATTCATTTGCTCCAGCGTATTGCATCTAATATCCAGTATTTGAAGATCATTAATATATTCGTATTCTGCATTATAGTTCGCGGCATAATTTATGATCTTATTCACAATACTATCCGCATATGGAACATGTGCATCTCCAAAACAAATTAGAAGATCATTTGCTTCAAATGCATTCCGAACGACAACAGTTTCCGTTTCGTTTTTCATGTACTCTTTTTCTCCTTTCTGCTGAATATAGTATTTACCTGTTACAATTTACATTTTAACACAAAATTTTACATATTTCAAGTATGATTTATATGCCACATTAATTTCTTTTATAGTGCTCCATTTATTCCGACTTGCCACAACTTCTTTCATATTTTCTATTAAATCATCTATTTCTTTAGGTGTTACAATTAAATTATAATCATTTGGAATTAATGCTTCCTTAATTTCTTCATAATTATCTTTTTCTTTTAATTTATTTAAATAATCATTAGATCTTGCTTCATCTTGCAATTTTTCTATAAATAAATCTAAACAATCATTAACTAATACTGCTGTTTCAACAACTGTCGGTATTCCAAGTGCAATAACAGGAATTCCTAATGTATTTTTACTTATTTCATTTCTTACATTTCCAACACCTGCTCCTGGAACTATTCCAGTATCTGACAATTGAATAGTACTACTAATCCTTTCTATACTACGAGATGCAAGAGCATCAATTACAATTAATAATTTTGGTCTTATATTATCTACTATGCCTTTTACTATTTCAACTGTCTCTATTCCCGTCGTTCCGAAGTACTCCTGGTGATATAGCACTTACCATTCTCGTTCCTTCTTTTACATATTGCGGCAAATACTTTATGATATGTCGTGTCACTTCAATTTCATTTATTACCTTTGGTCCGAAGTGCATCTGGAGTTACATATATATTTCCTAAACCAACTATTAATATTTCTCCTTGACTATCTATATGTTCATCTATTACTTTTTTTAGCTCTTTTGTCAATAATTCTGATGCTTTCGTTAGTTCTTCATCTTGTGCAATTTTCAAATTCTTTATATCTATAGTAATATAATTTCCTTTTGGTTTTCCAATTGCCTTTTCCCCATTTTCATTGGTTATTTTTACCCTCTCTACTTTTAAATTTTTATCTATTTCTTCTTCATTTGTTTCTATTCCATCTATTTTCTGCAAATTATTTGCCTTTTGATATATTTCTTTTCTTTCTGACGCCAAATCCGTTCTAAAATTATACATAAAAAAACCTCACTTTCTTTTTGTATATTATTTACTGCTTTAGAGGTTTTTATAATTTTATTTTTATTATTTTACTTTTCTAAATATTTTTTTAAAAATTTACCTGTATAACTTCTCTCATTCTTACAAATTTGTTCTGGTGTGCCAACTGCTACTACTTCTCCACCATTATCTCCACCTTCTGGTCCCAAATCTATAATATGATCACATGTTTTTATTAAATCCAAATTATGTTCAATTACAATAATCGTATTTCCTGTATCTACTAACCTTTGTAAAATGTCTATTAATCTGTGCACATCTGCAATATGAAGTCCTGTTGTTGGTTCATCTAAAATATATAATGTCTTTCCTGTTGCTCTTTTAGATAATTCTGTTGCTAATTTTACCCTTTGTGCTTCTCCCCCTGATAGTGTTGTTGATGGTTGACCAAGTTTTATATATCCGTAATCCTACATCATATAATGTTTGTATTTTTTGTTTTATTTTTGGTATTTTGTCAAAAAAGCTCAAAGATTCTTCTACTGTCATATCTAACACATCTGCAATCGTTTTTCCCTTATATTTTACTTCTAATGTTTCACGATTATAACGTTTTCCTTTACATACTTCACAAGGTACATAAATATCAGGTAAAAAATGCATTTCTATTTTATGAACTCCATCTCCATTGCAACTCTCACATCTTCCTCCTGCTACATTAAAGCTAAATCTTCCTTTTTGATATCCCCTCATTTTTGCTTCTTCAGTAGCTGCAAATATATCACGTATTAAATCAAATACTCCTGTATATGTTGCAGGATTAGAACGTGGTGTTCTTCCTATTGGAGATTGATCTATATTTATAATTTTGTCAATATTTTGCAATCCTTTTACTGCTTTACATTTCCCTGGTTTTTCATTAGAACCATTTAATTCTTTAGCTATTGTTTTATATAATACTTCATTTACTAAAGTAGATTTACCGCGAACCTGATACTCCTGTTACACAATTAAATAATCCCAATGGAAACTTTACGCTAATATTTTTTAAATTATTTTCCTGTGCTCCTTCTACTTCGATTACTTTAGATTTTGCATGTTTTCTTCTTTTTTTAGGTACTGCTATTTGTTTTCTTCCACTTAAATATTGCCCAGTAATAGATTGTTCTACATTTTTTATTTCTTCCGCTGTTCCGCTGTGCCATTACTTGTCCACCATGCACACCAGCACCTGGCCCTATATCTATTATTTGATCTGCTGCATACATAGTATCTTCATCATGTTCTACAACTAGTAGTGTATTGCCTAAATCTCTCAATTTTTTTAGTGTTGCAAGTAATTTATCATTATCTCTTTGATGAAGTCCTATGCTTGGTTCATCCAAAATATATAATACTCCTGTTAACCCTGATCCAATTTGTGTTGCAAGCCTAATTCTTTGTGCCTCTCCACCTGATAAACTACCAGCATTTCTTGATAATGTCAAATATTCTAATCCTACATCCATCAAAAATTGTAATCTTAAATTTATTTCTTTTAATATTAATTCTGAAATTACTGCTTGTGTTTTATTTAGTTTCAAATTTTCTAAATAATCTTTAATTTTATTTATTGACATATCTGTTAATTCATTTATATTTTTTGTACCTATTTTTATAGATAATATTTCTGGTTTAAGTCTAGCACCATTACATGCATGACAAGGTGAATTGCTCATATACATTTCATAAAATTCCCTCATTCCCTGTGATTTCGTTTCACTATGACGTCTATTTAAAGTTGGAATTACTCCTTCAAATGGTGCTTTAAATTTCCTTATACCTGCATAAGATAAATATTCAAAGTCAATTTCCTCATCACCCGTTCCATATAATATTTTTTCTAAAAACCATCTTGGTAAATCTTTTATTTTTTTATTTTTTATTTCTATTCCATAATGCTTTCCTATACTTTCAAAATACATTTTTGCCATAGTATCACCTTTTTTCATAGTGCTACTACCAAATGCTTTTACACCATCATATAGAGTTTTACTTTTATCTGGAATTATTAAGTCTTCATCTATTTTCATTAAATATCCTATTCCTGTACATTCTGGACAAGCTCCAAATGGATTATTAAATGAAAACATTCTTGGCGTTAATTCTTGAAAACTAAAACCACATTGTGGACATGCATAATTGCAACTATATAATACTGGTTTTTGTCCAATAATATCTATTAATACCATATTTTCTGCATGCTTTAAAGCAGTTTCTACTGATTCTGTTAGCCTGCTTACTATATCTTTCTTTATAACTAACCTATCTACAATTAATTCTACTTCATGTTTCTTTTTTCTATCAATCTTTATATCATCTTCACCAAGTTCATATATTTCTCCATCAATTCTTACTCTTACAAAACCATCTTTTTGATATCCTTGTAATTGTTTAGTAAATTCTCCCTTTCTTCCCCTTACAACTGGTGCTAATACTTGTATTTTCGTACCTTCAGGAAGTAACATTATATTGTCTATAATTTGATCAATACTTTGTTTTTCTATTTTTATATGGCAGTTTGGGCAATAAGGTACACCTATTCTTGCATACAATAAACGTATATAATCATAAATTTCAGTTACAGTTCCCACTGTTGAACGCGGATTTTTTGATGTTGTTTTTTGGTCTATTGATATAGCAGGTGACAATCCATCAATACTTTCTACATCTGGCTTTTCCATTAATCCTAAAAACTGTCTAGCATATGAAGATAAGCTTTCTACATATCTTCTTTGTCCTTCCGCATATAAAGTATCAAAAGCTAGGCTAGATTTTCCGTGAACCTGAAAGTCCCGTTATAACTACCAATTTATCTCTTGGTATTTCTAAATTTATATTTTTTAAATTATGCTCTTTTGCCCCTTTAATTGTAATCTTATCGTTCAATTTTATTCCCCCTATTAAAACTCATCCATTCCAATTCGTTTTAATTATACTACATTTATTTTATAAAAACAAGAGTTTGGGAATTATTTCCTTATCAAATAGTTACAGTTCACAAGTCAAGGATAATATATTATTTATGCAGTAACAATTCGGGGGGACCAACAAAGTACAGATTGTTAATAAAATTTTATAATCTATTATAAAATTTTAGCTACAATCTGTATGCAGTTGGGAGTTACAAATAAATAATATATTATCCTTGACTTGTGAACTGTAACATTAAATGAAAAACTTATTTTTCTAACCTCTTATAAAAAAACGGAATTAACATTTTCTAAAAAGTAAAACTTTTAAGAAAATTTAAACTCCGCATATTTATACTCTAAAATATTCCTACTATTTCTCCATTTTCATCTATATCAATGTTTTCTGCTGCTGGTATCTTTGGAAGTCCTGGCATCGTCATAATTTTCCCTGCTAATGCTACAATAAATCCTGCACCAGTTTTTAATTCTAAATTTCTAATTGTAATATTATAATCATTTTTACATTCTAAATTTTTTGGATTGTCTGATAAAGAATATTGTGTTTTTGCAATACATATTGGTAAATTACTATATCCTAATTTTTCAATTCTTTCTATCTCTTTCTTAGCCTCTTCAGAATATTCTACACTTTTCGCACCATATATATTTGTCGCTATCTTTTTTATTTTTTCTTCTATATTATCTTCTAATTCATATATATATTTGAAATTTTCTTTTTTTTCAGTTAATTCAACTAACTTTTCAGCAATATCTACTGCTCCTTTTCCACCCTTTTCCCATCCTTCTACTAAGCTCAATAAAACTCCTTTTTGTTTTAATCTTTCTCTTAAAAAATCTATTTCCTTTTCTGTATCTTGAGTATACTTATTTAATGCAACTATTACATTTAAACCATATTTATTTTTTAAATTATCTATATGCTTATATAAATTATCTATTCCTTTTTCAATTCCTTCTATATTTTCCTCTTTAATTTTTTCTTTTTCTATTCCTCCATGATATTTAATTGCTTTAATTGTTGCAACTAATACAACTGCATCTGGTTTCAATTGTGCTTTTCTACACTTTATATCTAAAAATTTTTCAGCTCCTAAATCAGCACCAAATCCTGCTTCTGTTATGACATAATCTCCTAATTTTAATGCTAACTTTGTTGCTATAATGCTATTACATCCATGTGCAATGTTAGCAAATGGTCCACCATGAATAATTGCAGGTGTATGTTCTAATGTTTGCACTAAATTAGCTTTTAGGGCATCTCTTAATAACACTGCCATTGCCCCTTGTGCTTTCAATTGTTTTGCATAAATTGGTTCTCCTTTTTTATTATATCCAATTAATATATTTCCCAATTTTTCTTTTAGGTCTTTCATATTTTCTGCTAAACATACTATTGCCATTATTTCAGATGCTACTGTTATATCAAATTTATCATTTCTAGGAATGATATTCTTTTCATCTGATAATCCAGTCTTAACCTGCCTTAATTGCCTATCATTTAAATCCATACATCTTTTCCATACTACTTTTTCAAATTCTAATTTGTTCCCAAAATAAATATGATTATCTATTAAACTTGCTAATAAATTATTCGCTGCTGTTATTGCATGAATATCACCTGTAAAATGCAAATTGATATCCTCCATTGGTGCTATTTGTGCTCTACCTCCTCCTGTTGCTCCACCTTTAATTCCAAATACTGGTCCCAAAGAAGGTTCTCTCAATGCAAGTATTGAATTTTTTCCTATCTGCCTCAATCCATCTGCTATAGCAATTGACATAGTAGTTTTTCCTTCACCTAAAGGTGTTGGATTAATAGCAGTTACTAAAATTAATTTTCCATTTTCGTGATTTTTTAAATTTTCATATACTTTTTCAGAAATTTTTGCTTTATATTTTCCGTACTGCTCTATATTTTCCTCATCAATTCCTATTTTTTTTGCTATATCTGTAACTTTTTCTAATTTCGTATTTCTTGCTATTTCAATATCTGTCATATTATCGCTTTCCTCCTTCTTAAGCAATTAATCCAGCTATTACTCCTATTAAAGCTCCTACAAATACTTCTATTGGTGTATGTCCCAATACCTCTACTAATTTTTCTGAAACTTGTACACCTGTTAAATTTGGAGTCTCAATTAACTTATTTAATAATGTAGCCTGTTTTCCAGCTGCTCTCCTAATTCCACATGCATCATACATAACAACAAAAGCTAATATAAATGAAAGAGCAAATATTGGTGAGCCAACACCTTCATATCTTCCAATTAACGTAGCCAGACCAACCACTACTGCTGAATGAGAGCTTGGCATACCACCAGCACCCATAATTCTTTTAAAATTAAACTTCTTCGTCGTCCATAAATCATATATTAGTTTAAATAATTGTATACAAAACCATAATAAAAATGGCACATATATATATTTGCTTTGTACAAAAGTTATAAAATCATTTTTCATTTCTTAGTTTTCTCCCCTTTTATGTATATATTCGTTACAGATGAACTAATAACATTATTCTTCTGTTTTAAAATTTTCTTCTTTTATTTCACCATCCCTATTTATTAAAATAGTAATTTTTTTCTCTGCTTCTTCTAAAATTTTATTACATTCTTTTGAAATTTTAATTCCTTCTTCAAATTTTGTTACAGAATCTTCTAAACTCAAATTTCCATTTTCTAATTCCTCTACAATTCCTTCCAGTTTTTCTATTTGCTCTTCAAAAGTAATTTTTGACATTCATTTTTCCTCCTATCATTGTATAATTGCATCTTTTTTTCCATCATCAAACTTAATTTCTACAATGTCTCCTTTGCTTAGTTCCTTTTGGCTCTTTATTATTTTTCCATCTTTTTGTGTTATTGTGTATCCTCTAGCTAATGTTTTTAGCGGACTATATGCATCCAATTTTGCTATCAATTGACCATATTTAGTATTATTTTTCTCATATCTTAATTTTATTAAGTTTTCCAAATATTTTATTTTATTATCAACTAACACATAATTTTCCTGTATTCTTCTTGTTGGCTCTTTGAATACAGAACTTGTCATTACTTTTTCATATCTTAGTTTCATAATTTCAATTTTTTTCATTAATGATATTCTTAATCTATTTTGATATGTATTAATTCTCTGTTTTACATCATAAATATTAGGAACAGCAAGCTCTGCAGCAGCTGATGGAGTTGGAGCTCTTAAATCTGCTACAAAATCTGCTATTGTAAAATCTGTTTCATGTCCGTACTGCTGATATTATAGGAATTTCAGAATTATATATACTATGTGCTAAAATTTCCTCATTAAATGGCCATAAATCTTCTAAAGATCCTCCTCCTCTTGCAAGAATTAATATATCTGCCAATTTATTTTTATTCATATATTCAATTCCTTCAACTATTTTCTCTGCTGCACCTTCCCCCTGTACAGGAACAGGAAATAATCTAATTACTACATTCGGATTTCTTCTTGTTGAAACATTTATAATATCTTTTATGACAGATCCTGTTTGAGAAGTTAATACGCCTACTATCCTAGGCATAATTGGAATTGATATTTTATGTTCTTCATCAAATAATCCTTGCTGTTCTAATTTGTTTTTCAAATCTTGATATTTTGTATATAAATCTCCCAATCCATCTTCTTCCATAGCTTTAACATAAATTTGATAAACCCCATCTCTTTCAAAAACCGATACTCCTCCAAAAATAAATACCTTCATCCCATCTTTTGGCATGAAGTTTAATTTTTCTGCATATGATTTAAACATAATACATTTTATTAAAGATTTTTCGTCTTTCAATGTAAAATACATGTGCCCTGTATAATGATTTTTAAAATTTGATATTTCTCCTTTTACAAGTATATTATTTAAATATTCATCATCTGCAATTTTATTTTTTATATATTGGTTTAAATCAGATACTGTTATTGCCATATCTGCATATTTCATACTTATACTCCTACTCTTTTACTACACTTGCTAAAATTCCATTTATAAAATTTTTAGAAGTTTCTTCACCATATTTTTTGGCTAATTCTACTGCTTCATTTATAACTACTTTAAATGGTATATTTTTATATTTAATCTCATAAATAGCTAATTTTAAAATAGCAAGATTTATTTTAGAAATTCTATCTAATTTCCAGTCTGATTTTAGATTTTTTTCTATTTGCTCAATTATTTCTTCTTTATTCTTTTCAATACCTAAAATGGCATCTTCAATATATTCTTTTGCATTTTGGTCAGTTATGTTATTACTTTCTAAATATAATCCGTATAGCTTCTGTTAAGTCTTCTTGTTTTTGTATTTCTAAACTATAAATTAATTTAAATGTTTTTTCTCGTATAGCTGTTCTATTCATTTCTTTCCCCTTTTAAATATAAATTACATTTTATCTATAAATGTTTTTAACTTTGTTTTTACATCTTCTTTATTTTGTTGTACATAATTTCCTATAAACGCTCCTAAAATTATAATAACAACTGCCAATATTAAATCATGCAATTTAGTAATCAAAATTAATATTGCAACTATTACCCCTATAATTGCCCCTTTGTAATTATTCCAAAAATCTTTAAAATTCATTTATAATCACATTCCTTTCATTTTTAAATTAAATCTATACTTCCTCTGGTCTTTTTGGGGCAACCTTTTTCACTGTAATATTAACCTCTTTTACTTCTAAATCTGTTGCAGCTTTTACTTTTTCTTTTATTCTTGCTTGAAGATTTGCTGATAAGTCTTTTATTATTGCTTCTTCATTTACAATTAAGTTAACAAAAACTTTTACATTATTATCTTTATCTAATTCAATTCTTGTTGTCACATCTTCTGCACTTTGAAAATTTAAAGCAACTGAATTTACTAAATTTTCAATAGTTTCTTTTGAAATCATAAGTTTTCCACTTTCATTTTCTAATAGTATTCCTTCTCTTTCTCCAATTGTTTCTTTTGATGAACTATCAAAAAATATACATTTAATTGATAACAAAATAAATAAAATGCTCATTCCTAATATTATTTTTCCTGTTGTTTCACCCATTATAGCTTTTACTACAAAATCTCCTACCAAATTTATGTCTAACCATCCAAATATTAACAAACACAAAATAATAGACAATATTAGTAAAATATTTGAATAAATAATTAATGTAATTTTTTCTAAGATCTTCATTTCATTTCCTCCTACTTTTTTTATTTCATTTACATTTTATAGCATGAAAAATCTATTATATTAAATTTATTCCTCATTGTTTCCTACTTCTTCTTTTTTAGCTGTATCTGTATTAACTCCTTGTACATGTACATTAACTTCTTCTACACTTAATCCTGTCATACTTTCTACCGCTTTTTTTACTCTATTTTGAATTTCAAAAGCTACATCTGGTATTCTTGAACCATATTCGACAATAATATTAACATCTATTTTTGCTTTACTATCTGTAATATCTACTTTTATACCTTTTGCTAAATTTTTCTTTCCACTTAATACTTCTGATATTCCACCTGCAAATCCTCCTGACATTCCAGATACCCCTGATACTTCTGATACTGCCACTCCTGCAATTACTGCAACAACATCATTAGATATTTGTATTCCTTCATTTTCTGTTTTTATTTCTCCTTCTATTTCTATTACTTCGCCTTCATTTTTTTCTTGATTTTCTTCATTCATAATAAAAACCTCCTTATCATTTATCGTAATTAAGTATATCAATTTTTTACAGTTTTTACAACTATTTTCATTAAATTTATTTAGTTTTTTAGGTATAATTTAGGACAGGCAAAAAAATCACCTGTCCTAAATTATACTTAATATAAATCATATTGATACTTACATTCCAAATACATCAAATTCATTAATTGGATTTCCCCTTAAATATTCCTGAATTGACATTCTTTTAGCATTTTCCCCTTGAATTTCTAAAATCTTTAAAATTCCATTTTTAGTTTTAACAAATATTCCATCCTTTAAATCAGAAATCAAAACTGTACCATTTTTTATAAAACTTAAATTTTCTACTATTATTTCATCTTCATTTGCAACTTCTACTTTCCAAAATTTTATTTTCTTTTCTTTCAAATAAGTATAAGCTCCCATAATTGGATTTAATCCTCTAACTAAGTTTTTAATTTCAATAGCTGATTTTGTATTCCAATCTATTTTTGCCATTTCCTTAGAAAGCATTGGAGCTATTGTAAAATCATCACTTTGTTTTTTATAAGTAACTGTTTGATTTTGGATTTGATTTAAAGTTTCTACTAAAAGTTTTCCACCTAACTTAGCTAATCTTGCCCAAAGTTCTCCTGTTGTTTCATCTTTTCCTATTTCTACTTTTTCACTTAAAATTATATCCCCTGTATCCATTCCAGCATCCATTAGCATAGTAGTTATTCCTGTTATTTCATCACCATTTATAATAGCCCATTGTATTGGTGCTGCTCCTCTATACTTTGGTAATAATGAACCATGTACATTAATACATCCATATTTAGGAATATCTAGTATTTCCTGTGGTAAAATTTTTCCATATGCTACAACACAAATAACATCTGGATTTAATTCTTTAATTTCTTGTATAAATTCTTCATTATTTTTTATTTTTGCAGGTTGATATATTTTTAAACTTTTTTCTTCTGCAAATTTTTTAACTTCTGATGGAATCAGTTTCATTCCCCTTCCCTTAGGTTTATCAGGATTTGTTACAACTCCACAGATATTATATTTTTCATTATAAATAGCTTCTAAACTTTCTTTTGCAAAATCTGGTGTTCCCATAAAAATAATATTTAACATTTTTTCTCCCTTTTTCTTTTATTTTTCTGGTTCAATATATTCTAAAGTACCAGGAATAATTTTATCTATAAAAACTTCTCCATTTAAATGATCAACTTCATGAACTATCGCTTGCGCTAATAACTCTTTTGCTGTAATTTTTTTTCTTTTTCCCTTTCTATCTGTATATTCTGCTACTATCTCTTCTGGTCTAATTACTTTTGCAAATTGATTTGGAAAACTTAGGCATCCTTCATCCATTTCATGTTCACCTTTAGTCTTTAAAACAACTGGGTTTATCATAGCAATTGGTCCTTTGTTATCATATAAATCAATTACAATTACTCTTTTTAAAATTCCTACTTGGACTGCGGCTAAACCAACACCATTATATCTATGCATAGTTTCAATCATATCATCTATTAATATTTGCAATTTTTCATCCACATTTTCTATTTCTCTAGATTTCTTTTTTAGAATTTCGTCTCCTTCTAATCTTAAATTACGAATTGCCATTTTTACTACCATTCCTTTCTAAAGCACAAATCTGGTTGAAAAGAATTAAATTTTAAAATAATTCCATCTATACCATATTATTTGGATTTACATCTATTGTTATTCTAGTTGTTTTCAAATTTTTTTCATATAAATTTTTTAATATTTTATTTAAAATTTCATTTGTTTTTATAGTCATATCACCTTTTATAATAATCCTATATCGAATTCTATTTTTTATTTTATCTATTGGTGAAGGCATAGGTTTATAAATTTTATACTCTTCTGCATTTAGTTCTTCTTCTAAGCAATCATAAAACCATTGACTTATGCTTTTAATCTCATTTTCTGACAAACTATTAAAATTTATTAATATTATATCGCAAAATGGCGGATATTTCAATTGTTTTCTTAATGCTATTTCAGTTTCATAAAATTTTTCATAATTTTGTTCTTTTGCACATTGAATACTAAAATTTTCCGGATTATAACTTTGTATAATAACATTTCCTGGTAAATTTTCTCTACCTGCTCGCCCGTGCCACTTGTGTTAATATCTGAAATGTTCTTTCATTTGCTCTATAATCATCTATATTTAATGAACTATCTGCCGCAATAACTCCTACTAATGTAACATTTGGAAAATGATGCCCTTTTACTACCATTTGAGTTCCTATTAAAATATCTATATTTTCATTTTTAAATTTTCCCAAAATTGTTTCATGAGAATTCTTTTTCGTTACTGTGTCTACATCCATTCTAATTGTTTGTGCCTCTGGAAATTGTTTATGTATTTCTTGCTCTAATCTTTGTGTTCCTGTTCCAAAATATCTTATTTTATCACTATTACATTTTGGACAAATTCTTACTAATTCTTCTTCATAACCACAATAATGACATTTTAATTTATTTTCATAACTATGATATGTCATACTAATATTACAATTTTTGCATTTTACCGTATAACCACAATTTCTGCACATTATAAATGTTGAATAACCTCTTCGATTTAAAAACAAAATTGTTTGCTTTTTCTGTTTTAAATTATCTTCTATTGCATTATACAGATCTATACTCAACATTGAATGATTTCCCTGAATTAATTCTTCTTTTAAATCTACTAATTTTATTTTTGGTAAACTTGCGCTATTAGCTCTTTTAGTTAAACTTAAATATTCGATATCTGTTTCATTATTTATTGCATTATAATATGTTCTTATATCTGGTGTTGCACTTCCAAGAAGTAATGGACACTTATATTGTTTTGCTATATATGTTGCTACTTCTTTTGTTTCATACCTAGGGTTTGCTTCTGATTTATATGAACTATCATGCTCTTCATCTATTATAATAATTCCTATATTATCTGCTGGTGCAAATATTGCCGATCTAGCTCCTATAATTATTTTTGCCTTTCCATTTCTTATTTTTTCCCACTCATCATGTCTTTCACCTATTGATAATTTACTATGTAATATTGCTATTGGATCTTTTCCAAACCTTGCAATAAATCTATCTAACATTTGTGGTGTTAAAGATATTTCTGGTACTAACATTATTGCTGTTTTTTCTTGTTCCAATACTTTTTGAATCAATTGCAAATACACTTCTGTCTTTCCAGAACCTGTTACACCATGTAATAAAAAAGATCTATACTCATTCATTCCTATATATCTTTCAACTTGATTGTAAGCTTCTTCTTGTTCTTCTGTAAGCTTTAATTTTTCTGTATGCTCTTTTTGCTTTATAATATCTATATTTTTAAGATTTAATGGATTTCTATCTATCTTTTCTTCTACTATCTCTAAATATTTATTTTTTACCATAGTATTTACAATTGCCCTTGAACAACCTGTAAACATTTCTATTTCTGGTATTGAAACTCCTTCATTATCTTTTACAAAATTTATTACTTTTTTATGTTTCTCTGATTTAATTTTTTCTGTTTCAATTTCAAATTCTATTTCTTCAATTGTTTTTGCTAAATACACACAATTTATCTTTTTATCTTGTACTCTATTCATTTTTGTTGCTGTTCTAGTTCCTGGCGTTAACATTAATTTTATACATTCAGAAATATTTGAAAAATATTTTTTAGACATCCATTTTGCAAGTTCTATTTGTTCATCTTTTAACTGTTCTTCTAATTTTGCAATATCTTTAATTTCATTTTCATAATTTGTTTTTTCTTTTAAACCTACAACAAAGCCTTCTTCTAATTCTTTTCCTCTTCCAAAAGGAATTAAAACTTTGCTTCCAATAAAAATAAGTCCCTCTAATACTTTAGGGACATGATAATCAAAAGTTCTATTTAATTTCTTAGCTGTTCTATTTATTATTACTTCTGCTATCATCTATTTTCTCCTATTTTAAATCTTCTCTTTTTGTGTATTTAATAAGACATGATTAAATTTTATATTCTCTCATGTCTTTATTTTAATTTACTTTATCTTCTAAACGTTTCTCATTTTCTATAATAGTCATTATAATTTGTACTGTTTTTTCTAAATCATTATTTCTTAATACATAGTCATATAAATCAATTCTTGATTCCTCATAATCAAATCTATTTAGTCTTAATTTAATTTCTGCTGGGCTTGGCTTGTCTATCCTATTTTTTAATCTTTCTTCTAATTCTTCTTTTGGAACTCTTAAAAAAATTGTAACTACCTTTGTGTCATTTTTTAATAAATCTTTTAAGTGTTCTGTACCATTTACATCAATATCTTTGACTATTATTTTTCCACTATTAATTTTTTCATTTAAAAGCTTTCTTGAAGTTCCATAATATTGATTATGATGAACGTCATATTCATATAATTCCTCATTTTCTATCATTTCTTCAAATTGCTCTTTATTTACAAAAATATACGTTCCTCCATCTACATCTCCTGGTCTCATACTACGAGATGTGATAGATGGTAATGATTCTACACTTTCCATTCTTTTTATTAGTTCTTTTTTTATAGTATCTTTTCCCGCACCAGCTACACCAGACAATATAACTAACATATAGTTACCTTCCCTTCTGCAATTTCATTTGCAGCTAAAGTTACAGGTGATTCTTCTTTAACTGATGTTTTTACCTCATCGCCTTCAGCTATTTGTCTCGCACGTCTTGCCGTTGCAATTACTAATTCGTATCTGTTTTGAGCTTTTGTTAATAATTTACTTACTGTTGGTTCTACTATCATTTAAAAATCCTCCTTTATAATTTATTTGAGCTCATCCTGTGAAATCGTTTTGTCTATTCTTCCTCCTACAGTTTCAGGCTGAACTGCTGATAATATAATATGACCCGAGTCCATAATTAATACTGCTCTTGTCCTTCTACCATATGTAGCATCTACTGCTATTTTTTGGTCTTTTGCTTCTTGTACCATTCTTTTAATTGGTGCTGATTCTGGACTTACAATTGCTACAATTCTTTCTGCTGAAACAATATTTCCAAAACCAATATTTACTAATTGCATATAGCTCAAACTCCTTTTACTCAATATTTTGAATTTGCTCTCTTATATTTTCTAATTCTGTTTTTACATTAATAACTTCGTTTGTTATTTCTAAAGAATTCGCTTTTGAACCTATTGTATTTGTCTCTCTATTCATCTCTTGGATAATAAAGTCTAATTTTTTTCCTATTGCTTCTTCTGAATATAATAATTTTTCAAATTGCGATATATGACTTTTTAATCTGGTAACCTCTTCTTCTATAGAACATTTATCTGCATATATAACAACTTCTTGTGCTAATCTTGATTCGTCCAATTGCTGATCTTTTAATATTTCTTTTATTCTTCCTTTTAATTTTACTACATATTCTTCAATAAGTCCAGTAGAAAGCTTAGATATTTTTTCTATTTTTTCTTTTATTACATTTATTCTATTAATCAAATCTTCTGCTATTCTTTCTCCCTCATGCTTTTTCATTTGTAATAAATTATTTATTGCTTCACCTGTTACACTCAAAAGCTCATTTTTAATAGTTTCATCTTCTTGTTTTGTTTTAATATTTAAAACATCTGGTAATTTAGCTATTTCTGTAACTTCTATATTACTTAAAATGTTTTCTTGATTAGCTAATTTTTTAAATTCATCAATATAAATTTTAGCAACTTGCATATTTATTTTTATGTCTTTATCTTCTATTCCAGTATCACAAAATGTTATAAAAACATCTACTTTTCCTCTTTTTATTTTAGCTGAAATTTCCTTTTTCACATTTTCTTCTAAATAACTTAACACTCTTGGCATTTTTACACTAACATCTAAATATCTATGATTTACACTTTTTATCTCTACTTGATATTCTTTTGTATCACATATCATACTAGCTTTTCCATATCCAGTCATACTTCTTATCATTTTAAATTACCTCTTTACATTTAATTCATCACTTTTTTAATTAAGATTTTTTGTAGTTTCTGTTTTTGCTTTTGTTGTCTTTCCTGTTTTTTTAGTTTTACCAGTATTGTTTTTTGAAATTGATGATTTTGCTTTGTCTGTTTGTTTTGCCTTTGGCATTTCATTTTCTGCTACTGTTTCAACTTTTGCCTCCGTTCTTTTAGCTGTTACCTTTGTTTCTGGCATTTGCTTTTTAGTTGTAGTTTTTGGCTTTGTTGATGTTTTCTTTACATTTTCTTTGATCTCTGGCATTTCTTTTTTAGCTACTGTTGTCTTAGTCTTTGTTGCTGTTTTTTTAACTGCTACTTTTGTTTCTGGTGTTTCTTTTTTAGTTTCAGGTCTATCTTTTGTAGTCACTTTTCTTACTGTTGCTTTTTCTTCTACTGGCTCCTTTTTAGTGACAGTTTTTGTCTTTGCTACTGCTTTTTTTACTGGTACTTTCTCTTCTAATGTTTCTTCTTTGTTTATAATTTTAGATCTTGTTGTTCTTGTTTCAGTTTTAGGTTTTGAACTTTTAATTTCGCCATCTTTATTAACATTAGCTCTTGTTTTCGAAGTTGTAGCTTTCTTTTTAGTTTTTGCAACTTTTTCTTGTGAATTTTCTACTTTTTGTGTATTGCTTGCCACTTCTCGTCTTTTTTTAACCGTTTCTTGATATTGTTTTATTGGCTTTTTCCTCTTTTTATTTTCTTCTATACTATTATTTTCTAATTCACTTGATATTGTTCTTTTTTTAGCTTCTTTTTTTATTGGTTCTTCTTTTTTCACTATTTCTGATATATCACTTAAACTATTTAAATATTCTTTTCTTCCCTTAGTATATAAAACGATAGCTTTCAATACATAATAAATTGAAAAAATATACGTAGAAGTTAATAAATATAATCTAAAATCATATTTAAATAATGTAATAATATGCATAATTGATAAACTATGCAAAGATATTATTAAAAGTTCTATTCCACTTAATGCTTTACTTCCATCATCTTTTTTATATGCTAACTCTAATACTATAATCCCTGCTATTAAAAATGCACTTGCAAATACTTCTATATCATTTACTAATCTTCCTTGTTGCATAGCTGTATATGCTATGTTTAATATAATAAAATATAATGTAAGCATTATTGCTTTTAATATATTACCCCATATTTTCTTTAGTACTTCTTGTGATATATCTTTTGGAATTCTTTTTTGTTTTTTCTTTTGAGATTCGTTCTTTTCATGTTTTGGTCCTATTTGTTTATTTCTATCTTTTTCCATACTTTTTTATTTCTCCTTAATAATAGGTTATTAAAAACTTCATGTACTTATTCTTCAAACTCATACATTATTATACTCAATACATTCAACGCCACCGTTTCTGTTCGTAATATCCTATTGCCTAAAGTAACTATATTAGCACTATTATCTTGAAGTAATTTTATTTCTGTTGCATCAATTCCTCCCTCTGGTCCAATTATAATAGCAATCTTTAAGTCTTTTTCTTTTCTTTTTTTTAGCTGTTGTAATACATGTTTAATTTTGTTTTCTTTTTCTTCTTCATATGCCACTATTACTATATCATAATTTGCACATAATTTGCAAATATTTTTAATATTTACAATATCATTTATTTTAGGAATTATATCTCTTCCACATTGTTTTGAAGCCACTTCTGAAATTTTTTGCCATCTTTGTATTTTTCTTATTTTATCTTTTTCATCTAATTTTACTATACTTCTTTGCATTGTTACTGGTGTTATATCATATACACCAAGTTCTACTGATTTTTGAATAATTAGTTCCATTTTATCAGCTTTTGGTATACCTTGAAATATACTAACTTTTATATTTGATTCAACATTATTATCTATTTTTTCTAATATTTCTAATTGTATTCTATTTTCTTCTAGTTTCATTATTTTGCATAAATAATCTTCTGACATATCTAAATTACATACATTTATAATTTCGCCTTCTTTTTTTCTTAAAACATTTTTTATATGGTTAACATCATTTCCTGTTATTAATATTTTTCTATTTTCTATCGATTTACTTGTTACAAAAAATTTTGGCATTTCTTCTCCTTCATTTTCATTTTATCTTATACGTAATATATTATATGTTTTTTAGCTTCATTTTTCAAGTATTTTACAAAAAAAGAAACTTCACTATTTAGTATTTTTAATTATACTAAATAATAAAGTTTTCTTTTCTAATAGTTCTCTGCTTTAATTTCAAAATATGCTCTTGGGTGATTACATACTGGACAAATTTCTGGTGCTTGTTTTCCAATTACAATATGTCCACAATTTCTACATTTCCATATTTTTTCTCCATCACGACTAAATACCAATCCATCCTCAACATTTGTTAATAATTTTCTATATCGTTCTTCATGTTCCTTTTCTATTTTTCCTACTTCTTCAAATAAAAATGCAATATGATCAAATCCTTCTTCCTTTGCTTCTTTTGCCATTCTATCATACATATCTGTCCATTCATAATTTTCTCCTTCAGCTGCTGCTTTTAAGTTTTCTGTTGTAGATAATATATCTCCACCTTGCAATAATTTAAACCATATTTTAGCATGTTCTTTCTCATTATCTGCTGTTTCTAAAAATAATGCTGCTATTTGTTCATATCCTTCTTTTTTTGCTTTACTTGCAAAATAAGTATATTTATTTCTTGCTTGTGATTCACCTGCAAACGCCTCCATTAAATTTTTTTCTGTTTTACTTCCTTTTAATTCCATTTTTAATTCCTCCTTCATTAATCAATTTTTAGTATTTTCATAATACTATAATTTTCTATTTTTTTCAAGTATTGAAAAATGAAATTGCATAAAATTACACTCCTTACATTTGTTTTTTATCATAAATTTTTTCTGATATTTTATATGATATATATAATATTACAACCATAGCTATTAAAAATACAATGATCCAATATGTCTCTATAAAATTCAAGATTTTAATTATCGGTGAGAAATCAACATATTGTATAATAAAGCCCCCAATAATCGCAATACAAAAAATTATAGTCATTAATACAATTCTTGCTTTTTCTGGACCAAATTTATATATTGTTGGATAAATAAATGATTGTAATAAAACCGTAGCAAAAAGAGAGCCAAATATCGTTCCTACAATATTTTCAAAATCTATCATATTTGTTTTAGCATAAGAAATCGTAAAAGATAATATAGTTATAATTATAGTTGTTATAATAATTAATATTATTGTTGATAGATATTTTGCTTTTACACTATTTTTTCTACCATCTGGCAAAGATATTACATAAGCATCCCATTTATTATAAGAATCATAGCTAAATGTTGACATCATTATCATTACACTTATAAATGGTAATAAAAATGATAAATCCATTTGTCCTTGAAAAGCCATAACTACATATATAATTAATAAAATTGCTAGAATTTTAATATTACTTTTTATCATTAATAAATCTTTTTTTATAAAACCTAACATTACTTTTCCCCCCTAATCATCAATACCATAAGTTCTTCAAGTGTTATTTTATCTATTGTATCAATATCATATTTTTTATTAAAAGCCTTTCTATTTTCAACCAAAATCTCATATTCATATTTACTTTTCTTATATTTGATAAAATCTTTTTTGTTTATTTTTTCAAATTCTTCTTTTGAACATTTAACAATACCATAATCTTCTAGTAATTCTTCTCTAGTTTTTGATAGTATAATGTTTCCATTATTTATGAAGGTAATATAATCTGCAACATGTTCTAAATCTGTTGTAATATGACTTGATAGGAAAATAGAACATTCTTCATTTTGAATAAAACTTTGAAAAAGATCTATTACTTCGCTTCTGGCTACTGGGTCAAGTCCAGCTGTTGGCTCATCAAGAATTAATAATTGCGGATGATGTGAAATTGCTGTCACTATTTCTAATTTTTTTCTCATTCCTTTAGACAATGTTTTTATTGCTTTGTTGTTTGGTAATGCAAAGTCAGTTAAATATTTAAAATATAACTTTGAATCCCAATTTTTATAAATATTTTTCATAATGCTATTTATATCGTTTGGTGTAAGAATTTCTGGAAAAAACATATCATCCAAGACAACTCCAATATTTTCTTTAATTTTTTTGTCATCTTTCCTATTGTCAAGTCCAAATAATTTTATTTCACCTGTATAGTCTCTAGCTATTCCTAAAATTGCCTTAATTGTAGTTGTCTTTCCTGCTCCATTTTCGCCAATAAAGCCCATAATCATCCCTTTAGGTAATATAATATTAACATTTTTCAATTCAAATTCTTTATATTTTTTACATAGATTTTTAACTTCTAATATATTTTCCACTTATTCTTCCTCCCCAAATAAATATTCAAAAGCTTCTAAAATTTCTTTTTTACTTATATTAGATGTTTTCGATATTAAAACAATTTTACTAATATATTTTTCAATCTCCTTCATCTGTTCTTCTTTTAGCAACTCAAAATTTTTTGCTGCAACTAAACTTCCTTTTCCATGAATTGTCTTAATAAAACCTTCCTGTTCTAATTCATCATAAGCCCTTTTTACTGTCATAACACTGATTCGTAAGTCTTGTGCTAAATTTCTAATTGATGGCAACATTTCATTCTCTTTCAATTCATCAGTTACTATTGCTTTTTTTATAGCTTGTTTAATTTGTTCAAAGATAGGCTGATTACTGCTATTGCTAATAATAATATCCATAATCATTTCTCCTTTTGTTCTACTGTTATATATATATTATAACAGTTATAACACTTTGTCAATATATTTAACAAAAAATTAAAGATTGTCAGTTAAGGTCTACTTATTTAATTTAAAAATTTTAAAAAATTTTAAAAAAACGTTTGCAAAAAAATTTTCAAAATGATAAAATAAATAAGTCGACACAGCGTAACTGCGTATAAGATTGACTCTTATATGCAGTATTTTTTTTATGATAAAAAGAAAATAAAGGAGGAATTAAAAAAATGAACGAAGAAAATAAGTTTTTAGGAAATGAAAAAATTTCAAAATTACTATTGAAATTTTCTATTCCATGTATTTTATCACTTCTAATCAGTTCACTATATAATATTGTTGACCAGATATTTATAGGTAATAGTGAAATAGGTTATTTAGGTAATGCAGCTACAACGATAGTATTCCCTATTACTATCATTTCTGTTGCTTTTGCATGGTGCTTAGGAGATGGAAGTGCTGCATTTTTATCTCTTTGTCAAGGTAGAAAAAACACAAAAGATGCTGATAAAGCAATAGGAAATAGCATATTAGTTTCATTTATAATAAGTATTTTATTTGTAATATTAGGATTTATTTTTATGGATAAATTACTATATCTTTTTGGCGCTTCAGAAACTTCAATAGTACTTGCAAACGATTACTTTACAATTATATTATCAGCTATACCTATTTATATGCTTGCGAATACTGTAAATAGTATTATTCGTGCTGATGGTTCGCCTACATATTCTATGCTTTCAACTTTAATCGGAGCTATTTTAAATATAATCTTAGATCCAATATTTATATTTGTATTTAAAATGGGAATAAAAGGAGCAGCATGGGCAACAATACTAGGACAAATTGTATCATTTATTGTGTCATTTATATATTTCTTTAGGAGCAAGACATTTAAGTTATCATTAGATAGTTTTAAAATGAATTTTTCAATTTTTGGAAATGTAATAAAACTTGGTGTGTCGACTTTTATAACTCAAATGTCAATTGTTGTAATTTCACTTGTTTGTAATATTATGCTCGCTAAATATGGAGCTATGTCTAAATATGGAAGTGATATTCCAATTGCAGTAATTGGAATTTGTATGAAAGTATTTACTATTGTTATCAACATTGTAGTAGGAATTATCTTAGGAGCTCAACCAATATTAGGATATAATTTTGGTGCAAAGAAATATAATAGAGTAAAAAAGACATTTAAAATTGTTATAATTTTAACAATTTTAGTAGGAATTGTATCAACAATTATTTTTGAAATATGTCCAGAATTGGTAATAAAGCTATTTGGAACAGAAGATAGTCTATATATGGAACTTGCTGTAAAAACATTTAGAATATTCTTAATGCTTGTAACATTTACATGTTGCATAAAAGTGATTTCAATATTCTTCCAAGCAGTAGGAGAACCAATTAAAGCTACAATAGTATCACTTGCAAGAGATATTATTTTATTTGTTCCACTTGTAATCATACTTCCAAAATATTTTGGAATTGAAGGACCACTTTATGCAGCTCCAATAGCAGATTTCTTTGCGATTATAGTTTCAACAATCTTAGTAGCAATTTTCTTCAAAAGAATTTCAAAAGAAGAAAATAAGGAAAAAGCAAATAATACTGTTCAAAAATCAAAAGAAGGATTCATCATTACAATTTCAAGAGAACACGGAAGTCAAGGAAAGTATATTGGAAAACTTGTTGCAGAAAAATTAGGAATACCATATTATTATAAAGAAATGACAGCAATAGCAGCTAGTGAAAGTGGTTTGGATAGAGAATTTGTTTCAAAGATAAACCAAAGCAATAATATAATGCACGATCTATATTTAACCACATCTCCAGTTCAATATGCTATCGATGCACAAAATAAAGCTATCCGTATGGTAGCAGATCAAGGAGCTTGTGTATTAGTTGGTAGAGCAGCAGATTATGTTTTACAAGATTATAAAAATTTGATAAAAATTTTCATCTATGCTCCAAAAGATTATAGAGTAAAAAACATTATGGAAATGTATAATGACAGTGAAAAAGAAGCCATCAAAAATATTGAAAAATCGGACAAAAATAGAGCAAGCTATTACAAAATAATTTCAGGAAAAACTTGGGGAGATGCTAATAATTATAATTTGTGTATTGATTCATCATTTGGAAAAGAAAAAACAGCTGATATTATATGTGAATTTGTAAATAAAGTAATTTGATATTTTTTGTCAAAAAATTTCCAATCAATAAGAAAGGGACTAGAGTTTCTATACTTTAGTCCTTGTTTAATTTTTCATTTTTTCTTTCAAATTATCAGCAATTTTATTTAAATGTTGCCAATTTCTTAATATCATCTATAATATCATCTATTTGTATAGTATAATTTTCAGCAATTTCTTCAATTTTTCTACAAATGCCTAATGCTGTTGCATATGATAAATATTCTCCCCATATAATATAATTAGCAAAATCTTTTTCTTTTAGAAAACTATAGTTATTTATAAAATTTTTCAATGCTAAAATCTTTTCTTTGATGTTCTTACCTTCTCTTGTTAAAGATTTTAAATTTTTGTTAAATATATCTTTTTTATATAATTCTTTAAGCAAATTATTTTCAGAATAAAGTGTTAAATTATTAATTTTTCTTAGAGAAAAATTATTTATGTACAAATCTTTTATTTCTTTTAATCTTATACTTTTATTATTAAAATTTTTTATTTTTTCAAAATTATATAATATAATATTTTTTTCTATTTCTGAAGTATTACACATTGTCACAAATTCAAGTTTATCATCTTTTAATATTGAAAACTTTGGCTCTACTTTATATACAATATTTCTATTTGATTTAAGTTTGTTTATAGTTTCAACATAAATTCTTTCTGGAGTAGTCGTTCTCTTTTTTGCTTCTTCTTGTAGCGATTCAAAGAGTTTTATATAATTCTTATCTGTCTTGTATTCTATTTTTCTAACAAACTCTATCTGCTTCCATACCATTCTAGTTTCACCAATATAACATTTATCAAAATTATTAAACAATAAATTAAGAACATCAAATTGATATCCTGTTATATTATTAGAATTTTTACAAAATATAATATCATCTTTTACTTCTAAATTTTTATTTAATATAAGCTCCAATATTGTTGACATTAAAAATTCATCAAAAACTAATTTCCCATTTAATATTATATTGCAAATTGGTGCAGATGGTAATTCTTCAATATTTCTATAATACTCTAATTTTTCCATTATTATTTTCCTTACTTATTTACTTGTAATAATGTTCTATAAAAAGAAATTTCACATCTGTAATTTGACGATTCAGATGTGAATTTTTTATTCTATATCGACAAAACCACGTTTGTGGATTTGTCATTTCCTATATTTATTATATCTAGTTTTAGTTCAAACAGATACGTCATTGGTGCCGATGGTGGGACTCGAACCCACACACCATTTCTGATACCAGATTTTGAGTCTGGCCCGTCTACCAATTTCAGCACATCGGCATATTTAATTTATTTTTTAAAAGATATATACTAATATATTAGCACATATCTTTTAAATCGTCTAATAATTTTAAAACGATCTATACTTATTATTTTCAATATTTTGTAATCTAGATACTTTTTCATATAAAGCATTTATATATTCTTTATTTTCTCTATTTTGTTCTAATCTTTCCATTAATGCATCCATTTTATCCCACTGTTCTACGGCTGTTTTCTGTATCTGATAATCCTCAGATTGCATATTAACATATATTTCTTGTCTTTTCTCTTGTAGATACTTTTTTATAGTATTATAAAAGTTTTTTTCTCTTTTTATAATCTCTCTTTTTACATTTTCATCTATATCTTCTGCATTTACTTTTACTCTATCAAAAAAGTTTTTCCTATTTGTCTGAAAAAAATCGTCTTTCTTTCCCTGACTAGCCTTCAATTTTTCTTCATTATCAGCTATTTCTGCTAGTTTTTCACGTTTCCATTTGTAAATAGTTACTACACTCATCCCATACTGTAAACTTAACTTAGAAACCCTTACTCCTTCTTCCATTAGTTTTTGTAAAACTTCATTTTTTATTTTTTGTGAATATGCCATAATATTTCAACATCCTTTTTTAATTTATAGTGTTATTATATTACATTAAAATATATTTTTCAAGACTTAATGTCTATTTTTTTATAAAATACTTATCCTATAATTTTCTATTATATGAAACTTTATATACAACTATTAAGAGATTTTTAATATTTGTCCTGAATAAATCAAATTTGGAACTCTGATACCATTTATATTAATCAAATATCTAACACTCACTCCATATCTTCTAGCAATCCCACTTAATGTATCTCCTTTTTTTACAATATAATAATTTTCTTGTAAAACTGGATTTAAATTTTGCACATTACTTCGCGTAATTCTTAATTTTTCTCCTGGAAAAATTAAATTTGGATTTTGTATATTATTTATTTCTACAATTTCATTTACAGTAACATTATAACTTTGTGCAATTTGTGATAAAGTGTTTCCTCTTTGTACTGTATATGTTATACTTCCAACACCTCTAGTCTCAGATGCATTTATAGTCGAATTTGTCAATATTTTTAATACTTGACCTGGAAAAATTAGATTTGGATTTTGTATATTGTTTATTTGAGCTATTTCTTGTACTGTAGTTCCAAACCTCTCTGCTATTTCAGACAATGTGTCTCCTCTTTGCACTATATAATTTTTAGTTTCTGTATTAAAATTTTGTATTGCTCCTTCTGTATTAGATATTAGTGATGTATCTGATAAAAATATACTTTCAGTAAATAAATTTTCATCTACATTTCCATTAATTCCGACTGACAATTCCTCTATCTGTATATTGAATTCCTATCCAATTATTCCAATTTGTAGATTCATCAATTATCTCGTTATAATTTCCATAATATGCAAGCCATAGTTCATAATTATTTGCAAGATTTGAATTAAATCTATTTCTACTATTTGATAAATCACTATAGATTATTATATCTTTATTTGTTAATCTTTTTACCGTTTCTAAAAATATTTCTGCAATTTTATTTGATTCATTAATACTCACTCCACCAAATACTTCGTAATCCATTACAAGCTTGCAATCTGCAGATTTTCCCGTTATTACTGAAGTAAAAAACTTTGCTTCCTGTTCTGCTTCTGCTACATTTGTTGCTGTTAAAAAATGATAAAATCCTACTTTTAATCCATTTGCTTTTGCATTTTCGTAGTTTATATCAAAATACGGATCTTTTATATTGCTTCCTTGGCTAGCCTTAATATATACTATTTCTATTCCACTTTCTCGAACCTGAATATAATTCACATAACCTTGCCAATCACTTACATCAATCCCGCGATATCTTGGTTCAGATAACGGAGATATTGCATATGTATTTTGGTTAATAAAAAATACTATTGATATTATTATAAAAAATACTATTACTACTTGAAATTTTTTCACTCAAAAACCTCCTTTGAATATTTTATTATATGCAAAGGAAATTTTTTTGTTTATTTAAATATCATATTCAAAAACTTTTACTGTTTTTATTGTAATATCTGAAAAATCATCATTTTCATCATTGAAATGAACTATTTTAAATATTTTTTTTCTTTTTATCCTCATGTCTAACTTTGAAATGTCTATTAAAATTTTTGTAGATAAATCTTGTCCTATTGGTAATGTTTTATTTTGATTGTCATAAAATATACAGTTAGTATAACTTACACCATTTACATCTTTTTTTAAGTTTATTTTGTAAAAATTAATTTTGTTTTCTTTAGTCTTTATTATATTATGTATTTCCTTTTCTGGATTAACTTCAAATATATTGAATTCTTTTTCATCTAATAATTTATTTTCAGTTGCTTTATATACTGGTAAATCATCAACAATTTTTATCTTTTCTAATGCTATTTCTATATTTTTTATTACTTTTTCTAATTCTAGTTTATAATTTAATTGCTTTGTATTTGGACTAATGTCTAAAATACTATATTTATCTTTTGGCAGTTCTCTATGTTTTTGATTATTAATTGTTGATACTTTAGATGGATCTTGTAGTATTCCTCCAAAAAAGTCAAACTCTTCATTTCCATTTAGTCTTTTTTTCTGCATTGCTTCATTTTTCAAATCTTTCAAACTATCTTGTATATCTTTTGGTATTGATATATTACTTTTTATTTTATTTAAAATATCTAATACATTTGTAGCACTAATATATAAGCTATCTGTCTCTTGTTTTGTTAAATTTTTTCTTTGTAACTTGTCCATCTTTTTGCCAAATTTTTCAAAATCTTCTTCATAGTCAAATACTTTAGTAATTTTCTTTATTATATCAACTACTTCCTGCTCTCCTTCTGGTAATACAGACATTTCATCTTTGTTAGTATATTTCCAAAATTCAAATATACTTTTTTTGTGTTTATCTATTTCTTCAATGAATAATGTTGCATTTTTTATCTTTTTTTCCATATTTTTTCTTTTTAATTTTAAACTATTTAAATCTTGAACAATATTTTTTAATTGTTTTTCTAATTTTTCCAATTTCTTATATAATTCCAATAATTCTTCTAATGTGTAATTAGATTTTACTTTATCATCTTTTGTTTTTTCATTTCTTATTCTATTAATTTTTCTTTCTTGTTCCTCTCCTTGTTCTTCTATCATATCTTCTTCATCTAATTGCACTTTTTCTTTAAGTTCTCCATTGTTTTTCTTTTTACTATATTTAAAATAATATTTAAATTTTCCAAAAAAACTTTTTTTACATTCCAAGAATGTAGTTATCTGCTTTTCTTTTGCCCTATACTCAACTTCTTGTGCTGCAACTTCTATTTTTAAGTTTTCCAATTTATTGCTACTAGTTTCTACTAATTTTTGAATTTCTTGGCATCTTAATTCTCCTATTATAATTTCATCATTAATAAATTTAGTAATATTTTCATACTCTATTTTTCTATCTTCAATAAAAAATTCTATATTTCCTGCTTTTCCTATATTGGTTCTAAATGTAAAATAATTTGGCATTTCCGTCTGAAGTATAAACATTGCTTTAATAAGTTTATAAAATTTCTTTGCTTCTTCTGCATTATTTAAAACTATTTTATATGGGCTCTTTATTTTTTCATAAACTCCGTGTTTCTCCTATAATTTGTATACTTAAAGCATCTTTTTTATCATATACCTCATATATTAATGGCCAATCTTTTGTAAATAACCATAAATAATTTCCAAGATCTTCAAATTCCGACTTTTTTAAATATTCATTACTATAGCCTATATTTCTAATTGGTACAAAAATTTTTCCTATTTTCTTTTTTTCTAATTGTTTTTTTAGTAAATAAAAAAATGTTGAATAATCTGCATCTTCAGTTGGTACTAACATAAAATATTGATCTGTATTTTCAGAATAGTAAATTTGCCATAAGTAATTTCCTTTGAATTTTACTTTGAATGGAATATTTTTGTTTAAGTTTTCTTGTTCTTCTTCTATTTTTTCTATATCTTCAATTTTTACTTGTTTTAACATATTTAAAAAAGTAGTATGTTTCAAAATATTTTTTTCTTTTTTACTATCTAAATAATCAGCCAAAGGGCTAGCTTTTTTATATTTTTCTTCTATATCATCTAATCTATTAGTTGGCGATAATAGTATTTGTATGTCTTTTATTGGTATATATCTATATTGTCTATATTGCCTCTCATCATAGAATTTAGGTATTCTAAATTCTAATGGTTTGAATTTTTTTATAAATGATGGTATTTTATCTAAATCCAATCCTAAATATTTAAGTTTTTCTTCCATATCCATTTCAGACAATCTCTCTCTCCTTTATTTTATAATATCATAAAAATTTTTAAATTCATATCCATTTTCCTTAAGCCAAGCAATAATTTGAGGTAATGCATCTGCTGTTGCTTTTTTAGCTTGTGCATCATGTAATAATATTACTACACTGCTTTTCCCTGACACAGTTTGTTGTATCCTCTGCATTTCATATTCTATTGTTGGTTTAGTTGTCTCTGCATCTCCAGAAAGTGCATTCCAATCAACATTTACTATATCATTTTGCATTAATAATTCTTTTGCTTGATTTTTTATATTAACGTATTTTCCTCCTGGCAATCCTCCTGGAAATCTAAATAAATGTGAATTATACTCTTGTATTCCAATTGCATTTTTCACTGCGTCATTACATTTATTGTATTCATCTAATACAGCTTGTGGTGAAGAATAAATTGATTCATATACATGACTATATCCATGATTCGCTATGTAATGTCCTTCTTCATATATTTTTTTTACTTCATCTGGCATAGCTTCCACTCTAGAACCTAATACAAAAAATGTGGCTTTAATATTTTCTTGTTTTAGGGTATCTAAAATACTTGTTGTTACAGTTGATGGTCCATCATCAAAAGTCAAAAATGCTCTTTTAGTTTCTGAATGATATATATTTTCCATGTTTTTTTTGCCTTCATCAGTTAACTTTGGAAGCTTATCCTTTTTAGCTTGCTCTTCTCTTTTTTTATTTTCTTCTAGCTTTTTTTGTTCTTCTTTTTGCTGTTGTGCTTTTTTATATTCTTCCTCATTTTTTAATGCTGACATTTGTAATTCATATTCTTCATAAACTTCATGTTTTCCTATAATACCTATCGAATTTTTTGCAATATTTATTAAGAATACTAAAACAATAATCATCAATATTGTTAATATGATTTTTTTAATGTCATATTTTTTTTCTTTAGTCTGTACTTCATAAATACCATATTGTCTATCATTGTTCATTTATTTCATCCCTTTTTTATTATATATCATTATTATATATCATTTTTCACTTTTTTAATAGTATATTTTACAATTTTTTTACTTATAATATTAATATAAAAGTGTCGCTTTTACATTTCACGACACTTTATGATATTTAACTTTTATCTTGTATTGTTATATTATTATTATTAATTTGCTGTGACATATTTTTTATATAAAATACACTAAATATTACACATATAAGAAATATGGAAATAATTATTATTGCTCTAAAAATTATGTCACCTATTCCTATCTTTTCTTTTTTTTCATCTTTAGTTGTTTTTTTGCTTTCTTTTGTTTTTTTCATTATTATTCCTCCCTTTTATTTTTTTATTATTTCTTTTAGAAATTTTATTTCTTCTTCTGAATTTAACCTCATAAAAATAGGGTTTCCTTTTGGTGTTACTTTTACATTTTCAATTTTATCATATAGTTTTAAATTTTTCCAGTCTTTTTTATCATTTTCCTTAATTCCTATTTGACTAAATATATTTTCTGATGTTTCTCGCATAAATGGTTTTATTAAAATTGCTATTTTTCTTAAATTTTCTATCAAATGATACATACATGATTCCAGTTTTTCATTTTGTCCTTCTTTTACTAAATTCCATGGCATCGTTTCATCTATATATTTATTGGTTCTTGATATTAAATTCCAAATTTCTTGAATACCATTTGCTATTTCATAATTATTCCATTTCTTTTCAAATTTTTCTATTTGGTCTAGCGCATATTTCTCCATGTCTTCGTCAACATCATTTGGTGTTCCATTATATTTTGGAACATTTCCAGTAAAATATTTATTAACCATAGAGACTGTTCTATTAACTAAATTGCTTAAATCATTACATAAATCAAAATTATATCTTTCTATAAATGATTCTGGAGAAAATATACCATCCTGCGAAACTGGAATTTCTCTTAGTAAAAAATATTTTACACTATCTAGTCCATATCTTTCAATTAATGTTTCTGGATAAATTACATTTCCCTTTGATTTTGACATTTTGCCATCTTTCATTATAATCCAATTATGAACAAAAATTGTTTTAGGTAGTGGTAAATCTAATGCCATTAAGAATATTGGCCAATATATTAAATGAAATCTTGCTATATCTTTTCCCACAATCTGCAAATCCGCTGGCCAATATTTCTTAAATTTGCTTTCATCTTCTGATAAATATCCCAATGCAGTTATATAATTTGTCAAAGCATCTAGCCATACATATATTACATGTTTTGGATCTTTTAATACTTTTATTCCCCAATCAAATGATGTTCTAGTTACACATAAATCTTCTAAACCTGGTTTTATAAAATTATTTATCATCTCATTTTTTCTGTATTCTGGTTTTATAAAATCTGGATGTTCTTCATAATATTTTAAAAGTCTATCTGCATATTTTTTCATATTAAAAAAGTATGCTTCTTCTTTCATTAGCTTTACTTCTCGCCCACAATCTGGACATTTTCCATCTACTAATTGTGTTTGCGTAAAAAAACTCTCACAAGGTACACAATACCATCCTTCATATTCCCCTTTATAAATATCTCCTTGCTCCATAAATCTGTCAAATATTTTTTGTACTATTTTTTCATGTCTTTCTTCTGTAGTCTGTATAAAATCATCATATTCTATTTTCATAATTTTCCATAAGTCTTTTGCCATTTGTGCCATCTCATCTACATATTGTTTTGGTGTTTTTTCAGTTTCTTTGGCTTTTTGTTCAATTTTTTGTCCATGTTCATCTGTTCCTGTTAGCATATAACAATCTTCACCTTTTAATTTATGATACTGTTTCATGCTATCTGCTAGTACAGTTGTATATGCTGTTCCTATATGAAATTTTCCACTTGGATAATATATTGGTGTTGTTACATAAAATTTATTTTCCATTTGCTTCATCTCCCTTGAATGTCTTTAATTTATTTTCCCATTTTATAGAAATATATTATCATATTTGAAAAAAAATATCAAGGAAAATATAAGTGCCATCATAAATTTATTCATCTTTTGCCGTATTTATCTTTAATAATTTAAATATTTCTACAATTACAATAGGTGCAAATATTAAACATATTAATTCTATAATATTTCCTATTGGAAGTATTGGTATACTAAATAAAGTTCTAAGAATTGGTATAGCAAGTATTACAAGCATTAATAAGGTAGATAGCATTATTGCTAAAATTAATTTACTATTATTAAATACTTTAGTTTTAAATAACGATTTTTTGTTATCTCTGACATTAAACACATGTACTAGTTCTGATAATGCAAGTGTAACAAACGCCATTGTCTGACCAACTTCAATTTTAGATTCATCTAATGTCAAGCCTTCTATTGGTGTGTTTGTTGTTGCTAATCCAATAATAAATGCACTAAGTGTAATAAGTCCAATCATACATCCTTGATATATAATTCTCCATGTCATTCCTTTAGTAAATACTCCTTTACCTGGTTTCTCTGGTTTTCTATTCATTATATCTGAATTTGCTGGATCAAATGCTAATGCTAACGCTGGAAGAGAATCTGTTACTAAATTTATCCATAATATGTGAATTGGCAACAAAATTTCCAAATGATTTATATCCATAATTCCAAACCATTTTGCAAATAAAGGTGTGCAAAGTGTTGCAACTAACAATACAAATATTTCACCTATATTACTTGATAATAAGAATTGTATTACTTTTAAAATGTTATCATAAATTCTTCTTCCTTCTTCTACGGCCGAAACTATAGTTGCAAAATTATCATCTGTTAAAATTACATCAGCAGCTTCTTTTGCAACATCTGTTCCTACTATCCCCATAGCACATCCAATGTCTGATGTTTTTAATGCTGGGCTATCATTAACTCCATCTCCTGTCATTGCTACTATTTCTCCATTTTTCTGCCATGCCTTTACAATTCTAACTTTGTGTTCTGGCGAAACTCTAGCATAAACAGAGTATTGTCTAACATTTTTTTCTAAGTCTTCATCTGACATTTTTTCTAATTCTGCCCCTGTTATAGCTTCATTTTCATTTTCTAATATTCCTAATTTTTTTGCAATAGCTGTTGCTGTTATTTTATGATCTCCTGTTATCATAACTGTTTTTATTCCTGCTGTTTTACATTTTTCTACTGCCTTTTTGGCTTCTTCTCTTGGTGGATCTATCATTCCTACCATACCAATAAATATCAAGTCATTTTCAATGCTCTCCATTTCTTTTTCTGTAGGTTCATGTTCTATTTCTTTATATCCACACGCCAAAACTCTCAAAGCTTCTTTTGCCATATCTTCATTATGTTTTCTTATTACAATTGAATAACTTTCTAAATCTTGTTTTAATTCCCCTTTCATTAAATAAGAATTACATCTTTTTAATAATTCATCAACTCCACCTTTTGTATACACAATATATTTTCCATTTACTTTATTTACAGTTGTCATTAATTTTCTATCTGAATCAAATGGAACTTCCTGCAAACGTGGTGTTCTATCATAAATTGAAGGATCAAAATTTAATTTAAATGCCATATCAACTAATGATGTTTCTGTTGGATCTCCTGTTAAATTTCCATCGCTTGATATTTTGGTATCATTACATAGCATATTTGCATATACTAGTTTATTTAAATCTTCATCTATTTCTTTTATATTTTCTAAATCTTCTGTTTTACCATTTATAAATATTTTTTCAACAGTCATTTTATTCTGTGTTAAAGTTCCAGTTTTGTCTGAACAAATTACTGTACTACTTCCCAAAGTTTCTACAGCTGGCAATCTTTTTACAATTGCATTCTTTTTAACCATTTTTTGAACTCCAATTGCTAAAACAATTGTTGATACAGCAACTAATCCTTCTGGAATTGCAGCTACTGCTAAACTTACTGCTGTCATAAACATATTTACTGGTTCTTTTCCTTGTATTAATCCTATTAAAAAAATCAATATACAAATTGATATTGCTACTATTCCAAGAGTTTTTCCCAATTTATTTAATTTTTGCTGCAAAGGTGTTTCTTGTTTTTCTGTATTATTTATCATTCCTGCAATTTTTCCAACCTCTGTCGTCATTCCTGTTTCAACTACAATACCCTTTCCTCTACCATAAGTTACTAAACTAGAAGAAAATAGCATATTTATTCTATCTCCAATTCCAATATCTTCTTCTACAAGTTTTTCTATATTTTTTTCTACTGGTACAGATTCTCCAGTCAATGATGATTCTTGAGATTTCAAGTTTACTGCCTCAATAATTCTCAAGTCTGCAGGTATATAATCTCCTGTATCTAATACTACTATATCTCCTGGTACTAGTTCTTTTGCTGGTATTACTGTCACTTCTCCATTTCTAATTACCTTTGATGCATGATCAGTTAATTTTTGTAAAGCTTCCAATGATTTTTCTGCTTTTGACTCCTGTGTTACACCTATTATAGCATTTACAATAACCACTATTAAAATTATAACTGTATCTGTTATTCCTTCTCCCTCTGCTACTCCTACTATTCCAGATACCACAGCAGCAATTATTAATATTATTATTGAAAAATCTTTAAATTGATCTATAAATCTCTGTAATAATGTTTTCTTTTTTGCTGCTTGTAACTGATTTAAGCCATATTGTTCTCTTTTTTTATTTACTTGCTCTGTTGTTAATCCATTTTTTAAGTCAGTCTCCAATTTTTTTTCTACTTCATCAATCTCTTGATTAAACCACTTTTTACTTTCCAATTTTATCCACCCTTTCTTTAGTTTTTTAAAATAATAAAAACTTTTAAAAGAAAATAACTTACTTATTTCTTTTAAAAGTCTCACTTACTATACCATATAGTTTACTAACCAGATATCTTAAGTATCGAGATTGTTGATTAGTAATAAAAAAAGCTACTCCCTTTTAATTTATTCATTTTTGGTGACCCCTACGGGAATCGAACCCATGATTCCACCTTGAGAGGGTGGCGTCTTAACCGCTTGACCAAGGGGCCCTTTATATTGTCAATACCTATTATTTATATCATTTTTTTATTATTTAGTCAACTATAAAAATCAAAATTTTTAAATTTTCAGTTACAGTCTACTTGTCAATGGTACAAATGGTCAAAGATAATATATTATTTATGTAGTAACAATTCGGGGGACCAACAAAGTACAGATTGTCAATAAAATTTCATAATTTTTTATAAAATTTTAGGTACAATCTGTACGCATTTGGGAGTTACCAAATAAATAATATATTATCTTTGACCATTTGTACCATTGACCAACAAACTGTAACAATAACAGCTTATTTTACATTATTTCATAAGATTTAATATATATTTTAATCTTTCAAACCTTTTTGTTAAATATAAATATCCAATTAATGCTTCATACGCTGTTGCATACATATAATCTTGAATATTACAATTTTTAGGTAGATGATGATTTTCTGCATTTCTGCCTCTTTTAACTATTTCTTTTTCCTCTTCTGTAAGTTTATCCTGTATTTTTCTTAATAATTCCGCTTGTGCTTGTGCTTTTACATATTTAATAGTTTCTAAATGCAACTTATGTGGTTTTAAATTAGTTTCATTTACTAAATTAGTTCTAACATACAATTCATATACACAGTCACCAATATATGCCCAAGTTAAAGGTGACAATAAATTAATTTCTTCTTCTTCTTTTTTTAATTCTATAAATTCTTCCATTTTCACTTCCATTCCTTTCTAAGGCACAAATCTGGTTGGAAAAAAATTAAATTATTGTAATTATTTTTCAACCTTTCTCATCTTTTAACATATTTCAATTGTTATTTTACCTAACTTTCCGTTTTTAAATTCATCTAATAGTATTCCTGCCGTTTTTTCCTCGTCAATATTTCCTCCTGATATTATACATCCTCTTTTTCTTCCTATTTCTAGCATAATTTCATATATATTTTCATTTTCTGGTTGTTGTTGCGATAGTTTCTGTTCTATTAATTCATTTGTAATTTTGTATCTATCACATAACTTTTCTCTATAATTTTCTATAAGAAATTTTGTTAAATAATACGCTATATCAACCTTTTCAAGTATAGTATCTTTTATAGTTCCTGTAAAAGCTAAATTTAATGCAACTTGCTCATTTTCAAATTTTGGCCATAGTACTCCTGGTGTATCTAATAATTCAATTTTATCATTTACTCTAATCCATTGTTTTTGTTTAGTTATACCAGGCATATTACCGATTTTTGCTGATGATTTTTGGGCAATTTTATTTATAAATGATGATTTTCCCACATTTGGAATACCAATTACCATTGCTTTTATTTTTCTTCCAATTCTTCCTTTATTAGCTTGCATTTTCAAGTCTTCACTCATTATTTCCTCAATTTGTTTTATGCATTTTTCTATTCCCTTGCCAGAATTTGAGTCTACCAATACTGCTGGTACTTCTCTTCTTTCAAAATATTTTATCCATAATTGGTTTTTATTTTCATCTGCTAAATCTGCTTTATTTAATACTATTAATTTCTTTTTTCTTTTTGTTAATTGCATTATGTCTGGATTTTGACTAGATATTGGTATTCTACTATCTAAAAGTTCTATTACAATATCTACTATTTTTAAATCTTCCTCTATTTGTCTTTTCGTCTTTGCCATATGACCTGGATACCAGTTGATGTTGCTTTTGTGATAACTTTCTTCTTTATTAGTCATCTATTTCACCATCCTCATCTTTTATATCAATATGAAGATTTATATCTTCTTCTGTTGATAGTTTACTCATAATGTCATCTGGTAATTGTTCTTTCTACTCCAACCATTTTTTAATATTCCTTCAACATATATTTTTCTTATCTCTTTATCTTTTATCTTTTCTATAAGTAATAAATTGTGTCCCCAAGGTAATTTGGCAACAAGCTGTTGCCATTTTTCATCATTAGCATATTCTTCATAAAACATTCTCATTGCTCTTATATTTCTTTCAGAAAAGCCTTTCATATTTGGAAATGTTAATTTTAATTCTTGAGAAACTTGTTTTGTAAAATTACTTCCATATGCTTTATTATCTGAAATAATTTTTCCCAATCTAAAATACAACATAATTAGATTACTATTTACTTCTTGCATTGCCTTAAACTGTGTACTTTTTATATCTTCTTTTATTTCATTAATAACACTTTTAAAGTCTTTTTCTAGCATTAAATTTCATCTCCTTTACTTAAATTGCTTCCCATAATACTTTAAGTTAAGTATTTAAATTTAATATGCATTATATCATAATTATGTTTTTTTATAAAGTATAAATTTCTATTAAATACTAAAATTCTTAAAAAGCATTAGATTTATTTTATCTAATGCTTTTCACACTTTTTTATAAAGTTCTATAATTATTTTTGTCTGCTCTTTCATCCATTTGTCTATCAAATTTTTCATTTTTATAAAACCAATCTGTCTTTTTATCTTTTGGATTTGCTTTTCTACTTTTGTCCATTAATAAATCAAGCAATACAGCTACAGGAATTATAATTCCTATTAAAGATACAAATGAATTTAAATAAACATCCATTCCAGTTATACTTATATCCGAAGCTTGTGAAAATAAACTTGTCATTCCTGTAATCATATCTGTTCCAAAATACATGCCATATGCTAATAAATAAATTAAAGCTCCAATTAACTTTCTTTTTATAATTAGTAGCATACATAATAATACAACAAACAATAAAATTATTTCTAATGTTATATTAAATGGCTGTATTGCAAAATCTATTCTCATTTCAGCTGTAACAGCTACTATAATTCTAAAAGCCCAAAACATTGCCATAAACATAACTAATATCCAAGTTGAAAAATTTTTCATTTGTTTTTTTCCTCCTATTACTTCTTCTATTATTTACATCTTACAAAATAAAACTATATAAACTAATAGTAGCAAAAATTCATCATTTATTAAAGTTATCAATCTAATCTACAAAATCGAAATCATCTTTGAATTTTTCTTTAAATATTTCAAATACTCTGTTTAATATATCTTCATCTTCAATACTTACATATGATTCTTCTTCTGCATCTTCATCATCATTGTCTTCAACTCTTAATATTACTACTTCCCCTTCTTCTTCTTCTCCGTCTTCAGTAATAGGTAATAATACTACATATTCTTCATTATCTAATTCAATTAAATCTAAAAATTCAAATTTAACTTCATTTCCATCTTCATCATTTAAAATTATAATATTATCATCTAATTCTTCTCCTTCAAAATTCTCCTCCATTATTTTTCTCCTTTCATATATATTTTTTATTAATATAATAACCTATTTTTGATTATTTTTCAATGAATTTTTTAATTTATTTAAATATGTTTCTAAAATATATACTGCAGATATAGTATCAACTATATTTTTCTTTTTATTCTTATTGATATCTAGAAAATTCATTGTTTTATGAGCTTCTACTGTTGTTAGTCTTTCATCTATTGTTTCTATTTTTAATCTATTATACTTACATTTTAATTTGTGAACAAATTGTTCTGTTATCTTTGCTCTTTCTGATATAGAGCCATTCATATTAAGCGGCATTCCAACAACAATAATTTCTATATCTTTATATTTTTCTAATATTTCATCTATTTTTTTTAGTATTGTTTTGTCTGTGCCATTTCTTTGTATTGTTTCTATTCCTTGCGCAGTTATATTCAAGCCATCAGTTATCGCAATACCCACTCTTGAATCTCCATAATCAATTCCCAAAATTCTCATATTATTCTTCATCTAATCCTATATAATTTTTTACCATTTTTTCTAATAATTCATCTCTTTCAATTATTCTAATCTTATTTCTTGCATCTTTATAACTTGTAATATAAGTTGGGTCACCAGATAATATGTATCCAACAATTTGGTTTATCGGATTATATCCTTTTTCTACTAGGGCTTCATGTACTTCTTTTAAGATTTCTTTACATTTCACATTTTTTTCCTTTTCTACATTGAAGTTCATCGTTTTATCAAATTCCATATCTGATTCCTCCTTTTATATTTTTTATATATTGGTTATATCACTTTCGCTTTTATCCGCATGGTCTAAATATTCTTCTAACCTTTTTAATACTTCCTCTAATCCTGTTCCTTTATAATATGAAGAAATAACAAAATTAAGTCTTGGCACTGCTGTTTCATTATACTGACTCATTGTCTTTGATTTAAATGGATTCACTTCTAAACTTATTTCTTGTTTTTCCTTTTCTGTTAAAGTTACTTGCATTGTTTCTAATTTTAATTTTATTTCATTTAAGTAATCTGCTACTCCTTCTACTTCAGCACCTGAAAATACAATAACAAATTTTGGTCCCATATATCTTACAAAGACATAATCTGATGACAAGTCATCTTCTATACATTTACTTATTTCTTTTATTACTTTATTTCCTAATTCTCTAGAATATCTTTTGTTAATTTCTTGTATATTAGTTATTGTAAACATACAAACAGTAGATAATGTAAATTGATCTATTTGCTTTTTTCCTTCGCCATATAAATATTCTTCAGAGTATAATCCTGTAAATAAGTCTTTTCTTACAATTGATTCTAATACTTTTTGATGTACTACCATTTTTAGTATAGATACAATATTTTCTTTAATTACTTCCAAAACTGTAATATCAACATTATCAAAATCATGAGGTGTTCCACTTTCTATAATCCAATATCCTATATAAACATTATCAATATAAAGAGGAAAAAATATCGCTGATTTTGCTCTTCCAAATTCCATTTCCTGATATGGAAGTTTTTCTTTTTCATTATTTACTGTTACATACTTAGGAGTGGCAGCTTCTATACTATCTTTAAATAAATCTATATCTTGTAAATTTTTCAAAGCATGCCAATGTTTTGAATCAACATTAGAAGCTTTAATTTGATACTCTGCACCATCAAAAACAACAATTGTTGAATATTTTATTTCATATCTTTCAATCAAAATATCATTTACTTTTTTAATTTTTTCTTCAACAGATATTGTTTCTCCTACTGTATTTAAAAAGTCCTGAATGATATATAAATTTGTAATCTTTTGGTTCATATTTTTAAACTTTTGTATCTTTCTGTGGATTGATACATTATATATAACTAATCCTAATACAATTAAAACTAAGACTACTACTATTGCTATTATCACGGTTAATTTTCCCTCCCTTTAGTTTTAATAATTTCTTTTCATCCTATCTAGTGTATTGTTCATATTATTAGAAAAATTCCCTCCTCCATTCGTATATGCTGATGGTGGTTGATAATTTTGACTATTTTGTGATGTTGCTACTATTGGATATATCATGTTTCCTAGTTCTCTCAATGCTTGTAAAAATATTTTTGAATAGCCCTTTAACGAAATTTCACATTCAATAACGCCTTCTAAATATCTAATATATGTTTCATCTTCAAATGGTATAGATATATACTTAATCCTGTCTCTATCAAATAATTCAGTCATAAATGACATTGATGGGTCATTATAAAATGCCATCCCTCCTATAATTACTTCATCTCTAATTCCTCTAATTTTTACTACTTTATTTAATACAATTCTTAATTTTTTTTCATCTAAAATATTTTTCATTTTTAATTCTTTTAGAAATGCTGTAAGTGGTTGTATTGTTAAAATATCCATAGATTGCACTAAATAAGTTTCTTGAGATTGCTTAAAATAATTATGTGGTGTAGAAAAATCTGTATCTATTAATATTAAAGAATGATTCATTAATAATGTTTCTAATATTTTATCTACATGTTTAATATCATCACTTTCATCTGGTAATGAGGTATATACAGTTAAATTTTTATGCACATTTATTCCTCTTGCTAATCCATGTGCTAATCCTCCTATACTATGTATAGCAATTTCTCTTAGAGGTTCTTCATTTTTTGTGTATATATAATATGAATTTCTATTTCGTGTTGTATCTAAAATTGCTGTATTTATTCCTATTGACGACATCAATTCAGCTATATTATTAACAATAAATGATGTTCCATTTTTACTAGTCCCAATAAATGTTATTATTTTTTTATCTGGTGTTAATAAACTTGTTAAATCTATTTTTTCTATATTATCATTGTCTTCTCTATTATTATTTAAATTGTTTTGATTATATGTAAGTGTAGTTCCTTGTTGATACATTTGTTGTGGTTGTTGTTGCATAGAGCCTAAATTTGACATTATATTTACATTTTGTGAGTTTCTCTGTTGATATGTTTGTTGTTGTTGCTGAGGTTCATAATTATTTAATCCTGGTAAAGTAAAATCATCAATTTCTTCTTCTTGTTCTTCTTCATATGTTTGCTGCTGAGGTCCATAACTGTTGTTTAATCCTGGTAGCATAAAATCATCTTCTGGCTCCTCCACACTTTCTTGTTGATATGTTTGTTGCTGAGCATAATTTAATCCTGGTAATATAACATCATCTTCTGGCTCTGTTTCTTCTGGCTTATATGTTGCCTGTTGCACATTACCTAGTCCTGGTAATACAAACTCCTCTGGTTCTTGATTAACCACTTGTTGAACAGGTTCTACAATTTTTCTTGGTCTTCCTCTGCCACGTTTTACTACTGGTTGTTGGTTAACTGGTATATCAACATTTTTTCTTGGTCTTCCTCTTCCACGCTTCACTGGTTGTGATACTTCTTCTGGTATTGCAGTTATTTGATTTTCTTTAGGCATTTGCTGTGTTATATTATCTTGTTGTGCTATTGTATATTGTTCTTGCTGTGGAACTTGCTGCATAATGTTATCTTGTGATATATTATATTCATTTTGTTGTGGCATTTCTTGTATATAATCTTCTTCTTGCATCATTTGATCATTTTGAGCCATTAGTGGTTCATTTGGATTTTCTGTTCTATATTTAGCTAACTTTTTGGTTCCATTCATATTTACAGCTGATGGTATAACAACTGGTTTTGAGAATATTCTATCCTTATTTTTAGCTTTTAATAATATTTGACTTGGTCCAGTTTCGTCATTTTCATCATCATATTTGTTTTTTCTTAGTAAGTCAGCAACACTGTTATTGAAAGACATAATTTGTTGATATTTAGGTGATTTTTCCTCTAATACCGCACGTACATTTAATGGCAAGAATTTTGTTATAATTCTTAATTGAGTATCATTATATTGTGCAGCTATATTATTAAAACTATCTACATATCTGTCTTCATTTTTACCTAATCTTTTGTAGTGTGCAACAATGTTTTGAATTTCTATTTCACTAACATCATTTTCATTTTCTGCCTGATAATTTACTTCTTCTGTGTCTATCTGATAATATGTTTTTGCTTCTTTTTTTACTCTTGGCCTATTAATTAATCTACAAACTTCATCTACACTTCTGTCATTTCCTATAATAGCATTGTAAATTCCAATTCCAAATAATTTTACTAACATAGTTTCTGATTTTTCTCTTCTGTCAGAACAAATTAGTATAATAGGCGTATCATTTCCTTTTACATTTGATGCTTCATCACTAATACTATCTAATTTTTCAAAAATAAATTTGTCTATTTGATCATATTGTGTATGTGTAAAAGCTTCCAAATCTTCACTTATGACAATTCTATCATAAGTTTTATCTTTTTGTAATTCTTTTAATATAGCATTAAAGTAATATACATTCTTATAAGAAATTATTTGTTTATATTCTTTTTGATATTTTTTTACTATTGACTCTGATATTTCTTCGTTATTAACAGCAAATAAAACTTTCATTTGTTACCCCCTTCCAAATTTTACAAACACTGCAAACGCAAGTGGCAAAATTTGGCATATAATTAATAAAGTCACGCAAGTTACCATAAATGCCATTCCTCTTTCTAATGTATCTAACTTTCTTACACCAATCATATACTGATGTATGGCTCCAATAGCAATTCCTAAAAATCCTATTGGTATACTATAAATTCTTACTATATTTAAAATATATGCAACTGTTCCATAGACATCTGATCCATATTTTTCTTTATAATCTTCTAATGAACTTGCTGCATTTTCTTTTAATTCAACTATTTTGCTTTCTGTCGTTTCATCTATTGATCTGTTTTCTGCTGCATAAACATTGCTAACAATAAAAAGTGTTCCTATTAATAGTATAATTATTGTAACAATTATTAACCCTTTTTTCATTTCTATGCCCCTTCCTTTATTTTTGTTGCTCTGGCAATTTTTTCCTTGTATTCATTCTCGCCTTTATATCATACTATAAATTGCGAAAAATTTCAAGAATTTTTTATAATTTATTGTATAAATATTGCATATGACTAAATACTCCATTTGCCCAATTTTTGTCTGTAGCATATCTCTTATTTACACCACTTAAAGTTGCACCATTATAATATGTACCACTCGCTTGTTCTCCACCATAAATATTTGTTCCTTTTGGGTTAAGATAATATTTTACTAATACTCTAGCTATTAAATCAATACATTCTGAACATTCTGAAAAATTGTATGCCCCATTATATGGATTAGAATCATAAGCTCCATATCCAAATAAGTTATTTTTATCTCTTGCTATTTTTGAAGTTCCCCATGCACTTTCATGAATACCAATTGCTGCTACAAATACTCCATTTATGTTGTACTGTTTTTCTATATAATAAAAATATTCTGCATTATTTTCAAAAATTTTGTTAGTATCTTTACTATCTGATAAAATCTTTTTAAACTGTTCTAATGTCAAACCACTTGGCTTATTAAGTTGCATTCCAAAATTCAATCCTGAAATTAATTCACCTTTGCTTTTTGCACTTTCAATATTTTGATTTTTTTCATCTTTTTTTGCTGTATCATCTATATAAGTAGTACTTTCTGATTTAACATATCCTATTACCCCAGATGAGGTTATTTTATACCAATTGGGTTGTATTTCCAAAACTTTTAATTTATTTTGTGCTGAAAGTGTTGCTATTTTTTGAGATTTCTCATCTGGTTCATACATTACAGCTAATCTATCTGATGTTGCATATATAATATCTCCTACTTGAATTTTATGATTACTAATAAAATTTCCTGTACCTATTTCAACAATTTTGTCTATATATCCTTTTGTTATTTTTGTAGATACCTGGTCTTCTGAAATTAATTTTTCATTTTCATATACTCTTTTTATTGTTATTTCTTGCTTTCCCTCTCTCCCTTCTTGTTTTACTTGAATTGTTCCTTTTGGTAAATTCGCATTATTTCTATATTTTGTTATATATTCTAATTCTATTTCTTGAACAGTATATTCTTCTCTTTGTCCTTCTTTCACATTTTTTTTGATTATTTCTTCAATATTTATTTCCTTTGCTTGACTTATTTTTACCTTATCATCGCTCATGGTTGCTATTGTTTCTTTTGCATATACATTATTTCTAACAAAATAATAGTTATAAAATATAACTATATACAATAAACTAATAATAAAAGCTAAAAAAGAAATTATACCTTTTAGCGTTATCTTTATATGTAATTTTCTGATTTTTTTTACTTTTTCTTTTGCATTCATAATATCACCTAATAATATTTTAACCTTTCTTATTTTTTTTGTCAATCGATAAATGATATGAAATTAAAATTACTATAAAGTATTGATTTTATTAGAATTTTATACTATTATATAATTATCTTTAACCAAGGAGGAAATCATGAATAAGAAAAAAATAAAAATAATTCTGTCAATAATAGTTTTTATTCTATTTATTATCGTTTTTATATTAGCCTACATATTATTAAATAAATATACTTTAAAAGTTAATTTTGAAAATGATGTTTTGCCATTTGCTTCTAAAAATGATAAAACAGTGTTTCAAATTAACAAAATAACATTTTTTAGTAATTGTGACGCAAAAAATAAGACAAACACTGTTAATAATTTTACAATTGAAAATTTATATCAATACACAGATTTAGCCATTTTTATTTCTAGTTCATCATTAGAAGAAAAGACAATGGAAAACACTTTAAAAAAAGTCTCTATAGAAAATATTAAATATAATAAAAAAGCTGAATTGCGGAGAACCTAATTTATATTTTAAAAGTTTAAACAAATTTGCAACAAGTGAAATAAATGAAGAAAATAAAATTCAAAACAATTTAGAATTTGAAGTTACTTCTGAAGATGACTCCAGTTTAGATACTCCTATTTTATATAATAATTTAGCAAATCCAATTACTTTAAGTTACATTAATCAAAATGTAAAAACAGACTATACAATTACAGACACATCTATACCTATTACATATGATGGTTCACTTTTAAAAAGATGCAATATTCCCTTATCTTCTCTTGCTTGCAATTTATCTTTTGATATAAAAATAACTAACAATTTAGATGAAGAATTTAAAAGTACTGTTTTTATAGATATTCCTTTAGAATATTATGAAAAAAAAATTTATGATGGAAAACTTAGTCTTACAAAAGAAACTAACTTTATATTTTATAGATACAAATAAATGAATTTTTAAGGAGATGGAAATATAAAATTCCATCTCCCTAATTTTTCCAATAAAAAACACTTATTGCCAACTCCCATTAAGATAATGGTTCACCCATAAGCCAGTTACCTCATTCCATTTTGTAATATTATTGTTATAATAATTTCCCCTTTGCACAGTTTTATTATATAATTTACAGCATCTGCCCTATTCTATTTCATATCCATCTCCTTGTTCTATTATTTTGACTTCAGATTGTAGACAAATCACTGGGCGGAACCCCTTGCTAAAGTTATAACCCACGCTTGCGTCATTGTCTACATTACCATCGAAGCTCACCATCATTGTTGCGTCTTCATAGTTGGCAGATGGACTAGCCACAAACATGTTCCACGCCTTATCAGTTGAACTTATTGCATAAGTTTCATCAACTGTTATTCCATCTTTTTTCATTAGCATTTTGTTTATAGCATATTCATAGCTATCATCATCTCCTGTTTTGCTTATCTTATATCCTATTGAAGTCCTAAGTGCTCCTGGGTACGCTTCTTCAATGACGTCAGACACCTTTGCTGAATATTTTGTTCCGTATTTATTGTTATATGAGTTAAATATTTGCTCTATTGTTGGTCCTGCTATTACATACTCTACTTTATCATTTCCTTCTTTTTTCCCTATAAACTTTTCTGTCCATATATCTGTATCTAACATGTATGCCACTGCTTTCATATTGACATCCGTACTTTCATAATTATTATTTCCGTAAAAATCTTTGTTCAATGCTTTTATATTTTCTTTTGTTATTGAACTTGAGCCTTCATAATCATTTACTACATTATCCAGTTTGGCCCAATAGTCGTTTTCCTTAATTATTTCACTTTTATTTTTTCCGTTTGGGCAGTGTTCTACTTTTATGTAATCTGTTGCTATTAAATATATATGATCATCTACTACATCAAATATCTCCCATTCGTAATCATTTGCTACTCCCGTACTTCCTTCTTCTAGTCCTGTTACTTTTTTTCCTATTACTGACTCTCCATTTGTATCTTTTAATTTTTCTTTTAGTGTTTGTGCAGTTTCTATTACAATTTTTTGTGTTTTTGCTTGTTTTTCTATTATTATTACATTTCCAGCCTTATCTACTGCTTTCATTTTTAATGTATAACTTGTTTCTTGTTCTAATCCTTCAAATATATGACTTGCTTCTTGATTTTCATCTGTTACCGAAAATCCTTCTTCTGGTTCCCATTTATCTCCATCTATTGCAAAGTAATATTTACATACTTTACTACTTCCATACTGTTCATTTTCTCCTTGGTCTGTTGTTTGTCCTGTGATTGTTATACTATTTGTTGTCGTTGTTACTGTTGGCTCAAATGTATTTGGCTCTAATTTATCAATATTTGCCACACTCCCTGTTGCATATTTTTCCATTTTTCCGCCTATATTATTTCTTAGTCTTGCATATATTGCTCTGTTTTCTGTTACCTCTATTCCATTTGATGGATAATCCTTCCAATCATTATCTTCTGCTGTTAATGAATATTGTATTGTATATCCCTTTAATGTTGTACTTATTTTTACGGTTACTGGTCCCTGTGTCCATTCTTCCTTTTTAGGTTCATAATCAAAGTTTATTTCTCCCTCTTTAAAATTATCTGGCACTGGTTTAGAACCTTCTCCTCCTGATAATCCCAAATATTCTATTTCATTTTCCGTTATTTTATACACATATCCTTCTTTTGTATGCACATTCCATCTTTATCTACTTTAGTTAATTTTTTTAATCTACTATCTCCTGCTTTTCCACCTATTATTTTTTCTAATTCTCCTTTAAAATTTTCTATATACTCATCTGCTGTCCATCTATTTATTGTTGCTTCTCCTTTTAACTCATTTGCTTTCATCATTAGAGCTTCTTTATAATCTTCTGTTTTATGTTTTGTTGCTGCTTTTTCTGCTTTACTTAATATCCCATCTTCTCCTGTTATCGTTGCTATTGTTACTCCTGCTAGTAATAACAATACTATTATTGTTATTACTAATGCTATTAATGTTATTCCTTTGGTTTTACTTGAATTTCTCATTTGTTTCTCCTCCATTTTCTTATTTTTTTTACATATCCATTTTAATAAAATGGTAAAATTTATGTCAATGTGTTATTGCAAGTGAACATTAATTTGCATTACAGTCTACTTGTCAATGGTACAAATGGTCAAAGATAATATATTATTTATTTGTAACAATTCGGGGGGACCAGCAAATTACAGATTGTTAATAAAATTTTAATAATTTATTATAAGATTTCAGGTACAATCTGTATGCAATTGGGAGTTACAAATAAATAATATATTATCTTTGACCATTTGTACCATTGACAAGTAGACTGCGACTAATTAAATACACTTTATAAAAATTTATATTTAAAGACAGCTATAGCAGAATTACACAAACTCTGCTATTTAAAATATATATAATTATTTCTAATAATTTACTTTATCTTTATCCCAAGAATTTGGTTCATATAATGTTCCAATAAAAAATATTTCTTTTGTCTCTTTATCTCTAATTACATATAAAAAAGGTTTATCTATTCTTACTTCTTCTGGTTTAAGCTGTTCTATATCTGCCATTGCAAGATTTTTTATTCCAAATACTGTAACAGCTGCTGCTTTAACTCCTTTTTCTGAAAAATCAATATTAGCTTTATGAAGTGCATCATTTGCATAGAGTTTGCTACTTGATATGTTTGAAAGATCTGCTACATTTGCATCAAATACATCAGTAATTCCCATTTTAATTAAATCATTTTTTAATTTTAAATCATAATCAAATGAAAATTTAGGTATATAAATATTTAATCCTTTTTTAGTTTCAGAAGCTAAAGTTGCTTTTTCTACAATATTATCAAGTGTATCTGTTGTAAAATTGTTTATATAATTTGATAAATTATTATTAGGCATTATAGCAATAAACTCCATTTGTGTATCTTCATATTTCTTTAAATCCATAGTTAAAGCTGTTATGTCTTCATCTTTATAATAAGAGATGTTGTCACTTGATGTTTCTTGGTTCATCATTGTTGCTAGCATTTCAGTTCCATTTTCTAATGTGAACTTCTCTCCATTAGTTTCACTAGCATCAAATGCATCTTCCCATTCCATATCAATTGCTAAAGCATTTATAAGTAACATTACATTGTCAGAATTCTGTACCATATTATCACTTAACATATTTTTTATTATTTTTAAAGTTTTATCTTCTATCCACTGGTTGATATTATTTGCATCTTTAAATTCATCATATTTTATTTCAGCATCATAATCTTTAATTAATTTATTTTCAAAATCTTTTTTTACATATTCTGCATATGTATTTCTAATATACATTCCATTTGCTAAAGACAATACATTTTCAATATTATTATATTTTGTCAGTTGTAAATTTCCTATTGCTTCTTCGATTTGCTTTTTAGTATTTCCATTAGCTCCATCACTTAACATCTTTAATGCATATCTTATTGATAATGGACTATATATCATATTTTGTTTATTATTTTCTAATTTTAAAAATTCTGTTGCAAAGTCTTTATTGTTTGAAACTGTGTTATTATTATCATTATTTATTAAATTATTTGATGTTACATTATTATTTACTGTACTTTCATTATTATTTATTATATTTTGCTTTGTTTCTTTATTTTTAAATGAGTTAAGTAAAATTATTATTCCTACTAATAATACTACTATAAAAATCACAGCTAAAGTAATTCCTGTTGCTAATGATACTTTCATTTCTTCCTTTTTTTTCATATCTATCTCCTCCTTAGTATATTATATATATATCATTTTTTTTGCTGAAAGTCAATTAAAAATCTATATATAATCTATAATATATCAGGTATATTACCATTCTCATGTTCTTGCTGATTTTTAAACCTTGTTTGTGCTTCATTAGTTTGTCTTATATACTGCTCAACTAATATTTTTTCTTCTTCTGTTAAGGCAACTCCTTTTCTTTGCTTAGACATTAATTTTCTTATTTTAAAATCCTCCTCCATAGCTTTAACTTGTTGTTGTATTTCAGAAGTAGTAACTTTACTTTGTAAAATTGAATCTTTAATATTATCTATTTGTATTTCGTTACTTTTTGATGCATATATTTCCGCTTGAGTTAAAGGGTAAGATGGTACAGTTCCATTTGCTCTATTGTCTTTTGCCCTTTGCCTCAATTCATACATATATGAATTTTCATCTCTAAAATCTGCCATCATCTGCTTCAGTTTATATTCTATATCTGGAATGTTAATAAATTCTTCTAAATAATTCCTACCATCTGGGTTTAATTTTTTACTTTGTGTAAGTAATTGAGCAACTTTTAATAATCTTGCCATTGCCGAAACTTGTTTTTGAGAATATTGTACTTTAAAGTTTTCATCTCCAGGTCTTCCTATCCACTTCCCATCTAAATCAGATATAAGCAGTCTATTCATTCCATTTGTTTTAATCAGATCTTGTAGTCTTTTTATATCAGTTAATCCATCATTTGCTCTTTTTTCATACTGATATTCTTCTTCTGTATCATCATATGCTTGAATAAATCCCTTTACAAATTTCATCTTTGGACTATCTGTTATTTCAGATTGCCTATTATCTTGTTGTAATTCTTTTTGTTTAAGTACTTCAATATCATTAATAATTTCTGGTTGATTAGTTTGTTTTGCTAATTCATTTATTCTTGTTTTAATATTATTAAAAACAATATTATGAGCAAGTTGCTCTCTTTTTTGTGGATCATCGTTTGTAGTTAATCTTGATTGAAATTGTTCTATATCATTTAATATTGCTTCTCTAGACTCTTGGTTTAAAGTTCCATTACCTTGATTAATACTTTTTTCTATTTTTCTTTCATAGCACTTTGCAAAAAATTCATCTAACTTCAGCATAATTTTTTCATTAAAAAATTTTTTACGTACTAACTCATTAAAATTTATAAATATACATTTCATTGGTGGCACCTGTTTTGGATCAAGCCCCCATACCTCTTGTACAATATCTGCATATTCTTCATCAAATTTTTTAAATATATCAGCAGAAGAAATATATTCAGCTAAAAATGAATTTCTTTTTTCCAGTAATGCTTTTAATATACTTCCATATCCAGTAAAAGTAGAATATTTACTCATATAATTATATACATTAACATAGTTTCCCGTAGATGAATCCTTTCCTTGTTCATCTTGCAATTTCCATCTTTCATGTATTTGGTTACTATTGGTCAATTCTAATGCCTCTATTTCATTTAATAATTCATCAATCCATTGTACTCTATAATCACATTTATAATTAATTTTTGCATCATGAACTCCTGTTTTTATAACATCTGACTGTTCTTGTGTATCTAACTCTTGAATATTTTTTATTTCACTAGCATATTTACCATTTTTATAATTTTGTAAATTATTTATTAAATTTTCATAAATTAAATCTTGTTTTCTTCCTCTTTCAAGTGGTGCCTTGTACCCATTTGTAAAAAAAGATTTAAAACAATGACCTAACTCATGTTCTATGGTCTTTTTAATAATCTGCACATTTTTCCCTTGTAATCCTGCATGTCTAGTTGATTTCTCATTAATTTTAGCATTAAGAAGTCCAATATTAACATTTAAAGACTTATATCTAGCTGTATATTCTCCTCCATTGCCTTCTAATGCACCTGTAAAGTCAATTTCTCTTAAACCTAGCATTAGTCTATTTAAAAAGAAATCTTCTAAACTATATTTGCCATCTACTGGTTTGATAATATAGGCTTTACAGCCATCAACTTTTACACTTATTGAAGGAATTTCTTTTTCATACATAATACATCTTTTTGCAATATCACTTTTTATAATATTTATATATCTAGTTTCAGTCAATCCAACTGCTTGAGCCCATACATCAACAAAATCACTAATTCTCTCCTTGTTCATGTTTTTCCTCCGTAAAAATCACTTTTTAAACAATTTAGAAATCTTTTTTAATAGTTTTTTGTATAAACTTTCATTTTTCTATATTTTAGCATAGAATTTTATTTATAACAACTAATTTAACTGTTTATTTTTTTAATAACTCTACAAGGATTTCCGACAAGCAACTACATTTGATGGAATGTCTTTATTAACAACACTACCAGCTCCTATTACGGCATTATCCCCAATAGTTACTCCTGGAAGTACAATAACATTTCCACCAATCCATACATTATTACCAATTTTTATTGGTTTAGCATATTCTAATCCTTGATTTCTTCTTTCTGCATCTAATGGATGTCCTGCTGTATAGAAAGCACAATTAGGTGCAATAAATACATTATCTCCAAATTCTACTTTATTACCATCAAGTATAATTAAATTATGATTAGCATAAAAATTTTCTCCAATTTCTATATTATATCCATAGTCACACATAAAAGGTTGTTCAATAGTAAATGTATTTCCCGTTTTTCCAAATAAATCTTTTATAATATTTGCTTTTTTTGTGTGGTCTGATGGTTTTAATTGATTGTAATCATAACATTTGTCTTTAGCTATATATCTTTCATTTATTAAATCTTTATTATAGTTTGCATCATACAATTCTCCTGCTATCATTTTTTCTTTCTCTGTCATTTTTTATATACCCCCTTTAATAAAAATACAACATATCTATATTGATTATAATATTGATAATCATCTTCTTTAAAGCATGCAAGATATGTTTTGTCAAAACTCTCACTATTATTTATTGCTTCTTCTATTGATATTTTTGCACTAATATCTATAGGTACTTTTATTATTTTTCTTTATTGTAGATTTTAGTTAGTAAATAACTAAATTTATTTGCTTACCAAAATCAAACCAATCCATATAATAGTCTTCTTTATATTTTGCTTTTATTTCATTTACGCCTTTATCTTTAATTTCAGTTTCATACAATAAATATTTTTCTTGTTGTTTTCCTGATTTTCTTTTATATCTAAACTGTTCGCAATTTGTTAGTAATATTGCATATCCCTCTGCAAATTTAAATTTTTTTATATTTCTTAACTTTAAAAGTCTATCTATATCATCACAATAATTTATTCTATGTTCTGTTGTACATGATTGATTAGTTAATTCATAGTCTAAATCATTAGTAATTTTTAAATTTTCGCATCCTTTATGTTTATATTTTAATTCTATTGGATAATATTTATTATTCATAATTACAAGAATATCTATATTTTCATCTTTTTTCAATAAAGCTTCTTCAGGATACTTATATTCCATTACAACAGTAGCATCTTTATATAATTTCATAATAGCAACCCCTATTATAAATTGAAAATCACATTCTGATATAAAACCATATCTTAAACTATTTTCTTCTACCTCTTCCATAACATTTTTAATATTAAATTCTGACTTTTTACTCATAATATTTTCCCATTTACAACTTACTCGTATAATGAACATGTAGTCCATTATACATTTTTTATTCTTAAATTCATGCTGTTCATTGTTATATCAAAATCATCACATAGTTGCATAATATAATCATACTTCTTTAGTTTTTGTTTCCAGCTTTCTTTAATACTATTAACTCCATAATATATTCCAAGTAGTCCTCCTGTAATTGCTGCAATTGTATCTGTATCTTCTCCAAGATTAACTGCTTTAAGTATGGTATTGTTATATTCATTAGAATTAAGAAATAACCACTATTTGTATATTTATTGTATCACTAAAGTAAATATTGTTCAACTTAAAAATGCAATACAATAGTTATAAATAGATATAGGAGGTATTTGATATGAATTTTGTTCAACCTATAAAAAATAAGCAAAAGCTAGGAGAAATACTTTTGATTATCATCATTATCAACAATTTCATGATGTTGCCCTGTTACAAGAAATTTTTAATCATAGTTTCCCAAGTATAACCTTAAGGTATATTGGAATTTCTCAAGATGAAATTGACAAATCTTATTATAATTTTAGCTTATAGAATCAAAAAAGAGAAAGTAGTTTCAACTATTTTCTCTTTAATTTAGATATATGGTAAAATACAACTCACCTAGAGCACTCTTAGAATACAGCTACATATAAATGAGTTTTAGTGGCTCTAACTGAAATTGAATCAGTGTCTTGATAACTAAAATCTTGTATCAAACAACTTGCTTAATCTTGTGAAATTTTGATTTTGGTGGCTTCAAGTGGAATCGAACCACTGACACGAGGATTTTCAGTCCTCTGCTCTACCAACTGAGCTATGAAGCCATTTTTACTTTATAAAAAAAATGGCGACCCGGAACGGGCTCGAACCGTCGACCTCTAGCGTGACAGGCTAGCGTTCTAACCAACTGAACTACCGGGCCATAAAATATTGGTGGTCGCTATAGGGCTCGAACCTATGACCCCCTGCTTGTAAGGCAGATGCTCTCCCAGCTGAGCTAAGCGAC
>CANQTN010000001.1 GCA_947626815.1 uncultured Clostridia bacterium | reverse complement strand
CCCAATTCAGTATAGAACTGAACTGGGATTTAAGTAAGTTGCTTTTTTATTGTCTACTTTTAATTGACAACTTCAAAAATTCCTACTTTTTTTACTTATTATGCTAATATGTCAGCTACAACTCCAGAACCTACTGTTCTACCACCTTCACGTATAGCAAATCTTAATCCTTTTTCTATAGCTATTGGTGTAATTAATTCGATTGTCATTGATACATTATCACCTGGCATTACCATTTCTGTTCCTGCTGCTAATTCAATAACTCCTGTAACGTCTGTTGTTCTAAAATAGAATTGTGGTCTATATCCATTGAAGAATGGTGTATGTCTTCCACCTTCTTCTTTTGTTAGGATATATACTTCAGAAGTAAATTTTGTATGTGGATTTATTGTTCCTGGTTTTGCAAGTACTTGACCTCTTTCAATTTCTTTTCTATCAATTCCTCTTAATAATGCCCCGATATTATCACCAGCTTCAGCTTGATCTAATAATTTTCTGAACATTTCAACACCTGTGATAACTGTTTTCTTTCTTTCTGTTGATAATCCAATGATTTCAACTTCATCAGAAACTTTAACAACTCCTCTTTCTACTCTACCTGTTGCAACTGTTCCACGTCCTGTAATTGTGAATACATCTTCAACTGGCATTAAGAATGGTTGATCTATTGGTCTTTCTGGTGTTGGAATATAACTATCTACTGCTTCCATTAATTCTTTCATAGGTTTGTAAACTTCATCATCTGGATTTGTAGATGTTGTTTCTAATACTTGTAATGAAGATCCTTTTACAATTGGAATTTCATCTCCTGGGAAATCATATTCTGTAAGTAAGTCTCTTACTTCCATCTCTACTAATTCTAATAATTCTGGATCATCAACCATATCACATTTATTTAAATATACAACTATATATTTAACACCAACTTGTCTTGCAAGTAGAATGTGCTCTCTTGTTTGTGGCATAGGTCCATCTGCTGCAGATACAACTAATATTGCACCATCCATTTGTGCAGCTCCTGTAATCATATTTTTTACATAGTCAGCATGACCTGGGCAGTCAACGTGTGCATAGTGTCTGTTGTCTGTTTCATATTCTACGTGTGCTGTATTGATTGTGATTCCTCTTGCTTTTTCTTCTGGAGCACCATCTATTTGATCATATGCCTCATATTTTGCCTTTCCTAATAATGCTAAATATTTTGTAATAGCTGCTGTTGTTGTTGTTTTTCCATGGTCTACGTGACCAATTGTACCAATGTTAACATGTGGTTTTGTTCTTTCAAATTTTGCTTTTGCCATTTTTTAAATCCTCCTTTTTATTTAACTGTATAAATAAGAAAGAAATTTGTAAGTTCAGGATTGTAAATTTTTTTTACTTACATATTTTTTCCTTATTTATAAGTTAATATTTATATTTAATAAAGTTAATAACATATTAAGATATATTGGCATTTTATAACATTTAGCTTAAAAAATCAATAGTTTTTCTATAAAATACCAATTTTAAAATATTTATGAATTAATATAGATAATTTAATTATCCATATTAATCTTGTTTAGCTCTTGAAGATACTATACTTTCAAATACTGATTTTGGAACTTCCTCATAATGAGATGGTTCCATTGTATATGTTCCTCTACCTTGTGTTTTAGAACGTAAATCTGTTGCATAACCAAACATCTCTGATAATGGTATAAATGCATGTATTTCTTGCATTCCATCATCACTGTCCATTCCTTCCATTCTTCCACGTCTAGAATTTACATCTCCTATAACATCTCCCATATATTCTTCTGGAACTGTTATATCAACTTTCATAATTGGTTCTAATATAACTGATTTTGCTTGTTTACATCCTTCTTTAAATGCCATTGAAGCTGCAATTTTGAATGCCATTTCTGAAGAGTCAACTTCATGATATGATCCATCTACTAATGTAACTTTAAAGTCTATAACTGGATATCCAGCTAAAATTCCACTTTCTGCTGCTTCTCTCATACCTTGTTCAATTGGTTTGATATATTCTTTTGGAACTGCTCCTCCTACTATTTTGCTTTCAAATTCAATTCCCTTTCCTGGCTCTAATGGTTCCATTTCAAACCAAACATCTCCATATTGTCCTTTACCTCCAGATTGACGAATAAATTTACCTTGAACTCTTACATTATTTCTAATTGTTTCTTTATAAGCAACTTGTGGTTTACCTACATTACATTCTACTTTAAATTCTCTTTTCAATCTATCAACAATTATATCTAAGTGTAATTCACCCATACCTGCTATAATAGTTTGACCAGTTTCATGGTTTGTATACGTTTTGAATGTTGGATCTTCTTCCGCTAATTTTCCTAATGCAATTCCTAATTTTTCTTGAGCTACTTTGTCTTTTGGCTCAATTGCAACATCTATAACTGGTTCTGGAAATTCCATTGATTCTAATATAACAGGATGATTCATGTCACATAGTGTATCTCCAGTAGTTACTTCTTTAATTCCTACTGCTGCTGCTATGTCCCCTGAATATACTTTTTCTATATCCTCTCTATGGTTAGAGTGCATTTGAAGAATTCTTCCAATTCTTTCTTTTTTATCTTTGTTAGAGTTTAATACTGTTGTTCCTGATTCTAATGTTCCTGAATATACTCTAAAAAAGCATAATTTTCCTACAAATGGATCTGTTGCAATTTTAAATGCTAATGCTGCAAATGGTTCTGAATCAGAAGTTTTTCTTTCTACTTCATTTCCTTCCATATCTATACCTTTGATGTGTGGTACATCTAATGGTGATGGCATATAATCAACTATTGCATTTAATAGTTCTTGCACACCTTTATTTTTATATGAAGAACCACATGTTACTGGAACGATTGTATTTGCTATTGTTCCCGCACGTAATCCTTTCTTAATTTCTTCTTCTGAAAGTGCTTCACCTTCTAAATATTTCATCATTAATTCTTCATCTTGTTCAGCTACAGATTCTACCATTTTATCATGATATTCTTGTGCTAAATCTTTCATATCATCTGGAATGTCTGTTTCTTCAATTTCTTTTCCTAAATCATCTTTGTGTATGAAAGCTCTCATTTTAATTAAATCAACTATTCCTTTGAAGTTATCTTCTGCTCCAATTGGTAATTGAATAGGAACTGCATTTGCTTTTAATCTATTTTTTAATTGTTCTACACAAAGCATGAAGTTTGCTCCAGTAATGTCCATTTTATTTACATATACCATTCTTGGTACATTATATTTATCAGCTTGTCTCCATACAGTTTCTGTTTGTGGTTGAACTCCACCTTTTGCAGCTAAAACCGCTACTGAACCATCCAATACTCTTAAAGATCTTTGCACTTCAACTGTAAAGTCAACATGACCTGGTGTATCAATAATATTTATTCTATTATTATTCCAGAAACATGTTGTAGCAGCAGATGTTATAGTAATTCCTCTTTCTTGTTCTTGTTCCATCCAGTCCATTGTTGCTGCTCCTTCATGAACTTCTCCAATTTTATGTGTTTTTCCTGTATAAAATAATATTCTTTCTGTTGTTGTTGTTTTTCCGGCATCTATGTGTGCCATTATTCCTATATTTCTTGTTCTTTCTAGTGGATATGCTCTTCCTGCCATTTTAACTTTTTCCCCCTTTCAGCACTTTATTTGTTTAAATAATACGAACTAAAGATGTACAATGGTACATCCAAACTTGTATTACTTAAGCAAAAATTTGCAAATTAACGTTTTCAATAGAATCCTATAAGGATTACCGTTTTCGATCATATTTTTTTAAATTTTGATTCAAAATGGTAAGATGTGAATTTTTATCTAAGTAATGCAAGCTGAAGGTGTACGATGGTACATCAAAGTTTGTATTACTTAGTAAAAATTTGCAAATTGCCGTTTTCAATCAAAATTTTACCATTTATAATGAGCAAAAGCCTTATTAGCCTCAGCCATTCTATGTGTATCTTCTTTTTTCTTAAATGCTCCACCATTTCCAGCAACAGCATCCATAATCTCACCAGCCAACTTTTCAGCCATAGTTTTTTCATGTCTATTTCTTGCATAAGTTGCAATCCATCTCAATCCTAAAGTTTGTCTTCTTTCAGGTCTAATCTCTAGAGGAACTTGGTAAGTTGCACCACCAACTCTTCTAGCCTTAACTTCAAGAACTGGCATAACATTTTCTAAAGCTGCTTCAAAAACCTCTAAAGGATTTTTACCTTCCTTTTCTTTAATAATGTCAAAAGCATCATATACTATCCTTTGAGCAATTGATTTTTTCCCATCTAACATAATATTATTTACTAATTTAGTAACAACTTTACTATTATAAATTGGATCTGGTAATACTTCTCTTTTCGCTATATATCCTTTTCTTGGCACTATTCTTCCCTCCTTTTTTTAATAATAGTTTAAAAAACTATTTAGGTACTCGCAAGAAATTCTAATTTCTTACGCATAATGCTTATTTATCTATTCAAAATTTAAGTACCTCAAATTTTAGACAAAATAACAAGCACTATATTTTATTAGCTAAATTTCCTTATTATTTTTTAGGTTTTTTAGCTCCATATTTAGAACGCGCTTGCATTCTATCTTTAACACCTGCTGTATCAAGTGTTCCCCTGATTATATGGTATCTAACACCTGGAAGGTCTTTTACCCTACCTCCTCTAATTAATACAACACTGTGTTCTTGTAGATTATGTCCTATACCTGGGATATAAGATGTAACCTCATAACCATTAGAAAGTCTAACTCTGGCAACTTTTCTTAATGCTGAGTTTGGCTTTTTAGGTGTAACTGTTTTTACTACTGTACAAACACCTCTTTTTTGTGGAGCCCTATTGTTTGTTAACTTTTTTGCTCTAGAGTTCCATCCATGTTGAAGAGCTGGTGCAGTTGATTTTGTTACTCCTGTTTTTCTTCCTTTTCTTACTAATTGATTAATTGTTGGCACTTAAATTTCACCTCCTACTTTATTTTTTATCATTCTTTTTTTAGTAATATCTTTGTAATATTCTACTTGAAAAAAGAAAAAAACCATTACGGAATTGCACATTACATGTCTCTACCATAACGGTTTATATTTTATCATGGTTTTTTTTATAAGTCAATACAAAACTAGAATTTTTTCCCTTAATTTGTTACAGTTAACTGGGCAATAGTACAAACCATCAAGGATAATATATTATTTATGCAGTAACAATTCGGGGGGGACCAACAAAGTACAGATTGTAATGCCAATTTTATAATAAATTATAAAATTGGGTATACAAGCTGTTATGCAGTTGGGAGTTACAAATAAATAATATATTATCCTTGATGGTTCGTACTATTTCCCAGTTAACTGTGACCTTAATTCATCAATATATAAAATTTAATTTTATAATGTCATTTTTATTGCCTTTAAACTTCTTTCTGCCATTTTTTTATATTTTTCTTTTTTATCATTTATTTTCTTTCCTTCTAATTCTGGCAATATTCCAAAATTTGCATTCATTGGTTGAAATTTATTATTTGGTGTTGCTATATATTTTGCTAAAGCTCCTATTACTGTATATTCCGAAAAATAATGCCTTTTAACTCCATTTTTTAAAACATCGATAATATTTAAAGCTGCCACCATTCCAGATGATATTGATTCAACATATCCTTCTACTCCTGTTATTTGACCTGCAAAATATAAATTAGGTATTTTTTTTAAGTTATACGTTTCATCCAATAGTTGACTAGAATTAATATATGTATTTCTATGCATTACACCATATTTCACAAACTCAGCATTTTTTAAACCTGGTATTTTACAAAATACTCTCTTCTGCTCACTAAATTTTAAGTTTGTCTGAAATCCTACCATATTATATAAACTTGCCTGTTTATCATCTTGTCTTAATTGAACTAATGCATATGGTCTCTTTGATGTCCTTGGATTATCAAATCCTACTGGTTTTAAAGGTCCATATCTTAATGTATCAATTCCTCTTTTCGCCATTATTTCTATTGGCATGCATCCTTCAAATATCTCTTTTTTTTCAAAACTGTGTAGAGTTACTACTTCTGCATTTACTAATTCTTCCCAGAATTGTTCATATTCCTCTTTGCTCATTGGAAGATTTATATAACTTTGTTCAGCTTTACTTTGCTTTATTAATCTTTGTTTCCATTCTTCTTCTGTTTCTTCCTTCTTTTTCTCTTGAACATATCTATCACCATAAAAAGCAATATCAAAATCAATACTATCTTTTTCAATTATAGGTGCAGCTGCATCATAAAAATATAATTTGTCTTGTGATGTTATTTCTTGAATTTCTTCTGCTAGTTTATCAGATGTTAATGGCCCTGTTGCCACTATTACTATCCCATTTTTAAGCAGCTGTTTAAGATTTGTTACTTCTTCATTCACTATTTCTATATAAGGATTTTTTTTCATTTCATCTGTCACTCTTTTTGAAAATAGTTCCCTATCTACTGCTAATGCTTGTCCAGCTGGAACTCTAGTTTCATCTGCTATATTTATTAGTAAAGAATTTAACATTCTTAATTCTTCTTTTAATAATCCACATGCATTTGTTAATAAATTAGATTTAAAAGAATTGCTACAAACTATTTCTGCCAAATTTTCATTACTATGTGCTGGAGTATACTTTTGTGGTTTCATTTCATATAATTTTACTTTAATTTTTTGTTTTGCAATTTGATATGCAGCTTCACATCCTGCTAAGCCTCCACCAATCACAGTTATATAATCTTTCATTCTATCTCTTTCCTTTATTTATAAATCACAACTATTATACCACATATATATAATTACTTCAATTAAAAAGTGTGTGTTCACTCCGTTTCTAGAAACACATTCTTTCAAATTAACTAAACAAATTCATTATTTCTTCTTTTGATAATTTACTTATAAATGATGTTTTTGTACTTAGCATATTTTCAACAAGTTTATCCTTTCTTTGTTGCAATTCATATATCTTTTCCTCTATTGAATCTTTCGTTATTAATTTATATACTTGCACATTCTTTTTTTGTCCTATACGATAAGCCCTATCAGTTGCTTGATTTTCAGTTGACAAATTCCACCATGGATCATAATGTACTACCATATCTGCACCAGTTAAGTTAAGACCAGTTCCTCCTGCTTTCAATGAGATTAAAAATACTTTTATTTCTGGATTTTTATTAAATTCTTCTACTAATTTTATTCTATCTTCCACTTTTGTACTTCCTGTTAGCTCAAAATATGATATGTTCTTTTGTTTTAATTCTTTTTTCAATATATCAAACATTGATGTATATCCAGAAAATAATAAAATTTTATGTCCACCATTTATAGCATCTTGCAATATTTGCATACATTGCTCTAATTTACTACTTTCATCTGCATAATTATCTATAAACAATGAAGGGTGACAACAAATTTGCCTTAATCGGGTTAATGCAGTTAATATTTGCATTTGACTTCTTTCATATCCATTTAATTCTATTTCTTTTGCTATTTCTTGTTTTGCTTGTGCTAAATATGTTGCATAAACTTTTCTTTGCTCTTCCCCCATTTCATTATTTAATATTGTTACCGTTTTATCTGGTAGTTCTGTTAATACTTCCTTTTTAGTTCTTCTTAGTATAAATGGTTCTATTAGCATTTTTAATTTTTTAGTCACTTCTTCATTTTCATCTTTTATAATTGGTGTTTCAAACATTGTTTTGAATTTTTTATATGTAAATAAATATCCTGGCATTATGAAATCAAATATTGACCATAATTCTGCCAGAGAATTTTCTATTGGTGTACCTGTTAATGCATATCTCGTTTGAGCTTTTATTTTTTTTATTGATTTTGCATTTTGCGTATTACTATTTTTTAAATATTGTGCTTCATCTGCTATTACATATTTGAATTCATAGTCTTTTTCCACATATAAGTCTATATCCCTTTTTAATAAATCATATGATGTAATTACTAAATCATAATCTTCTATTTTTTTTATTTGCATTTTTCTTTCTGATAATGTGCCTCTTATAACTAAAGTTTTTAAATTTTGCGTAAATTTTTCTGCCTCATTTTTCCAATTTAGTGTTAACGAACTTGGTGAAACAACTAAACTGGCTTTTTTATTTTCTGTCTGCTTATGCTCTAAAATTTTATTTCCATATTCTTGAACATTTTTTACATAGTCTATGATTACTGCTAACATTTGAATTGTTTTTCCAAGTCCCATATCATCTGCCAATATACCACCAAATCTATAACTATCTAACGTTTTTAGCCATTTAAACCCTACCTTTTGATAATGTCTTAAAGTTTTTTCTAGTTCTATTGGCACATTTATTTCTTCTAATTGTTCTTTGTCTAAATTATTTACTATTTTCTTGTATTGTGCATCTTTTACTATTTCAGTATCTTTCATTTCTTTTAAAAGTCTATTTAAATATAAACTTCTATTAATTGGCAATTTTATTGTGCCTTCTTTTATTTCTTTATAATTAATTCCTATTCCAGTTGCCAATTTATCTAAGAACTTTATTTGTTTGTTATCTTTTATTGCTATAAAACTTCCATCTTTTAACCTATAATATTTTTTCTTTAGTTTATATCTCTCCATTATTTCTTCTATATCATTTATATCTATATTTATGTCTTTCAAATCTACTGACAATAAGTTATTTTCTACTTTTACTCCTATTCCACCTATTTGAGGCTGTTTAATTTGTATAGTCTTAAATTTATCTGTTGCCATTATTTCAAATTCTTGCATGTAATATGCGATATCATCTGATAAAAATTGATATATTTGTTCATCTTTTGGTAAGATAAACCTTAAATTTTTGCTGTCAAACATAAATCCCGTTTTTCTAAATATATTTAAAACTTTTGTTTCTTGTATCATATTTCTTGGAAAATTTATTTTTAATTTTTCATCTAATGGATTAAATTCATTTTCACCGTAAGTAAATTTTACATCTGCTATTAAGTAATTATTATCATCATAGTCTAAATATACTTTTGTTTGCAATTCTTTTGGTCTGTATTTTTTTATTTGTTCTTCTGAAATGTCTTCAAATATTATTGCATCTTCTACTTTTGGTATTACTATTGAAAATAAATCTACTAATTCGTTTTCTCCTAACATAACTTCTGTCATATAATTTTGCCTAAACAATTCTAGTAGCTTTAATGTCGTATTTTCAAATTCTCTTGTGCAACGATACATTTTTTTATTGTCTAATATATATTTATAGTCTTTTCCTTTTATTATTGTTACATTAAATATCTCTATATTTGGTGTTATAATATATTTTTTGTCTTCTATTTTTTTTAGTCTGAATTTAATTTTTAGTTGTTCTTCTGTGAATTGAATTTCTTCTGTATTATAATCCTTTTGTAATAGTACCGTTCTTCCTTTTAATGCATCAAATAAATCGTCTATTCCTGTATTTCCTAAAATAATGCTTGTATCACTTAGTGCTTTTCCATAATATCTATAGTTACTGTTTGAGTTTGAATTAGCATATCTTATGATTTCAGCATATTTTAAAACAAAATTTAATATTTTTTGACTACTTTCCTCAAATATTTCTTTTGTATGTACAAATTGAAGTTTTTCTCCATATTTATAAAATGCTTTATCTATCATTCGTGTATAAAACTCTGATAAATCTTTTATTTTATACATTTTATTAATTCCTATTTTAAATTCAACTTTCATATCTCCTGAAAATCTATCATAGATGATTTTAGGTTCTATTTTTACTGTTCCTTTATTTTTTAATATCGTTTCTTCATTTGGATTTATTTCTTGTAATTCTTCATTATAAAATATATTAACTATTTGCTTAAAATTTCTGTATTGATTGCTACTTGTTGTTTCGTCCTCTTTAGTCTCCTGATTCAACTGTTATTTCCACTCCCTTTCTTTAAAATAATATTATATATTATTTCTCTTTAAAAAGCAAGTTGTTTGAGTATGTTAATTTCATTTTTCATTACAGTTCACCAGTCAATGGTACAAATGGTCAAGTATAATATATTATTTATGCGTAACAATTCGGAGGAACCAACAAAGTACAGATTTATTTCATTCAACCAAAAAAGGCTACCCAATTGGATAACCTTTGTTTGGCGACCTATGGTCGTACGTGCGCCCCCACGTCAGCTGTGGAGCAGGACTTGACTTGCTCAGAAACCTCACACGGACATCTTATCAGATTTTCCGAATCTCCCATACTGTTTCCATATCTCTTTCAATTGGATTACAGAGTTCAAAACTCCACTCAGCCAAAAAATCATTCACAGCTCCGCTCAAATTGTTGAACAGAGTCACATCATGTCCCGTCAGATTGTCTTCTATGAGTTGTTCCATCATTACATTACAAACACGTTCCACTGTCAATCTCGCATATCTTTCAGCATCACAGTTTCTGAACTCACCTCTAGTTGCAACAAATTCTCTTACCATTTTCTCCAATTTTTTACAAAGTTCCTTTTTGCAGCAATAAAATCTTGTCGTCATTATAGCAAGTCTCCTTTCTAAAATTGTATTAACTTTATTATAATACTTTTTATGTAAATTGTCAAATATTATCATTGTCACACAATTATTACAAAAGCAATAAGTGAAAAAGTATTTGATTTTTCTTTAAAAAATTAATTAAATATATTAAAACTTTTTTTCAAAAAAAATTTTAGAAACCTCCCAGGTCATACCTTAAGAGGTTTAATTTATATCGCTACAAAAACTATTTTTTTTATTATTTTTTAATTCTCTATAGTAACTACTTATAAGATCATCTAACTTTATACTTAGTTCATATGTTATACTATAGTCATCTCCTTGTTCTATACTTTTATTTAATCTATCTCTCAATTTACAAATTTCATCATTTAACATATCTACCACATTCCTTTCTCAAGGTAAGTATTTTCGTTTATCTTTGATGTAATTATAAATTATCACAATATAATCCTAAAGTCAAGTATTTTCAAGGTTTTTTGCCAACTTTCGTATGAGCATTTTTGACGTTTTTCTACATTTTTTTACAATAAAAAACGGTATTTATTTTTTTTTACAACAAATACCATTTTTATTACATTTTTCTTTTTCCTTTTTTAAACATTTTTTTAATTTTTCACAATAGAAATTACCATCTTTTCTTCTTTAAAGACATCATTTAATATTTGCTCTAAATATTTGACAGTAATCCCTTCTATTTCTTCTAAATAGTCAAAACTATCTATTCCCTTAAAACTGTCTGATAAAAACATTCTTGCAATATCTTGTACATCATTATATTCTCTAATATATCCACCATATATCATTTTTTTGATTCTTTCAAAATCTTCTTGATTTATACCTTCTTGTTTTAGCTTATTTACTTCATTTTTAAAATTCTGATAAACTTCCTCTGGATTATTTGATTGTCCTGTAATTAATATATGTGCATATATATTAGTAAACTCATATTCTAAACTTGGCTGATTAAAGATTAAACCTTTATCATATAATCTTTTATATAAATTTGAGCTTCTTCCAAACAATAAATTTAATAAAATTTCTATTGCTATATGTTTTCTTATAATTTCATTCTTTTCACTAGTTTGATCACATTTTACATTTTCTTTGATACCTATTGCATAAAGTGGTGTACTTACTTCTAATTTTTGTTCAATTCTGCTTTTAGCAACACTTTCTGGTTCTTCTGGATAAATTCTTCTTATTTCTCCACTTGCCTTTGTATCTATTAATCTTTTCTTTACTTCTTCTAATATTGCTTCAGGTTCAAAATCACCACATATAACCATCGTCATATTAGATGGATTATAAAATGTATTATAACATTTATATAATATATCTTTATCTATTTTACTTATTGTTTCAATTGTCCCTACAATATCAATTTTTACTGGACTATTATGATACATTGCTTGCATAGCATTTAAATATACTCTCCATTCAGGATAGTCGTCATACATCATAATCTCTTGTCCAATAATTCCTTTTTCCTTTTCAACATTTTCATCCGTAAAATAAGGATGTTGAACATAATCCATTAATTCATCCATAGCTTCATAAAAATTATCATTACATTCAAACAAATATGCTGTATGGTCATTTGTTGTGTAAGCATTTGCTTCTACTCCCAAAGCAGTTAACACATCTAAACTATTTATTCCATTTTCTTGCTCAAAAAGTTTATGCTCTAAAAAATGAGCAACTCCATTTGGAACATTTGTCACTTCTTTTTCACCTGGTACTATAAAACTACTTTCATTAGAACCATAATGCGTTCCCCATATCATATATTTTTTCTGAATTCCTTTTTTTGGAATAATTAATACAGTCAATCCATTTTTTAACTTTTCTTTATATACCTTTTCTTTTACTTTTAAATTTTCAATAACTTGCATCTTTTCTCCTTTCACTTCTAGGGTTAGCCCTCTTAGGGACAGGCACTATTAGTGCATTTTAGCCCTCTTAGGGGCAGGCACTATTAGTGCTTTTCTTCAACTTCCCCGCGCAAAAAATAAATTGTATTAATAGATACATTTTTTGCAATGTTTATTATATCATCCTTGTTTACTTTTTCAATTCTTTTTATATACTCTTCTATGGAAATCTCACTTTGTGATAGTTCCTGTCCAAAATAATATGTTATTCCTGTATCTTGCTCATCATCTATTGTTTTTATTGTTGATATTATTCCTTTTTTTGCATTTTCTATGTCTTTTTCTGTAAAATTTCCTTTTTCCATATCTTTTATTTGTTCTTTTATAAGTTCTAATGCTTTTTCATAGTTTCCTATTTCTATTCCACAATTCACAAAAATATTGTTTTTATATCTTAAATAACTAGAACTTGCAACATATGCTAAGTGTGCCTTCTCTCTTACATTTTGAAACATTTTAGAATTTGCACTTCCACCTAATATACTATTATATATTAATGCATCATATCTCAAATCCTCTTTGTCTATGCAAACATCTAATCCCAATATAAGTTTTCCTTGTGTTACCTCCATTGTTTCAGTTATTACATTTTCTTTTTGTGACAATGGTTTGTTTAATTCTTTTGGTACTATATAATTTGGTTCTCTTTCTTGCAATTTTTGTATGTTTTCATCATTTTCTACTCCTTGACATATTGTCTCATCAATGTTGCCTGATATAAATATGTCAATTTTACAAGTACTGATTAATTCTTTATAGTATTCATACAAATTTTCTCTATTCATTTCTTTTAAGTCTTCTATATATCCAAACCTATACAAACCATATGGCTCATTTTTATACATTTCTTCTGCACATCTGTCTAAGCTATATCTTGCTTTGTTATCAATTTTTCCTTCTATTTTTTGTTTTATATTATTTTTTTCTTGTTCAACATATTCTTGTTTAAAGCCTTCATCTTCTATATATGGATTAAAAACTATGTCAAATATTTTTTGTAGAGACATTATCAACATATTTTCACCTTTTTGTGGTAAATAATTGTCATTTACTGTTTCTATATAAAATCTTAATACTTGATTATCCCCTGTTTTGTCTATTCCGCAGTCAAAACTTGCCCCATACATTTCTTCCATTGTTTTACTTATCTCTTCTTGTGATTGCATCGTTTTTGAGCCTCTTCTTAAAAGTGCTGAAATTACAGTATTTTTTGTTACATTTTCTCTTGTTAGTTTTGTTGTTAAAAATACTGCTGTTAAATTTGTTTTAAATTTTTCAGTATTGATTGTATGAAGCTTTATTCCTTTTTTTATTTCTGTTTGATTATATCTCATTTTTACTACCATTCCTTTCTTAGGCACAAATCTGGTTGGAAAAGAATTAAATTATTGTAACTATTTTTCAACCTTTTCCTTCTTTTCTTTATTATACTTCATTTTTATTTTATTATACTTATTTTTTTATTAAGAATCAACAAATTTTATCTTTCATTTATCATTTAATTTTAAATATATTTATTAATAAAATTAAAATGATGCTTTTTGCATTTGAACAAAAAACATCACCCATATTTTAAAATTTTCTTTTTCTAGCTGCCTCTGATTTTTTCTTTCTTCTTACACTAGGTTTTTCGTAATGCTCTCTTTTACGTACTTCTTGAAGTACTCCATTTCTTGCACATTGCCTTTTAAACCTTTTTAAGGCATCTTCTATATTACCATTATTTACTTTAATTTCTGACATTTATATTCCCCTCCTTCCAGTCAATACAAAAACTGTATTTGGGATAACCCTTACAACGATATTTATTATACATTAAAGCTTTTTAGTTGTCAATAGTTAGATTTTAAATTAATGTCGATTTATATTTTTTGTTAATATTAAATTTGATTATTATTTAAAAACTAATTTTTTTATGCTTGATATTAATTTTTAATGTGAAAATAAATTTCCTATCCAATTAAATAGTGGATTTTCAAATAGTAGCTCTCTCATCCATCCATTTGTAAATGGTATATACCATAATATAACTCCTATTGTTATAATTATAATAGCTGTAAGAATTATCGCAATTATATTTTTTTGAGTATTTTCTTTAAATTCTTCTCTTCTTTCTTTACTTTTTCTTATATCATTTATTAGCTGTTTTGTTAATTCTATTATTCCTCCCAATGTACCCATACCTTGTTCATTTACTCGTTGCTCAAATGTTTGTTCATCATATTGTTTTTGCTTTTTCTTTTTATCTTGCTTATTTTCTTCTTGTTTTTGTATATTACCAAAACGTTGTTTATATACCTCTTCTTGTTCTTCTAATTCATTATTATATTGTTCTCTTAAAAATTCATCAGATAAAATTCTATATGCCTCTGTTATTTCTTTTGTCTTTTTTTCTGCATATTGCTGTTTTTCTCCTTTATATAAATCTGGATGATATTTTTTTATTAAAACTTTATATGCTTTTTCTATTACTTCTTTTGATGCTTTTTTATTTACTTCTAATATTTCGTAATAATTCTTCATGAGCAATACACCTCACTTTTATTTTATACTAATCATTAAAAAATAGCAATATAAAATTATTATTTTCATATAAAAAAATGTAACAGTTAACTGGCAAATGGTCAAGAATAATATATTATTTATGCAGTTCAATGCTGTCAACTTAAGAAATTGCTCTAGATAATATATTATTTATGCAGCAACAATTCGGGGGGACCAGCAAGTTACAGCTTGTTAATAAAATTTTATAATTTATTATGAAATTTGGTATACAAGCTGTTATGTAGCTGGGAGTTACAAATAAATAATATATTATCTAGAGCAATTTCTTAAGTTGACAGCATTGGTATGCAGTTTGGAATTATAAATAATATATTATCTTTGACCATTTGTACCATTGGCAGGTGAATTGTTACAAAAAAACAAGCTTAAGATTTTTAAATAGATAAAAATCTTAGGCTTGCCTTGTTTATCTTTTATTGTCCAAATATCGCTTCAAATTCATCAGCTTCAATTTTTTCTTTTTCCAATAATATTCCTGCTACCTGATGTAATTTATCAATATTGTCTGATAAAATTTGTTTTGCTCTATTATATCCTTTGTCAACAATTAATTTTGTTTCTTCATCAATTACTGCTGCTGTTTCTTCTGAATATTCTTTCGATTGTGCAAAATCTCTTCCTAAGAATACTTCTTCTTGGCTAGAGCCTAACATTAAAGCTCCTATTCTTTCACTCATACCATATTTTGTTACCATACTTCTTGCTATTTTGGTTGCTCTTTCTATGTCATTACTTGCACCTGTTGAAATATCATTTAAAATAAGTGATTCTGCTACTCTACCTCCAAGTAATGATACAATATTCTCTTCCATTTCAGTCTTTGACATAAATGATTTGTCTTCAGTTGGCCTATACATTGTATACCCACCTGCCATACCTCTTGGTACTATTGATATTTGATGAACAGGATCTTGTGTTTCCAAGAAATGACTTACTACTGCATGACCAGCTTCATGATATGCCACCAATTTATTTTCTTTTTCACTTCTTACTCTTGTTTTCTTTTCTGGACCCATGGTTACTTTTACCATAGCATCTTCTATTTCTTTCATTCCTATTTCATTTAAATTTCTTCTTGCAGCAAGCAATGCTGCTTCATTTAATACATTTTCTAAATCTGCTCCTGCAAATCCTGATGTATTTTTTGCAATTACTTTTAAATCTACATCATCTGCTAAACGTTTTTTTCTAGAATGTACTTCTAGTATTTGCTCTCTTGCTTTTACATCTGGTAATCCTACTACTATTTGTCTATCAAATCTTCCTGCTCTAAGTAAAGCTTTATCTAATACATCTGGTCTATTTGTTGCTGCTAAAACTATAACACCTTCATTTTCTGCAAATCCATCCATTTCTACTAATAATTGGTTTAATGTCTGCTCTCTTTCATCATGTCCCCCTCCAAGACCTGCTCCTCTTTGACGTCCTACTGCATCAATTTCATCTATAAATATAATACAAGGTGCATTTTTCTTTGCTTGGTCAAACAAATCTCTTACTCTTGAAGCACCAACACCTACAAACATTTCAACAAAGTCTGAACCACTTATTATAAAAAATGGTACTCCTGCTTCTCCAGCTACAGCTTTTGCAAGTAATGTTTTACCCGTACCTGGCTGTCCTACTAATAGTACACCTTTTGGTATTCTAGCTCCCATATCTGTAAATTTTTTTGGATTTTTTAAAAATTGTACTATTTCTTCTAATTCTTCTTTTTCTTCATCTACTCCTGCTACATCATCAAATGTAATTTTATTTTTTTCTGCTGGAGTCATCATTCTAGCTTTGCTCTTTCCAAATGACATAGTTTTATTTCCTGGTGCTCCTTGTGATGCTCCACCCATCATAAAAAACCAAAAAATAAGAAATATTATTAATAAACCAAATGGTGTAAGCAGACTAAGTATTGTGATAAAGATTGATTCAGATTTTTCCTCTAAAACAAATGCTCCATCTTTTAAAAATTCTTGAGAATATGTTAAAAAGCTATCTATACTTGGTATATTTACTTCTTTTTTTATTCTATCATCTTTTAATGTAACCATTGCTGTAGTACCATCTGCTTCTAATTGTACTGATTCTACTTTTCCTGCATTAATATCTGCTATTAGTTCAGAATATTTTAATTTTGTGTTTGTATTTTCTACTATAGATGATAATACAACTATAAAAATAATTCCTATAATTAGCCACATTGCTAATGTTTTAATACCGTTTTTCAAAATAATTCCTCCTTGATTGCATGTATTGTTATAAATTATAACGATTTTTTCTATATTGAGTTTATAACATATAAATTTTTCTTTTTCAATAGTTTTTTTGTGTCTTTTTCATTACAGTACAGCATTTTTTATAAATTTATTACGGACACTCATGATTGATTTATTATATAAATTTTATGATTTTTTATCAAAATTTTCACATTCTTATTTGGAGTTAAATATTTATTACCTATATTATTAGCACATAATTTTATAATATCATCTATATGTATTTTTTCAATGCTCGCTGTAGTTCCAAATAATCTTTTTATAGTATATCTTATTATGCGTGATTTTATTACTAATTCTTGCATATTAAATTTTTTCAAATCTAACACTAATTTTTTTTCATCTTCTTCTAATAATATTTTCTCATAAGCCCTTTTAGCTTGTATTTCAATATATTCATTTTCTGCATTCACAATACTTGATAATCTATCCATAGTTTTTATAATGTTTGGATTAAATTCTTTCTGTATATACGGAACTACAATATTTCTAATCTTGTTTCTACTATATAAGTTTTCAAAATTTGTTTTATCTATTCTAGGATTTAAATTATTTTCTTGGCAATATTCTTCAATTTCAATTCTTTCACACTCAATTAAAGGTCTTATAATATTTTCTCTTTTGGGTTCTATTCCTTTTAGTCCTTCTACTCCGCTTCCTCTCATAATATTCATTAATATTGTTTCAACTTTATCATTTTTATTATGTGCTATTGCAATTTTATTAGCATTAGTCTTATTTGCAACTTCATAAAAAAATTCATATCGTGCAAATCGTCCTGCTTCCTCAAGCCCTATTTTATTAGTATTGGCAATTTGTTTTACATCTATACTTTTTGAATAAAATTCAATTTCCTTTTTTTCACAAAATTCTTTCACATATTTTTCATCTTCACCCGCTTCTTTACGAATCATATGATTAACATGTGCAACAATTATTTTTGGAAACATTCTTTTTTGATGACTTTCACATATAGATAAATCATCTACATCTGATTTGGAAAATTCTTTTCTTAAAATATTAGATAATATATTTAACATACTAATAGAATCTGGTCCTCCAGATACTCCTAACACTATTACATCATCATTTTCTATTAAATTATACTTTTTAATTGTTTCCATTACCTTTTTTTCTAAGTTTTGCATTTTATTTTATACCTCTTTTTTACTAACTGTTTTCTTAGTTTTCCTTAGTAATCCTTAAATATGTATATGAAAAAAAGATGAACCTTTCATATTATTATATGATTCCAATTATTCATCTTTACACATTCAAAACATCACAAATGACAATGTTTAATCATCAAATCTTCTTTCTAGATTAACAAATTTTGTATAACTGCCTAGCCATCTTAAATCTACTGTTCCCAAAGAACCAGCTCTATGTTTTGCTATTATTACTTCTGCTATGTCCTTCTTTTCTGATTCTTTGTTATAGTAATCATCTCTATACAAAAACATTACAATATCAGCATCTTGTTCTATAGCTCCAGATTCACGTAAGTCTGATAACATTGGTCTATGATCCTGCCTTTGCTCAACTGCTCTTGATAGTTGTGATAACGCTATTACTGGCACACCTATTTCTTTTGCAAGTACTTTTAGTGATCTACTTATTTCTGATATTTCTTGTTCTCTACTTCCATTTCGTCTATTACTTCCTTGCACAAGTTGCAAATAGTCTATTATTACCATTCCTATTTGTTTTTCTATTTTTAATTTTCTACATTTTGCCCTTATTTCCATTACTGATATTCCTGGTGTGTCATCTATGTATATATCTGCTTCTGATAACGGCCCTATTGCTCCTGCTAATTTTGCCCAGTCATCTTCATCTAATTTTCCAGTTCTTACTTTATTACTATCTACCATTGCTTCACTACATAAGATTCTGTTTACTAGTTGCTCTTTTGACATTTCTAAACTAAATATAGCAACTGGTGTATTTGCTCTTACTGCCGCATTTGTAGCTACATTTAAAACAAATGCTGATTTACCCATTGCTGGCCTTGCAGCTATTAATATTAAATCTGATTTTTGAAAACCTGCTGTTCTAAAGTCTAATTCATAAAAACCTGATGGAACTCCTGTTATATGCTGTTTTTGATTATATAATTCTTCTAGCTGAGTAAAGCTATCTACTAAAATATCTTTTATGTGTGCATATCCTTTTTGATCCTTGTTTTGCATAATTCCAAATATCTTTTTTTCTGCATCTTCCATAACATCTTCTACTTCTTCGGTTGGATCATAACTTGCTTCTATTATTTCATTTGCTGTTTTTATTAAATTCCTTAGTGATGACTTTTCCTCTACTATTTTTATATATTTGCTGGCATTAGCTGTTGTTGGAACTTTTTCTGGAAGACTAGCTAAATATTCTAATCCACCTATTTGCTCAAATTTTCCCATTGATTCTAGTTCTGATTTTACAGTTATTATATCTATTGGTTCTGATTTAGCATATAAATTCAATATAGCTTCATATATTGCTCTATTATCTTCACGATAAAAATCTTGTGCTTTTAAAACTTCTACACTTGATATTACTGCATCTTTATCAGTTAGCATGCTACCTATTATAGCTTGCTCTGCTTCTAAGTCATGTGGCGGTATTTTTCCTAGCTCCATCTTTTTCATCCTTCCTTACATTACTTAAATTTAAACAATATTACTATTTTTTATAACGCAACAACATGTACTTTTAGTTTTCCTATAATTCCTTCAAATAATTTTATTTCAATTGTTCTTATTCCTACTGTTTTTATTGTTTCTTTTAAGTCTATCTTCTTTTTGTCTATTACTATTTTATATTGATTTTCTAATTCTTGTGCTATTTCTTTACTTGAAACTCCACCGAAAATTTTACCATTTTCTCCTGCTTTTACATGTATTTTTAGCGTTATTTTAGATATTTCTTCTGATATTTTTATTGCTTTTTCCTTTTCCTGATTCTTTTGATATTTTTTAGAATCTTCTCGTGTTTTTAATTCAGACATGTTTTTATTATCTGCCACAACTGCTAAATTTTTAGGAAATAAGAAGTTTCTCGCATAACCATCTGAAACATTTATAATTTCATCTTTTTTTCCTATGCTTTTTATATCTGCTTTTAAAATAACTTTCATAAGTGTTTTTCCTCCTCTATATAGTCTTCTATAACTCATACTATTAATATCTCAATTATTCTTAATAATTAAACCAATATTTTTTAAAAGTTTTAACCTTTTATAATTAGCCTTCTACTTCTGAAAAATACTCATTTATCGTTTTTATCAATTCTTGTTTTGTTTCTTCTAAAGTCATACCTTCTACTTGTGCTCCAGCAAGTGTAATATGACCTCCTCCTCCTAATTTTTCTAATATAAGCTGAACATTTATATCTCCTATTGAACGTCCACTTATACACACCTTTTCTCCTAATTTTCCAATTACAAATGAAGCTGTTATATTACTTATTGTAAGCAATTCATCTGCTGCCTTTGCACACAATGTATTTACATCTCTTGCTTCTTCTTCACATATAGAAATTGCTATACTATCATTTATAACTTCTGATTTTTTTACTATTTCTGCTATTTTATTAAATCCATTTAAATCACTTTGAAACCATTTTTTCACTCTTATAATATCCACTCCACATTTACGCAAATATGCTGCCGCTTCAAAAGTTCTTACACCTGTTTTAAATGTAAAACTTTTTGTATCCATCATAATTCCAGCATATAAACTTTCTGCTTCTATAGTTTTTAATTCTACTTTTTGATCTACATATTGCAACAACTCTGTTACAAGTTCTGAAGCTGACGAAGCATATACTTCTTGGAATGTTAATGTTGCATTTTCAATAAAATCTGCACTTCTTCTATGGTGATCAATTATAACAATTTTATTTGCTCCTTCTACTAATTCATTTGATTCTACATAGTTTATTTTATGTGTATCCACAACTACTAATAAAGTATCTTCATCAATATTCTCTAGGGCAACCTCTTTATTTATAATAGCATCCTCATATTCTTCTTCTTTTTCAATACATTTTTTAAATTCTTCTAATGCTGAACTATAATCCATTACAATATATGCATTTTTATTTAATGTTTTTGCTATTCTGTAAATACCCAAACCTGCTCCCATACAATCCATATCTGGATTTTTATGTCCTATTATCATTACTTTATTTGAATCTTTGATTAAATTTTCCAATGCTTGTGCTACAATTCTTGCTTTTACTTTTGTCCTTTTTTCTACTTCCTCTGCTCTTCCTCCAAAAAATTTATAAATATCATTATCACGTATAACAGCTTGATCTCCACCTCTACCTAAAACAATATCCATTGCATCTTGCGCAGATTTATATTTTTCTTTATCTGTAACTCCATTATTTGATACAGCAATACTTAGTGTAAATTGTATATTTTCTTTCATATTGATTTCTTTGATTTTATCTAATATACTAAATTTATCTTCTTTTAATATTTCCAAATATCTTTGCTCAAAGAAATATATATATCTATCTTTTTCTGTTTTTATTAAAACTCCCTTTGTTTCATCTGTCCATTCATATATGTATTTATCAATTTCTGCAATTACTTGTGGCTTTTCTTCACTTTCTAATCTTTGCATCGTTTCTTCATAATTATCTACCATGATGATTGCTACACATGATTTTGAATCTTTATATTCTTTTTGTAATTTAATATTTTCTGTTTCATCTATAAAATACAATATCATCATATATTCTTTTTTACTTTTTTTAGTTTTTGCATATTTTCCAACTATTTTATAAGTCTTTTTTCCAATTTCCATTTGCTTCATTATGTCTTGATTTTTTTCTTCTTTACTTATTTCTGCTTTTATATCTAAATTCAATTCTTCTATATATGTACCTATATCTACATTGGCAAATTCTGATATGAATTTTGAACTTCTCCATACTATATTTCCATTGTCTTCTATAATTACTAATGGAAATGGTGAATTTATTAAACTAGTTTTTGCAGCTGTATCAACAGTAGATGTTAATTCTTGCAATGTTTCTGATAATTCGCTCCTTCTTTTATTGTTTGTATAATATGTATATAATAATGTCAATAAAAATAGAATGCATGATGGTAATATCATGTATATGTTACTTACACTTATAATTACAAGTAATATGAATATTATTGCTAAATATATTTTTGTTTTGGATACAATAGTATCTAGAACTTTTCTATTACTATTTTGCATTTATTTCTGTTCTCCTCGCATTTTTATTCTATTATATTTTACTAGCAAATTGGCTATTTGTCAAGAATAGAGACAAGAGAAAAGTTTACACTTGTCAATGGTCAAGTATAATATATTATTTATTTGTAACTCCCAACTGCATACAGATTGTACCTAAAATTTTATAATAAATTATAAAATTTTATTAACATTCTGTACTTTGTTGGTCCCCCCGAATTGTTACTGCATAAATAATATATTATACTTGACCATTTGTACCACTGACAAGTAGACTGTTACTACATTTTTAGAAAAAAGAGAACATTTCAGAAATTTCCTATGCTTTAAACAGCACATTTTTTTCTAAAACATTCTCTTTTTACTTTTTTACTTACTCTTGTTGTTGTTCTGTACTTATATGAACATTTTGATATTTTTGCATTCCAGTTCCTGCTGGAATTAATTTTCCTATTATTACATTTTCTTTTAGTCCAACCAAATCATCTATTTTTCCTTTTATTGCAGCTTCTGTAAGCACTCTAGTTGTTTCTTGGAATGATGCTGCAGATAAAAAGCTTTCTGTTGCAAGTGATGCTTTTGTGATTCCTAATAACACTCTTTCTCCTGTTGCTGGTCGTTTTCCTTGTTCTATAACTTCTTTATTTTTATCTTCAAATTCATACATATCTATCAATGAACCTGGGAACATATCTGTATCTGCATTATCTTCGACTCTTACTTTTTTAAGCATTTGCCTTCCTATTACTTCTATATGCTTGTCATTTATATCAACACCTTGGTTTCTATATACTTTTTGCACTTCTGATATCAAATATTCATAAACTCCTTCTGGTCCTTTTATTGCTAAAATTTCTCCTGGATTTATAGAACCTTCTATTAAAGCTTCTCCTGCTTCTACTAGGTCTCCGTCTTTTACTCTCATTTTAGAACCAAATGGAATTGTATATGTTCTTGAATTATCATTTGATGTCACTACAACTTCTTTTTTCTTCTTTGTTTCTTTAATTTTTACTTTACCATCAATTTCAGTAATGATTGCAAGTCCCTTTGGTTTTCTAGCTTCAAACAATTCTTCAACTCTAGGAAGACCCTGAGTAATATCTGCAACACCTGCAACACCACCTGAGTGTATTGTTCTCATTGTAAGCTGTGTTCCTGGTTCTCCTATTGACTGTGCTGCAATTATTCCTACTGCTTCTCCTATTGATACTAAGTCTCTACGTGCTAAGCCCATTCCATAACATTTTTGACATACTCCATGCTTTGATCTACATCCTAATACAGAACGTACTTTTAATTTTTCAATTCCTGCTTCTACTATTTTTTCTGCTATTGCTTCTGTTATCATAGTATCTTTATCAACAATTAATTCCTTTGTTTCTGGATGTACAACATCTTCTAATGGAAATCTTCCAAGTAATCTTTCTTGCATTTTTTCTATTATCTGATTTCCATCTTTTATATCATAAACTGTAATTCCTTCCTGAGTTCCACAGTCTGCTTCTCTTACAATAATATCTTGTGAAACATCGACTAATCTTCTTGTTAAATATCCTGAGTCAGCTGTTCTTAAAGCTGTATCTGAAAGTCCTTTACGTGCACCATGTGCTGATATGAAATATTCTAGTGCATCTAGTCCTTCTGCAAATGATGATTTAATTGGAATTTCAACAGCTTTACCTGTTGTACTTGCCATAAGTCCACGTATACCCGCAATTTGTCTTAATTGGTTAATATTACCACGGGCTCCTGATTTTACCATCATATATATTGGGTTTAATTCATCAAAATTTTCTTCCATACTGTTACTAACATCTTTTGTAGCTTTTTCCCAAATATCTATTACTGCATTATATCTTTCATTATCTGTTATTAATCCTCTTGCATATTGTTTTCTTATTTCTTCAACTTTTTTGTCAGCTGCTTCTAGTATTCCCTTTTTAGCTTCTGGAACTTGAACATCATCCATTGAGAATGTTATTCCTGCTAATGTTGAATATTTAAAACCTAATTCTTTTATATAGTCAATTACTTGTGCTGATTCAGATAATCCATGCTTTCTTATAACTTTTTCTATTATATTTCCCATTGATTTTTTCATAACTGGAAAATCAATTTCATATTGAAATGGATCTTGATTTCTATCTACAAATCCTAAATCCTGTGGTATTCCTTTGTTGAAAATTATTCTTCCAACACTGGTCTCTATTTTTTTAGTCTTTAGCTCTCCATTTATTTTCTTTGTTATTCTTACATTAATTTTAGCATGTATTCCTACATCATGATTCTCAAAAGCCATTATTGCTTCTTCTGGATCTTTAAAATATTTTCCTTCTCCTTTTTCTCCGTCTAAAACCATTGTTAAATAATAACTTCCTAAAATCATATCTAGTCTTGGTACAGCTACTGGTTTACCATCTTGAGGTTTTAATAAATTATTTGTTGATAACATTAAATATCTTGATTCTGCTTGTGCTTCTGGTGATAATGGTAAATGCACAGCCATTTGATCCCCATCAAAGTCAGCATTAAACGCTTCACAAACTAATGGGTGAAGTTTTATTGCTCTTCCTTCTACTAATACTGGCTCAAAACTTTGAATTCCTAATCTGTGCAATGTAGGTGCACGGTTTAGCATAACTGGATGATCTTTTATAACATCTTCTAAGATTTCCCATACTTCTGGTCTTAATCTTTCAACCATTCTTTTTGCATTTTTTATATTTTGTGCTATTCCTCTACCTACTAATTCTCTCATCACAAAAGGTTTAAATAATTCTACTGCCATTTCTTTTGGTAATCCACATTGATATATTTTTAATTCTGGTCCAACTACTATAACTGAACGTCCAGAGTAATCAACACGTTTTCCTAGTAAGTTTTGACGGAAACGCCCTTGTTTTCCTTTTAACATATCTGATAATGATTTTAATGGTCTGTTTCCTGCTCCTGTTACTGGTCTACCTCTTCTTCCATTATCTATTAAAGCATCTACAGATTCTTGTAACATTCTTTTTTCATTTCTTACAATTATTTCTGGTGCCCCTAACTCTAACAATCTTTTTAATCTGTTATTCCTATTTATTACTCTTCTATATAAATCATTTAAATCTGATGTTGCAAATCTACCACCATCTAATTGCACCATTGGTCTTAGTTCCGGTGGAATAACTGGTACTACCTGCATTATCATCCATTCTGGTCTATTTCCAGATATTCTAAATGCTTCAATAGTATCCAATCTTTTTACTAATTTTACCCTTTTTTGTTCACTTGTTGTTTCTAATTCTTTTCTTATAGATTCAGATAATTTATCTAAGTCTACTTTTTCTAAAAGTTCTCTTAAGGCTTCTGCTCCCATTCTAGCAACAAAAGAACCTTTCCCATATTTTTCCTCTGCTTCATGATATTCTTTTTCATTTAATACTTGACAATTTTCTAGTCCTGATGTTCCTTTATCTGTTACTACATATGATGCAAAATATATTACTCTTTCTAAATTTCTTGGGGTTATATCAAGTATTAAAGCAATTCTACTTGGAATTCCTTTAAAATACCATATATGTGCTACTGGTGCTGCAAGTTCTATATGTCCCATTCTTTCACGTCTAACTTTTGATTTAGTCACCTCAACTCCACAGCGATCACATACTATTCCTTTATACCTTACTCTTTTATATTTACCACAGTGACATTCCCAGTCTTTTGTTGGTCCAAATATTCTTTCACAAAATAGTCCATCTCTTTCTGGTTTTAATGTTCTATAATTAATAGTTTCTGGCTTTTTTACTTCACCTTTAGACCATTCTCTTATTTTTTCATCAGATGCCACACCAATTTTTAATTTATCAAAAATATCTAATTCATCCACTCTTTTTAATTCCTCCTCCAAATTAGGTAATCACTAAATTTTATCTTTTATATTACCTATTTTGCTTTATTATACGATATTTTTATTAAGAAGGGTAAAAAAGTCTATCCATCGCTCTTGCAATTCCTTTTGGTCGCTTTTTTACTTTTCTTTAAGTGTTATTCAATTATTTTTTATTGTTATTACTTTTGAATCTCTTCTGTTTTTTCCAACTTTATAGCCTTTTCTATTGCTAAATCAATCCATATTGGATTCTTTTCCAAAGTGTCAATATCAAATCCTGCTTTTATTGCTTCAGCATTATATCTATCCTTTTTTGGTAATGTTTCCATTATCATTTTTACTTTATTTACGAAATTCTGCAATATTGCCTTTGCTTCTGCGTTTTTTTCTTTTTGCCATTTCATTTGCATGTCAGATGATTTTGATGGCTGTCTTATAATACTTTTTATTTGATACATTTGATAACTCCCAGATTCTTGCTTATATATATTTTCTACATCTACTTTTAGCATAGATTCTTTAGTATTTAAAGCTAATTCTATTATATCTGATACTAAAGCAATATCTGAAATACCACATCGTTTTGCTACTTTTTTTGATAATTCACTTAAGTCCAATCTTTCATTATTTTCAAAATCGAATTCAGCCATTTCTCTAAAGGCTACTATTTTTATTTGCTCCATTGCTACTTTTTGTTGAGCTTCACCTGCTTTGGGAATTTTTAAAAACTTTTCAAATTCCGCTTTTTTATTTTCTTTCATTTTTACATCCTACCCTTCAATATTCTACAATATAGAACATTTAAAGTTTTTTATATTATATTTCAATATTTTTATTAATTACTTGATTTTATTCAATAATGTCATCATCATTATCTAAATTGTCATTTGCTAAATCACTATCATATAGTAATTCATCCTCACCTTCATCGTCTAATTCTTTAAATAATTCATCACTCTCTAAATCTAAATCATCTGAATCTTCTAGTAACATGTCATCTTCTAATTCTTCACTATATCCATCTTCCAAATCTTCTTCCTCAAATACTTCTTCCTCTGACAACATTTTTCTCTCTCTTTCAGGATTATATTCTATTCCTTCTTCTATGTTTTCTTTTAGTTCAAGTTCTTGATTATCTTGAGAATATAAACGCACATCTAGTCCTAAAGATTGTAATTCTTTTACTAAAACTTTAAAACTTTCTGGTACTCCTGGCTCTGGTACATTTTCTCCTTTTACAATTGCTTCATATGTTTTTACTCTTCCTACTATATCATCTGATTTAACTGTTAACATTTCTTGTAATGTATATGCTGCACCATAAGCCTCTAAAGCCCAAACTTCCATTTCTCCAAAACGTTGTCCACCAAATTGAGCTTTTCCTCCTAAAGGTTGTTGCGTAACTAATGAATATGGTCCCGTTGAACGTGCATGTATCTTATCATCTACTAAATGGTGTAATTTTAACATGTACATAACTCCAACTGTTATTGGTTTATCAAATGGATCTCCTGTTCTACCATCATATAATATTGTTTTTCCATCTTCACTCATGCCTGCCTGAGTCAATAATTCTTTTACATCTTGTTCTGTTGCACCATCAAATACTGGTGTTGAAATTTTCCATCCTAGTGCTTTTGCTGCTCCTCCTAAATGAACTTCTAGTACTTGACCTAAGTTCATACGAGAAGGCACACCTAATGGATTTAATAAAATATCTATTGGTGTTCCATCTGGCATAAATGGCATATCCTCTTCTGGTAATACTCTTGAAATAACACCTTTGTTACCATGACGTCCAGCCATTTTATCTCCTACTGAAATTTTTCTTTTTGTTGCTATATAGCATCTAATAATTTGATTAACTCCTGGTCCTAATTCATCTGAATTATCCCTTGTAAATACTTTTACATCTACTATTGTTCCTGCTTCTCCATGTGGTACTCTAAGTGAGGTATCTCTTACTTCTCTTGCTTTTTCTCCAAAGATTGCTCTTAATAGTCTTTCTTCTGCTGTTAATTCTGTTTCTCCTTTTGGAGTAACTTTACCTACTAAAATGTCTCCTGGTCTTACTTCTGCACCTATTCTAATAATTCCATTTTCATCTAAGTCTTTTAATGAATCATCTCCAATATTTGGTATGTCACGTGTAATTTCTTCTGCCCCTAGCTTTGTATCACGACATTCACAATCATATTCTTCTATATGAATTGATGTAAATACATCCTCTTTTACTAAATTTTCATTAATTAAGATAGCATCCTCATAGTTATATCCTTCCCATGTTGAAAAAGCTACTAATACATTTTTTCCAAGTGCCATTTCTCCATTTGAAGTTGATGGTCCATCTGCTATTGCATCTCCTTTTTTTACCTGTTCTCCTACTTTTACTATTGGCTTTTGATTAATACATGTTCCACCATTTGTTCTTTTGAATTTACGAAGTTTATGTGTAATAGTTGCACCATTTTTATATTTGACTGTTATTGCATCTGCTGTTACTTTTTCAATAACTCCATCATCCTCTGCTAATATTAGAATTCCTGAATCTTTTGCAGCTCTATATTCAATTCCTGTTCCCACTATTGGACTTTCCGTAATCATTAATGGTACTGCTTGACGTTGCATGTTTGCACCCATTAAAGCTCTTTTTGCATCATCATGCTCTAAAAATGGAATCATAGCTGCTGCAATAGATACTAATTGCTTTGGTGATACATCCACATATTGTACTTTATCTCTATCAACTTCTATTATTTCATTTCTAAATCTAACTCTTATTCTTTTATTTACAAATTCACCATTTTCATCTACTGGTTCAGATGCTTGAGCAATTATATAATTATCTTCTACATCTGCACTCATATATTCTACTATGTCTGTTAATTTGTTTGTCTCTGGGTCTACTTTACGGTATGGAGTTTCTATAAATCCATATTCATTTATATTTGCAAATGATGAAAGTGCTGAAATTAATCCAATGTTTGGTCCTTCTGGTGATTCGATTGGACATAACCTACCATAGTGAGTATAATGAACATCACGTACTTCAAATCCTGCTCTTTCTCTTGTTAATCCTCCTGGTCCTAATGCTGATATTCTTCTTTTATGTGTTAATTCTGACAATGGATTTGTCTGATCCATAAATTGTGATAATTGAGAACTTCCAAAGAATTCACGTATTGCTGATGTTATTGGTTTTGTATTTATCAATGTTTGTGGTGTTACAACATCTAAGTCTTGTATTGTCATTCTTTCACGCACAACTCTTTCTAGTCTTGTTAAACCTATTCTAAATTGATTTTGTAATAGTTCTCCAACACAACGTATTCTACGGTTTGATAAGTGGTCTATGTCATCTGGTTTTCCTAATCCGTGTGAAAGATTTAATAAATAGTTTATTGATGCTATCATATCTTCTGTTGTTATATGTTTTGGTACTAATTCGTCTTGTCTTTCTTTTATTACTTTTACTAAATCTTTTTCTTCCGTATTATCTATAATATTTTTTAGTACATTATAATTTACTAATTCTTTAAAATGCAATTTACTTAAGTCAACATTTGGTAATACTTTATAAATATTTGCTGTACTATTTCCAATTATTCTTACTTTTCTTTCTCCTAGCATTATATCTACTATATTAATTCCTGCTGTTTGAATATTTTCTGCAATTTCTTCTGTTATTACTTCTCCTGCTTGAACAAATACTTCTCCTGTTTCATTATCTATTATGTCTTCTGCAGCAATTTTATCTTTTATTCTACCAGCTAATCCTAATTTTTGGTTGAATTTATATCTTCCAACTTTTGCTAAGTCATATCTTCTATTATCATAAAATAGTCCATTAAATAAATTTTTTGCTGCATCTACTGTTGGAAGTTCTCCTGGTCTTAATTTTTTATAGATTTCAATTAATGCTTCGTCTTGATCTTTTATTGTGTCTTTTGCAATTGTTGCTGTTAGTAATTCTTCTTCACCAAATAAATCTATTATTTGGCTATCTGAAATAACTCCTATTGCCCTTAATAATGTTGTTACAGGTACTTTTCTTGTTCTATCTACACGTACATAAAAGATGTTGTTTCCATCTGTTTCGTATTCTAACCATGCTCCACGAAGTGGCATTACTGTTGATGTGTAAGTTTTATTTCCTGTTTTTGTATCAAATTCCTCTCCATAGTAACATCCTGGTGAACGTACCAATTGACTTACTACAACTCTTTCTGCTCCATTGATTATAAATGTTCCACTGTCTGTCATTAGTGGAAAGTCCCCTAGATAAATTTCTTGTTCTTTTATTTCTCCTGTTTCACGGTTTATTAATCTTACTTTTACATGTAATCTGCTTGAGTATGTTGCATCTCTTTCTTTTGCTTCTTCTACAGAATATTTTGTTTTGTCTTCCATGTAATAATCGAAAAATTCAAGAACTAAGTTTCCTGAGTAGTCTTCTATTGGTGATATATCTTTTAATACTTCTCCTAATCCTTCTTCTACGAACCAATCATAAGAGTCTTTTTGTACTTTAATTAGATTTGGCATTTCGATATAATCTCCAACTTTTGCAAAATCTTTACGAGCACTTTTTTCGTGCTTTATGTCTCTGATTTTCAAAGAAATCACTCCTTAATTTAAATTAAGCAGAATTAATTTATTAGATTTTAAAAAAAGCCCCTCTCTCCAATAAGTTCTGGCAAAATTTACTTTTTTGCCTGCTTTACAAAAAGTAAATTTTCAGTTTCTTACTTTTGATTCTTCTTTTTTCAAAATTAAAAACTTTTGAATTAATTTTTTGATTTGTATAACAGTAAATATTATACCAAATTTTCCCTACGGATGTCAAGGTTTTATGCGTTTTTTTAACATTTTTGTTACAATCTACTTGTCAATAGTACAAATGGTCAATGATAATATATTTATATGGTCAAGGATAATATATTATTTATTTGTAACTCCCAACTGCATAACAGCTTGTATACCAAATTTTATAATAAATTATAAAATTTGTATTACAATCTGTAATTTGCTGGTCCCCCCGAATTGTTACTGCATAAATAATATATTATCCTTGACCATTTACAAGTAACTGTAACCAATTTTTGAAATAATGAAGAAGAACTCTCTAACATTTTTATTACCCTAGACATTTAGATAATTTTGTAGTACAATACAAAAAGATTTTACTTAAGGAGGATTAAACATGGCAAATTTACCATTATTTATAAAATATATTCTAACATTAATATTGGGTGCAACACCTATAATTGAGTTAAGATATGCTGCAATTATTTCACAATATGCATTTGGACTTTCTCCTCTACCTGCGTTCATCTGTGGTCTCATCGGAAATATCATACCTGTATATTTCATTGTAAAATACATTAAACCTTTATTTAATTTTTTTGGCAGATGGAAACCATTTAAAATTATTATTGATTGGGCTTCTGAAAAGGCAACTAAAAAAATTGCAGAAAATGAAAGACTTCAAAACTACACTGCAATAGGATTACTATTATTTGTAGCTGTTCCTATTCCTACAACTGGTGCCTGGGTAGGTTCTTTAATTGCAAATTTCTTAGATATGCCTCCAAAAAAAGCTGTTCCACCTATTGTCTTAGGAACTATAATTGCTGGTATAATAACTATTAGTGCAAATGGTGGCATTCAATATCTTTTATCCTAGTTTCACATAACTATTCTCTACGGAAAGTCCTAATTGAAAATGATAAACTTTTCAACGGTAACTTTCCTAGAATATAAAAATATAACGAGCTAAAAAACTTCTTTTACTAAAGTTTATATAGCTCGTTTTTATCTAAAGCAATTTATATTTAAATTTTACTTTACTTTTACTAATTTTTATATCAACATTTTACTTTTTGGTTGCTAACTTATAATTTATATAATCATCTATTAATATTCTAATTACTGCTACTACTGGTACTGCTAAAAACATTCCCAATATTCCAAAATACGCTCCTCCTACAGTAACTGCAAATATAACAAGCAACGGACTTATTTTTAATGATTGTCCTACTATTTTTGGATTTATTATATTAGCATCAATTTGCTGTAAAATAATTACTACAACTAACATCCAAAATGCTTGTGACAAACCTCCTGTAATCAATGTTACAAGTGCTGCAATTATTGTTGCAATAATTGCACCAAAATATGGTATCATGTTAAGCAAGCCTATAAAAAATCCTAAAAATGGTGCATATTTTATTTTCATTATACTCATAGCTATTGTTACTAATATTCCAACAACTATTGCATCTAAAAACTGACTAGCTATAAATTTAAAGAAAATTTCATTTGTATTGTGAAAATATTTTCCCATGCTTTTATATGTCTTTTCTTTAAATACGGCTTCAGCTAATTTTTTTACAAAATTTAATATTGTCGTTCTTTCAGCTAAAATATAAATAGATACAATTATAGCAATAAATATATTAAATACACTTGTCACTGCATTTATTGCCCCAACAACATATTCAACTATTTTATCTATTTGAAAATATTGCTTTATATTTATATTTTGAAATCCTTGTATAGTCTCTTCTACTATTTCACTTTTCAAAATATGATCTGATGGCAAACGACTATAATTGTCAATTGCTATTTCATAATAATTTTGGATATTATTTACTAAGTCTTTTACACTTTCAAATACTACTGGTAAAATAAAATTAATCAAAATAATTAATAGTAATAATAATATAACATATACCGTAAAAATGCTTAATCCTCTGGACCTTTTGCCTATAAATTTTATTTTTGATTTTTGATATGTATTTTCTATTTTTTTACATGGTATGTATAATAAATATGCAATCAAAATTCCAACTAAAAATGGTGTTAATATTTCAAAAAATTTAGTTACAACTCCCATAATATCTGAAAAATTATCTAATAACTTATATACAATTATAATTGCAACACCTAATAAAAACCAATAACTCCATTTCTTTACGTGATTTTTAATTTCTTTCATTTTTAATTTCATTCCTTCCTATGGCACAAATCTGGTTGAAAAAGAATTAAATTTTGGCTAGGAAAACGAGTTTGAAATTTATGAGACGTACTTTTTGTACGTTGATTAAATTTTAAATGATGTTTGACAACGCCAAAATTGTAATTATTTTTCAACACTCTCCCTTCTTTTATAAAAAATACCTACTCTTAACATCATTGGCTATCCAAAACGATACCTACAGGACAATGGTCACTTCCCATTATTTTTTCATATATTTTAGCTTCTTTTATTTCTTCTTTTATATCATTTGATACTATAAAGTAATCTATTCTCCAACCTATGTTTTTTTCTCTAGCTTTTCCCATATATGACCACCATGTATATGCTTCTTGCTGTTTCGGATACAAGTATCTATATGTATCTGTAAAACCTGCTTCTAGTAATTGTGTCATTTTTGCTCTTTCTTCATCTGTAAAGCCTGCATTTCCTCTATTGATTTTCGGATTTTTTAAGTCTATTTCTTCATGTGCTACATTTAAGTCTCCACACATTATTACTGGTTTTTTTTCATTTAATTTTAATAAATATTTTCTGATTTCATCTTCCCATGTTTGTCTATATTCTAATCTTTCTAATTCTCTTTTTGAGTTTGGAGTATAATTATTTACTAAATAAAATTTTTCAAATTCAAGTGTTATTATTCTTCCTTCTTTATCATGTTCCTCTTTTCCTATTCCATATGTTACTTTTTTAGGTTCTTTTTTTGTAAATATTGCTGTTCCTGAATAGCCTTTTTTCTCCGCACTATTCCAATAACTTTTATATCCTTTAAATTCTAATTCTATTTGATCTGGTTGACATTTTGTTTCTTGAATACAAAATATGTCTGCATTTATTTTTTCAAAAAAATCTTTAAATCCTTTGTTTACACATGCTCTTATTCCATTTACATTCCATGATATTAGTTTCATTTCTAATTCCATCCCTTTCTATTTTTTATACTGTTTTTCATACAGAAAAAGACTATTTGCTTATATAAATAGTCTTTTTTTATTTTTAGAAATATACATTGCCACCTATATTTACACCTGCATGTGTTCCTGCTGATCTAAATGAACGATAGTTGTGATTTCTTGCTCCATTTAATGCATCTGTTACAGCTTGTGATACATAACTTGCATAATTTCCGTTTAATCTTTTCTTCCAATGAGAATCTATTGAATAACAAAATTGACCTTTTCTTTTATATTCTGTTAATGGATCTGTTCCTCTTGCATCTGCTCTATTACATGCTGCCGTTATAACAGCAAGTGAGCCTGCATAACTTGAACTACATTCTTGTGCTGTTATTGCACATAATAAGTCAAAATCACTTGCAGAGTATGACCATTTTCCACCTGTATAAGATGTTGTTGTTCTTGGTGTTGCACTTCTTGATGTTGCTACCTTTTGTATTTGTACTATTTTGTTTACTGGTTGTTTTTTAATTTCTTCTGAAATTACTATTTTTTCAATTTCTACATCATTTTGATATTTTATTTTATAGGTTACTTCTTTTAAGCCCTCTTTTCCTTGTTGCAATACCTTATTTGTTTTATTTCCTGTTGCTACTCCTGTTTCTTTAGTTATTGTTTCATATGGTATAGCAACTTGCTCAACTACTATTTTTTCTGTAATTGGAGCATAGTTTTCTAATAATTGATTTAGTGAAGTTTCTACTCCTTGTTCTGATATTTTTGCTATTTTTACTTCTTGATATGTTTTGTCTGTAATTTTTATACTTTCTCCTGCTACTATTTCACTATCTAAATCTGGTATTGTTTTTTGATTTTCTTCTAATATTATATTATTTTCTTCTAATATTTCAGATACTTTTGTTTTTGATGTTAATGCTGTCATTTCATATCCATTTTGAAGCACAATTTTAACATCACTTAATTTTGCATTTACTGCCATAACACCTATTCCTGATATAAGCAGTAAAATAATGCTAATACAGATAATTTTCATTATAGAAATTGAAGCTCTTTCTTCTTTTTTCATATAATTTTTCCTCCTTTTGACAACACATTTATTATACCATTTTATTACTTTACTGTCAAATTTTTTGTTCTTATCCCGATGTTTCCCTTATTTCCCTAGGTTTTCATGTGTTTTTATTTTTGATAATTTGTCCTCGTTTTACATGTCTTTCTATATTATATGTGCACATTCAAGGGTTTATGATTTTTTTTTATTTTTTTATAATTTTTTAAATATATTGTATATTTTTTTTTAATATGTTATTATTATCTTGTAAATAATATTATATAAGGAGGTTTTTATGATAGGTACTATTATTTTAGTTAGTATTTTAGTTATTCTTTTCGTGCTTATTATTGCTTTTATTGGAATTTACAATAATTTAGTACAATCTAAAATAAAAGTAGATAATGCATGGAGTCAAATTGATGTACAGCTACAAAGAAGATTTGATTTAATACCAAACTTCGTAGAAACTGTAAAGGGTTATGTAACACATGAAAAAGAAACTTTTGAAAAAATTGCTGCACTAAGAACTTCTTGGGCAAATACTAAAAGCATTTCTGAAAAAGCAAATCTTGATAATGAACTATCAACAGCATTAAAAACCATTATGGCTGTTTCTGAAAGTTATCCAGAATTAAAAGCAAATCAAAATTTTTCTGAATTGTCTGAAGAATTACGAAACACTGAAAATAAAATTTCATTTTCAAGACAGTTTTACAATGACACTGTAACAATTTATAATACAAAATTACAAATGTTCCCATCAAATATGGTCGCTAAAATGTTTCATTTTACTTCACGTGATTTATTTAAAACAGAAAGCGATGAAGTCAGAAAAAATGTGAAAGTAGATTTTAAAAATGTTTAAAAATATAAAGAAAAACAAATTAGAATCTGGATTTATTATAGCTATTTTTGTTATTGTTGTAACTTTAATTGTCTATTATGTATGTCACGCCTTAAGATTGGGTACTATATCTATAATAGTGGCCTTTGCTTTTTCTATTACATCAGCATGGGGTTCTTATTATTACAGTGATAAAATCGTATTATCTATAAACAGAGCCAGACCCGCAACTAAGCAAGAAGACTTAAAAATTGTAAATATTTTAGATGCTTTAATGATTACTTCTGGTCTAACTTCAAAACCTAGACTTTATGTTGTAGATGATGATCAACCTAATGCTTTCGCTACAGGAAGAAATCCAGAAAATGCAGTTATATGCGTAACTACAGGTCTTTTAAATAAATTAGATTATTATGAATTGGAAGGTGTTATTGCTCATGAACTTAGTCATATCAAAAATTATGATATTAGACTTAGTTGTATAGTTTCTGTTATGGTTGGCTTCGTTGTAATGATATCTGATATATTCTCTAGAGCTTTATTCTGGGGAGGTCTAGATAATGATAGAGATAATGATGATAATAAAGGTAAAGGGATTTTCATGGTAATTGGATTAATATTTCTAATATTATCACCAATTTTTGGTTCTTTAATGCAACTTGCTCTTTCTAGAAAAAGAGAATTTTTAGCAGATGCTACAGCTGTTGAATTTACACGTAATCCTGAAGGTTTAATCTCTGCTTTGCAAAAATTGGATTCAGATGACAATCAACTGGCAAGTGCAAATAGTGCAACTGCCAATATGTATATAGTTAATCCTTTTAAATCAAATACCAAAGAAGGTAGAAAAAAATCTTCTGACTTATGGTCTACTCACCCTAGTATAGAAGATAGGATCGAAGCCCTAAGAAATCTTCAATAATTTATAAAAGAAGACGGTTTTTCAATATTTTTTGTTAACCGCCTTCTTTTCTTTTACTTTATAGCAAAAAGTTTTTCTGCATTTTCATACGTAATTTTCGCAACATCTTCTATAGAGATTTTTTTTACTTCTGCTATTTTTTGTGCTACAAGTTTTACATTTCTAGAGTCATTTCTTTTTCCTCTCATTGGTTCTGGAGAAAGATATGGGCTATCTGTTTCAATTAATATTTTATCATTAGGAACCATATTAATTTCTTCTTCAACATTTTTTGAATTTTTAAAAGTTATTGGTCCTGCATACGAAATATAATATCCTAATTCTATTGCTTGCCTTAATAAATCTCCTTTTAAAGAACAACAATGAAAAACACCCTTTGAAAAAACTTTATGATGTTTTAATATTTGTATAGTATCTTCAGCCGCCTTTCTTGTATGTATTACAATTGGCAATTTTAACTCATTTGCTATATCTATTTGCTTTATAAAAGCTAATTTTTGTAGTTCTTTATTTTCTTTATTCCAATAATAGTCTAATCCAATTTCACCAATTGCAACAATTTTTCTACTTTGCAAAGCTATTTCTTTTATTTTACTGAGCATTTTCCACAATTCTTCTTCAGTTTGTGGAATATCATTTGGAGAAATTCCAGCTGTAGAATATATAAATTCATATTGTTCAGATAATTTTTTTGCTATTTCAGAACTTTCTACATTATAGCCTGCTGATATAAATTTTGTTATACCAGCTTGATAAATCTCCTCTATTATTTGTTCTCTATCGTCATTAAATTTTTCATCATCTAAATGTGCATGACTATCAAATAACTCCATTATAATCTCCTATACATTTTAAAATTACCCAAATATATTACGTTTTTAATGACAAAAAATTGTCAAAAAAGAACACATCCAATGGTAATTTTCTTAAAATATAACAATTGCATTTGCTACAGCGTAATTCTTACAATGAGATATACTAATGTCTATATTTTTTATTTCTAATTCCTCATTAGTAATATCTTTCATATTTATTGTTGGTTTTCCTTGCTTATTATTAATTACTTCTATGTTTTTCCACGTAATTGAATATTTGTTTTCCAACTGCTCAGAAATAGCTTTGAATACTGCTTCTTTTGCTGCAAATCTCGCTGCATAATGCTGATATTTTTGATTTTTTTTACTTTCACAGTATTCGATTTCTTGGTCTGTATATACTCTTTTTTTAAATGCTTCTCCTGTTGTTTGTTCTTCTATACTTTCTTTTATTCTATCTATTTCTATTATGTCAGTTCCACAAGTAATTTTCAAAATTTTTCACCTTTTCTTTTTCACTTATTTTTTGATATAATTTTAATACTTTTTCAAGGTCATTTTACTTAAATATTCCTATAAAATTTATTATATTTAATATTAATGACATAACTAATAATAATGCTATAAATATTGTAGTTTTTCTTTCTCTTTCAAAATTTTGCTCTTTATATAATATGTCATATTTATTTTTTACCTGTGCATATAATTGGTTTAGCTCCAATGTCTCTTGTAATTTATCATTTAATAATGTTCCAGTTTCATCTGATGTTATTTCTTGTATCCATAAATTTTTTGTAAATTCTACAAATTTTTTTCTTGCTTTTTTTATTTTTGACATGTCTTTAAATTCTAGCTCTATTTTTTTTAAGTATATTTTTTTGTATTGATTAAATATATATGTATAAAAATATTGATTTTCATATTCTTCAGGTAATATTGTATAGTTATTTATGTCAATACTTGATGAAAATAATGTCATTGCCTGCTTACTTAGTCCTATTTTTGCATATTTCCATCTAGAAAATGTTTGTATTTTTTCATATTCATAACCTCTACTACTATCTGCTGGTAATATGTTAGCATATTTTATAAATTGATATTTAATATCATCAAAATTATTAGTAGAATTCCATGCTTCTTGATCTATACATACATATGAATATGTTAAAAATCTTTCTGTATCTATATTCAATTTTGCCGCTTCTGAATTTAAACCAGTTATTCCTCTTATAAATTCTTGAAATGTTTTTACATCATTGAAACTATCTGTTTGTATTCTTATATTATCATAATTTTCTAAATTTGATAATTGATTGTTTATGTCTTTGAATTTATAATTAAAATTTAATATATTACTAAATTCTACATTATCTTCTACTGTTGTTTTTATTGTTAAAAAACATATTCCTGTGTAAAAACATATTATTTCTATTTTTCTAATGTTAAAAAATATGCCATTTGCTTGTTCAATTTTTCCCTGTATATCTTTTTCTAAATTATATTCAAATACTGTACATGGATTCTTAGCTAGTATTGCAGCTCTTGTTTCTATTGGTAATTCTTCTAATTTTTTTATTTTTGAGTCTCCATATCTAAATGTTGTAAATAAAAATTCTCTTGCTTTTGGTAAAAAATATTGATATAGCTGTAAGTCTTTTCCTTTTTTAAATACTTTTAATGTACTGTTCTTATCTTTTAACATTTTTAATATATATCTTTGATATTTATTTTCCTTCACTATAAAGGGATGTATAAAATATGTATATTGATAATTTGTCTTTAGTTCCATTATTACTACTATTCCTTTCTAAGGCACAAATCTGTTTGGAAAAGAATTAAATTTTGGCTAGGAAAACGAGTTTGAAATTTATGAGACGTACTTTTTGTACGTTGATTAAATTTCAAATGATGTTTGACAACGCCAAAATTGTAATTATTTTTCAAACTTCACCTATCTTTTAATATTTTTTGCGATTTTTATTATAATTGATTGTAATAATTCATATTAAGATCTTTTCCTAAATGCCATCTGCCTATGAAGTCAATTTTTAAATATTCATCTAAATTATATGTTGGTTCTTGTACTACTGTTCCATTATGATCAATTGCTCCCCATTTTCCATCCTTTTTTATTCCAGCATATCCATACTCATTTTGTTCTGTTGCATCATCATATTCATAATCTACAATTACTTTTCCATCTTTATCTACAAAGCCATATTTTCCATCTTTTTTACTCTTAAATAAAGAGTTTTTCGTGTATATTTCTGTTTTATTTTTTTCTTCAAATTTTAAATTATAATATTTATCTTCATCATCTTGCCTTAAAGCTATATAACCTTTCTCATCATTTAATTCTAATAAAATTCCTATTTGCCTAATGTTAAATATATTATCAATTATATCATTACTATAATCAGATTTTTCAGCTATATATATATCTGCTTTTTCATTGTAATTTATAGAAATATAATTGAATTCAATTTTTGATTGCATTTGTATGTCTATTACTCCATATTTTCCATCTTTTTTTGCTATTAGTAATCCTGTTTTTGCTTCTTGTAATTCTTCATATTGAGGAGGAATTGTTACTGTTCCTAATAAATTCATAACGCCATATTTGCCTCCATTTGTAAATATTATACCATTTTCAGTATTTTTTAATATTTGTTTTACCTCTTCAAATCCTGTATTTAATATTTCTTTTCCTTCTTTGTCTACTACAATTTGCTTCCCTGCTTGTTTTACAACATATGCGTTATTTCCATATATTTTGGTAACTTCATCATATTTTGCCTCTAATACAGGTTGATTAAAATAATTTACTATTCCTTGTTTTCCTAATTCATTTGTTATTATAAATCCTGCGTTTTTGTCATTCCCTAAGTTTGTTATTTCTGCATATTGAGGTTTTATGATTTCTTTTCCTTGGTTGTCCATAATTCCATATTTTCCGTCTTTTTTTATTTTTACTATATTTTTAATTCCCGGAATTATTGTTATTTCTTCATAGTCACAAGATGTTAATTCTTTTCCATCTAAATCAATTAAACCATATTTTTCTCCTTTTTTTACTCTTAATATTACATCTTCATAAAATATATTATTATTTTCATCTTGGTTTGAAATTACTTCTATTTTATCATATTGAGTTAAAATTTCCTCATTTTTACTGTTCAATGCCTTTGTTTTATATTCTCCCGTTTCATAATTTACATCATATGTGCATATAAATACATCTTTTTTACTATTTGGAATTATTATCATCTCTTGATAAGAAGGATCTATAACTATTTCGCTTGTTGAATCTATTACTCCCCATTTGTTGTCTTTATATACTGCTATATAGTCTTTACTAGATATTTTAGCTTGTTTACTATCTTTAGTTAATATTTTTTTTATTCCAAAAATAGACATTATTATTACTATTACTGCTATTATAACTGCAAATACTTTTTTTAAGTTTAGTTTTGGTTCTTCATATCTTCTACCTCGAGTACTACTCATTTTAACCTCATCTCCTCTTCAGATATAAATATATACTTAATATATCATAAATTAAATTTTGTTTCAATACTAGTAAAATAAAATTTCAAAGTATTAGACAAGTATTAGACAATATAAAGTGGTCAAAGATAATATATTATTTATGCAGTAACAATTCGGGGGGACCAGCAAATTACAGATTGTAATGCAAATTTTATAATTTATTATAAAATTTGGTATACAAGCTGTTATGTAGCTGGGAGTTACAAATAAATAATATATTATCATTGACCATTTGCACCATAACTAAAAATTGTAACAATATAAAAAGTCAAAAGTCTGTAATACAATATATATCTGCATTACAGGCTTTTATTTTTAAATTATGTTTAATTTAAATTAATATATCCATAAAATGTTCTTTTTCCATTTGGTAAATTCGTTATATATTTTCTCTCATGTGCCAATTTATGTATTTTATTGGATTTTAATAATTCCTCATATTTTTTTTCATCAAATTCCTCATTAAGTATTTCTTTTAATTTATGAATTAATATATTATTTTCTGGAACCTTATCTATCATTTGTTTTACATATTTTATGTTGTCATATGCAATAGCAATTGTATAGTCTATTAAAAAATAATCTATTAAAGAATTCTCGTTTTTCCAATATTCATTAAAAAATTCTTTAGCAAAATCAAATAAAACATTATTTTTAGTTCCACTCATAAAAAATCCACACCATCTACCATCTGAAACACATATTTCATTTTCATTATGCGGTAATTTTATAGTATAAAAGTCTAAATTTAAATCATTAAATATGTTATCTGTTAAAAAACATGTTGCATCTAGCCAAATACCTCCATGTTCACTCAATAAATTCATTCTTAAAATATCTGAAAGATGCGTAATTGTTATTACACCTTTATTAACTTTTTCTATAATGTAATTAGGAATATCAACATATTGCTTATAATTTTCCTTAGTTATTAAAATTACTTTTCTACTACCAGCAAATTTTTTTACCTTTTCAAAACATAGTTTAACTACATCAGGGGCATTTTCCATACCTTGCCACCAACATATCCAAATATTGTTTGAGTCTTCCCTTTTAATATTTTCTTTATCTTTATATTTATTTATAATATCAACATATTTTTTTTGTAAATAGTCTTTTATTTCATTATGATTTTTTGATATATTGCTTATTTCCATTTATTATTACATTCCTTTCTAAATTACATAAAATTAATTGAAAAAAATCTAATCTTCATCTTTTATATTAATTGTTTTTTCATATTGTTTAAGTAATCTAGTTGAATATTCTACTACTCGATATATTGCATAAACTATATCAGGTTTTATATCTGTATCTATAGTTTCATCATTTAATAAGTTCAAAAACTCATTTACATTGTAATACAAATCTTTTAACTTCTCTGGATTTATACTAGATGTCATACTATCATCTTTAAACATTGTATAAATATGTGTAATAAAACTTGCTACTTTATATTTTTTTGCTTTAATGATTCCTTTATAATAAAATGGAAAATCTTCAAAAAATTTTTTTTCAACAAATCTAATATTATTTTTATTTAAGAATTCCCTGTTCCAACATACATCCCACACATTTTCATATTTCCACTCTCTAGCCCTTTTACTTATAGTAGAATTTTCTTGGGTTGGTATCCATTCTTCTTCAATTTTTCCTACAATTTTAAATCCTAAATAAATAATATCAGTAGTTTCCTTTCCTATTACTTTATCTATTCTTTCTAATGTATTACTTTCGGCTAAATAATCATCTGCATCTAAGAAAATTATATAATCTCCTTTAGCACAATTAATCCCTTTATTTCTGCTTCCTCCAGCTTTAATATTTTCTTCATTTTTTATAATTTTTATGTCATTATATTTTTGTAGTACATTATATGTATTATCTTTTGAGCAATCATCAATTACAATTATTTCATAGTCTTTATAAGTCTGGTTATTAATACTTTCGATTGCTCTATCTATTTCTTTTTCTGAATTATATGTAGGAATGATTATACTAAATCTCATTTTATTTCTCCTCTTTTCATATATTTTGTCTTACTTTTTTATTTAGTCTTTCGTAATTCACTTCTTTTTATATCAAAATCAATTCCGTACCATTTCTTATATCAGATTCTGCTACTAACAAATTTATATCATAAGCTTTAGCTGATATTTTATCATATAATTGTGGATTTTTTTTAGGATTATAATATCCTTTTGTAAGTTCTCTAATTGATTTTACTAACATTCCTATAATAGTATAAATCCTTTTATTAGCTGGTATTAAAATATCATAACTTCCATCTATTATTGGTACATAAAGTTTAACTAATATTTCATTCATCTTCTTCACTCTTTTCTTTCATTCCTAAAAGTTTTATCATTGTTGTCTTTCCTTTTTTATTTATATATCCAAAACTTCGTCCACAGTTATTTGAAATTTCTTTACGTTTTGCATTTACATCTAATAAATATTGATCATCTATACCATCACCAACATATATAATATTATCTTCTTGTTTATTTTTACTATACCAATCGTCATAACCGTGTTCCTTAAATCTAGATGCAGTATCTACTATAATAAAACAATAATTTTTCTTTTGTTTACACTGTTTTATTATTGATTCTAATTTTTCAGATCCATCCATAAAATCTTCATCATCGTCTTCTTCATCACTGTCGCTTTTATTTTTAGATTCTCTTAACATTTGTTCCATATAGTCTAAAAATTTTTGAATACCAATAATAAAAACACATTTGTTTTTTTTGCTTTTTTCTTCAGAAATTAGTTCTTTATAATTGTCACTTAAATCATTTATTCCACTTAGTATTTTTTTCTCAGCATCAATCATTATTGTTTCTACATTATCAATTAAATCTATTTCTTCTTTTAGGTTTGCTGCATATTGTACAACTTCATCTATATCTTTTCCGACTATAGCACTCATAAACTTATTCATAAAGTCAAATGTTTCTACTTTAATGTCTTTTCTTGCCAAGCCTAATGGAACATTAGTTAAATCTGTAATATATTGTTCCATTTCTTCTAGTTTTACTTTTTCTGGCAATATTTTTATTTTTTCTGCAATGAGCTCATTATTAGATGATATTCTTTCTATTTCTGATTTTATAAATACATTATAATCCTCTGGTTCGCACGATTTTGCCGTCTGAAATTCATAAACGTTATCTTCAATGTTTACCAATCCCCTTGCAAATTTATTTGATGGTTTTTTTATTTTAAAATCTTCAAATATGTTTCCATAGTCACTTGAATCATTTAATTTTAATGCCATTTTTTGTTTGAAATTTTGTGCCATTCTATATCTTACATCATTAGAATTTGTTGCTGAAATAACAAATACTATTCCTAATTTAGAACCTTCTCTTGTTAATACCGCCAATAAATCATCATATTCATCCATATGTTTTTCATTAAATGACTCAAATCCATTTATCATAATTACTATTAATGGCATTGTTTTTCCAGTTTGTTTTAGATAAAAATTGTAATCACCATTATATTCTGATAAAATTTCTTTTCGTTCTTTTAAAGTCTCTCTCATTCTTGCAAAAAATCTTCCCAGTTTTTCTGTATCTTTTGCAAATATAACTTCACCTACATGTGGAGCATTTCTAAATATCTTTAATGCTTCTGTTCCAAAATCTAATATATATGTCCAAACTTGCTTTGTTGTATATGTTGTCATTAAATCATACACAATTGTACTCATTAATGTCTCTTTTCCACTGTCTGCATTTCCATAAATTATTGCATTTCCATTTTTTGTAAAATTCAAGTTTACAATACCTTGATTTTGATGTTCTGGATCATCATATTCACCTACTGTAACTATTACTTCATTTTGCTTGGTCTTAAATTTATATTTATCTTTAGTTTCTTTTAAATAGATTTTCTCTGATATATCGTCTAACCATAATTGTCTTGATTTTATATTTTCCATCTTTGCTACTTCATAAATGTGTTTTATTATTTGGGTTATCTGATCACCATCTCTATTTACTTTTTTTTGCGTATAGTCATTTGATTCTTTTATTATGTTTCCTGTATCAGAAATAAATTTTATTGAGTCATCTGCTTGCTTTTTTATATTATCTGATGGAAAATAAGGAGCTCCAGAATACCCTGATTGTCCTAAATCATAATATTCTCCATTTCCTACTTTTATATAAAATCTTCCCGCTTGTTTCAAATATGCTGCATCTGTTGTTTCTATTATATCTGTACTATCTGACTTTTCTTGTACTTTTAAGCATATTCCAAATTTACTATTACTTTTTATTTGTTCGTCAACAACTCCACTTGGTTTTTGTGTTGCAAGTATTAGGTGAACTCCTAAACTACGTCCAATTCTTGCAACACTTACTAATTCTCCCATAAAATCTGGTTGTTGCTGTTTTAATTCGGCAAACTCATCACATATTATAAATAAATGTGGTATTGGTGTATCTATAACTCCATTATGATATAGTTTTTGATATTTATATATATCTATTGTTCCTTCATTTGTCTTTTCTCTTGCCTCATTAAACATTTTTTGTCTTCTTTTTAACTCACTTTGTATTGACACTAATGATCTATTTAAACCATCTGTATCTATATTTGTTATTGTTCCTGCTAAATGTGGTAAAACTATATCTTGTTTTTTAAATGCTCCTGCTAGCCCTCCACCTTTGTAATCTATTAATATAAATGCTACATCATCTGGGTGATAATTTACTGCTAATGATAATACATATGTAATAATAAATTCACTTTTTCCAGAACCAGTTGTTCCTGCTATTAAACCATGTGGTCCATGAGCTTTTTCATGAATATCTAAATTGATTATTCTTCCAGAACCTCTTACTCCTATAGGTGCTGCCAGTGATAATGTTGAATCATTATTTTTCCATCTCTCTAATATGTTTAGCTGTTCTACTAATCCTACATTATACATTTCTAGAAATGTATAACTATTTGGTAACGAATTTTTTTCTGTTTCTTTATATTTTATTGGAATATTAAATATTGTTCTAACTATTTTATCAAAGAAAAATATATTAGATGTATTAAATTTAAATTCTCTTTGGCTATCTTCTGTTAGTTCATTGCCAAATAATTTTCCAGTATTGTCATCATTTATGCTAATAAATTTTGTACATTCAGCTGGAAGTTGCTTTAAGTTATTTGTTATACATAATATGCTAAATCCAATATTATTTTTTTCTGCTAAAATTTTAGTTATTATTTTTAAATTTTGTATTTTTCTGTAATCATCTGTTATTATTAAATAATGTGGTATATTTACTTTACTTTGATCATCATTCTGATCTCCTCCACCTTTTCTCATATCAAATTCATTTTCCAAGTATTTTGATATTTCTTCCATTTCATCTTCATTATCTTCTTCAAAAAATCTAAAGTCTCTAGAATCATTCCAGACATATGGGAACATTTTTATATAATCCCATTTTTTATTAATATCTTTTTTCATTAAGCATACAAATTTTAAATCATGATAATTATGAAAAGTAATTAATTGTATTAATAAGTTCTGCATGAATTTTTGTACTATTTCTTCATTTTGACCAACTAGTGCTGATACTTTATTTTCTAAAAAAGAAAAAGTTACAGGTGCATTTTTTAGTTCTTTTACTTCTTTAGTAAAATCATTTAGTATAACTTCTAAATTGTCCTCATCTTCCATTGAAAATGCTTTTTTCTCTGGATATTGTACATCTATCTCTAGTGCTGTATCTCCTGTACCTAAACTTACAGATAAAAAGTCAAAATCTCCTTCGTTTCTTTCCCATAGTCGTTCAGTTTTATCTATTATTATTTTTGTACATTCTTCTACAGTTGCATAATTTTTAAATAGTAATTCTCGTTGTTCTTTTTTTATATTATTTACTTCTTCTATTTTTGAATTAATATATTTTTTATATAATTTTTGCCTTTTCTCTTCATATTTTGTTTCCATCTTTTTTTGTAATTTCATAGATATTATTGGTATTATTAAGCTTGTTACAAGCATCATAGAAGACATCATAACTGACATTATAATATTCATTAATGATGCTGTTCCACTAGATATTGTTTCTATTGTTTGCATTATATAAAAAACCGACATTAATCCCATAGTTAATGTAGATACAATTGTTAGTATTTGTTGCATTTTGTCACTTACTTGTTTTGCTGGTGGTGGTTCTATTTTTACGCTTTTCCTTTCTATTTTTTCTCTTATTCTTGGAGATTTATAAAAATAGTCTTTTGGTGAATATAGTTCTATATTTTTGTTTTCTTCTTCTGTTTCTATTACTTCTTCTTCTTTTCTTTCTTCATATATTAATTGTTGAGTATTGTATTTTATTTTATTTAATGGATTATTTATAAATATGCTATTCCCTAATAAAATTATTTTTAGTCCCATTATATAAATTACGTCACCATTTGATAAAACTTTTTTCCATTTACCTATTTGCTCTCCATTTACATATGTTCCAATCTTTTCATCATAGTTTTCTATTATGAATCTTCCATTATAGAAAAATATTCTAGCATGTGTATTTGAAACAAATAGATTATCATATGATATTTGATTTAGTTCACTTTTTCCAATTAATATTTCTTGTGTATGCTTTATGTTTAGATGAATTAAGTCCTCTTCAAATGCTGGTAAACATTGCAATATATATATATCGTTTTGCATTTCTCTATTTGTAAATTTTACTATATATATACAATATTCGGATAATGTTAGTGTGTTAATTTCCCTTTCTTGCTGTTTTATTGTTTTTGACTCTTTCTCAGGTATTTTTGCATATTTTGGATCTAGTATTTTTACATGATTGTTACTTAGCACTTTCCATTTACCGTCTTTTGCCTCTATGTTTAAAAGTTTTTGCTTTTCTTCTTTAGTCTCATCATATATCCAATAATTTCCTGATATTTCTTTTGGCAATATTATTTTATGTAGTTTTTGTTTTCCAATTAATGTTACTATCATTTTCTTTCCTTTCGTGTATATATATTTCTTTATATTTATTTTACTTATATTTTACCTTTTTTTCAATAGTAACTATTTGGTTGTTTTCTTCCTATATTACGGAAGTTTTAGTTTTGCCGTCTTTTACGTTTGTATTACATTTTGATTTAACTCTTACTTTTATTTTCCATCCCATCCCTTATAACTGATACTCTTATGGTTATAATTAGTAACATATACCTTTGTTGCAGATTTTTATTAATTAACTAAACAACAACACATATGTACAATACCGTCAACTTAAGAAATTGCTCTAGATAATATATTATTTATGCCGTAACAATTCGGGGGGACCAGCAAATTACAGATCGTAATGCAAATTTTATAATTTATTATAAAATTTGGTATACAAGCTGTTATGTAGCTGGGAGTTGCAAATAAATAATATATTATCTAGAGCAATTTCTTAAGTTGACAGCATTGCACATATCTGTCGTATTTAAAAAAGAAATTTATACAAATTCAATGTACAAATTTCTTTTCATTATTTTAAATTAATTTATTTAATCAGTGAATCTCGTAGCCAATGTCTTTTCCATTTTTGCCTTCGCAGTTTTATAACTTAACTCAAGAGCTCTATTCGTACTTGTACTAAATTTACGTAAATAAGTATCCATCTTTGTACTTAACTCCTTACAAGCCTCCTTTATATTGTCAGCATTACCAATTGTCCACGCTCCATTATTCACCACTCCATTTATTGTATTAACAAAAGTGTTAACTTGTCCATGAAATGTCTCCAATTGGGTATTCAAAGTTGTTATCATATGCTCTACCCTTTTTAGATCAGTTTTATTTTCACTTGAAACAGTTAATTTAGTTTTCTTCCAAAGTCCCATGCCTAAATCACCCATCATATCTGACCAAACATGAGCATTATATTTATCACCGACCTTTACTTTGACTTTTCTCTAGTAACTCTTTGTTTCCTCCCTTTTGCACATATTGTGGTCCATATTTTATTTGCTCAATTACTTTACCAAAATTTCCACTCAAAGTATTAAACGGTACACAAATACTAATAAAAAATAATCTTCCTGCTAATTGAACTGTAAATTTTATTTTGTCTTCTCCATCACTAAATATTTGTTTGTCCTCATTGTCTCCTGTAATTATAAGTTTACCTTCTTTATCAACTGCTAACATTCCACCTGTAGCTTCTTTCTTACTACTTGCATTCCACCATCTCACAAATGTTCTAGCATAATCATCACACCAACCTTTTTGAGGTGTTCCTATATGATTATCTAAAATTTTACCTACGTTATTCGCACTCTTAACAATATCATCATACTGATTCCTAAGATTATTAATAATCGTTGGAATTTTCGTCACATCAATACCTATACTTGCCATATTTCTTTCCTCCTTTTTTTTTTATATTTTTAATATACATTTTCTGATTTATTTTGTCAATAGTTTATAAAAAATTTTTTTAATAATAAAATATTCCAAAAAATCAAAATCGATATAATACAATCATATCAGTCAATATCAATACTCTTAATTTTCAACTTGTTCATCTCTTTTTATAAATTTACATACAATAACACTCATATCATCTTTAATATTACCAAAATTATTGTCTATTGCTTCATTTAATATTAAATTTGCAATTTTTCTCGTATTAGTTGTTTCAATATCTTCTAACATATATTTTATCCATAATTCTTTATTTTTATACTCTATATTTGCATCTAGTATTCCATCTGAACACATTAGCATAATATCTCCAGAATTTATATCTCTATCATATGTTTCTAAATGATTTCCTTCTTGTATCATTCCTGTTGGTAATGAATTTGATTTAATTACTTGCACTTTTTTATTATTTTTTATATATGTTGGACATGCACTACTTTTTATGAATTCTATATTTCCTAAATATAAATCAATTATAGCAATATCCAAAGTTGCAAATGTTTCTGGATTTTGATTTATTAATAGTGTATTTATCAATTCTAATGAAATATTTTTATCAAATCCAGATAATATCAAATTTTCTAACATTTTTAGTGATTTAGTACTACTTTTTCTTGCTTTAGTTCCTGTCCCCATTCCATCACTTATTGCTACTAAGTATTTTCCGTCTTTAAGTCTTATGCTTAACATCGCATCACCTGTTACCTCACTTTTGCTTTTAGCAGCTCCTTCCGTAGCTATTGCCATTACATATTTGTCTTCTGATAATAAGCTAATTTTCTTTCCTACACTCGCTTCTTCATTAAATACAATTTTTTCTGATAATACTTGTGTTGCTATTTTTTCTATCATTTCTATACTTGAATTTTCTAATTCTTCTTCTAAGTAAACCTCTACTATGTATCTCCCATCTTTTTTTATTAAAGTATCTTGCACTAATATTGATTTTTGCTTTAATAATTCAGTTATTTGCATTTCTTGTTTTTTATATTTCGTTTCACTTTTTAAGTCACTTTCTAATCCTTTTGCTACTTTTTTAATTGCTTTTGATACATTATCTAATTGTTTACCCATATTTCTTTGCTTTTCTTCTACTCTTTTTTTCCATATAAAATTAGATTTAGCCACTTTATAAGAAAGATTTATCATATTAATCATTTGAGAAATACTATTTTCCAAGTATTTACTAATATCCTTGTCGTCAAATCCTACTATGTAACTATTACATTTTGCAAATGTCTCTAAAAATATTGGTCTTGTTATTTCTTGCTTGTCTATTAAAACTTTAAATATTTCATCTATTATTTTGCCTTCAGTATTTGCCATATCATCATATAACATATTTTCTTTATATGGTTCTAAATTGTTTAACAATTCTGCTATAAATATTTGTTTATTTGCAGCATATGAAGATTTCTCTACTTCATTGTATGTTACAGCCATTTCTTGTATTGCATCTGATACTTGATTTAAATTTTCTACTACTTCTTTACTTCTATTTAAAGTTCTTTCAGGTGCAAGTGGTAACATTTTCGTTTTTCCTAAAAATTCTTCAATTTCAATATGTATATTATTTGGAACTGCTAATAATCCAATAAATGCTATTAGAATTTCTTTAAAATGTATTAATTCTACTGTATATCCATTCGCAACATATGCTAAAATCACATTTCCAAGTGCAAAGCCAACTACTACTCCTATTTTTCCAAACCTATTTAATATTCCTGCCATCATTCCAGATATTGCATATGCTGCTATCATTATAGGTTCTGTAGCTGTTATTACACCCAATGTTACACCTATAGTTACACCTGCTGTTGTTCCCACCAAAATTCCATTTTTCCATCCTAATATCATAACCATTAAAATACTTAATATATTTTTTATTTCAAATCCTAATATGCTAAAGTCTTCTAATGCTGCAAAACCAATTGATAATATAAGACTTGCACCTATTAATTCCTCAATTGTAACTGCTTTTTTTTGCCAAAATTCTTGCAATACAACTGTTGAATTAACAAATATTTTATAAAATACAACCCCTATAATCGCAAATACTATACCTGATAAAACATCATATATAGTAAATCCAGACATTAATAATTTTACTATTTGTATTATAATTATTGATAAAAAAATATTTTTCCCTATTTTTATTTTTTCATTTCTTTCTTTATCATTATAAATTGGTTTCACAATAAATAAAGTTGCTATTAATACTAATGTAGTTAAAAAATATCCTAATGCACCACCTATGCCGAACTTTATTAAATTTCCAATTAAAGATACTATAACAATTCCAAGTAAAGGTATAGAAGATGCAAAACAAGCACCTAACATACTTATACTAAAAATTGAAAATTCTCCACCTATTCCTACCATTGACAACATAAATGAAAGTATATATATGACTATATTTTTTGCAGCAAATACATTTGAAAAAATATTCAATTTGTTTTCTTTTTCTATAATATTTTGAAACATCCTTAAATACCACCTCTTTATTTTTTATAGGCTTATTTTACTACTTGTCCTTTGTGGTTTTTGTCTTTTTTAGGTATCTATACTAAAAAAGTTTTTTACATTTTTTTTATATTTATTTTATTTTTCATTATTTTCTTATTTTTTATTTTTTTATTTTATTACAGAATAAAAAAAAAAGCAATAAAAAAGTAAAATTTTGTTGATTTGCAAGTTACAGTTTACTGGTAAATGATAATTATATTATTTATACGTAACAATTCGAGAGAATCAGCAAATTACAGCAATACTGTCAACTTAAGAAATTGCTCTAGATAATATATTATTTATGCAGTAACAATTCGGGGGGACCAGCAAATTACAGATTGTAACGCAAATTTTATAATTTATTATAAAATTTGGTATACAAGCTGTTATGTAGCTGGGAGTTACAAATAAATAATATATTATCTAGAGCAATTTCTTAAGTTGACAGCATTGGTATGCAGTTGCGTTACAAATAAATAATATATTATCATTGACCATTTGTACTACTGACAAGTAGAATGTAACATTTGCAAAAATTATTAGAAATTTTTTCATTTATGAAATACAATAATTTAACACTAAGTAGTAAATTTTTTTTACTTTTTTCATATATTATTATAGAGGTGATTTTTTTGAATAATATGAATTTTGATGATAATACAATAAATAATTTAAAAAACATGCTTAATAATGGTAATTTAGATGATATTATGTCTCGGAATTTCTCCTGAAATGATACAAAATTTTTCTTCTATGCTTAATCAAAATACTAATTCTAATAATTCCCAAAATCTCAATAATACAGCAACTAATACTAATAATTTCAATAGTTCTAATACCAACAATAATTTTGATTTTAGCAAAATAGATATGAATACTATTTTGAAAATGAAATCTATTATGGAAAAATTAAATGATTCTAACGATCCACGTTCTAATTTGCTGTATTCATTAAAACCCTACTTAAGAGAAGAAAAAAAAGAAAAATTAGATCAATATGCAAATTTATTAAATGTTGCTAAAATTGCTGATTTATTAAAAAATGACAATAAGGAGAATTCTTGATAAATGGCTAATTTTTATGATAATTATTATAGGTACAATCCTTATATCCCTAATCCTTCTTATAATAAAGATAATATTAATAAAAATTCTCTTCAAAGTAATGATATAGAATTTCACAATAAAAAATCATCTAAATATAACTCATTTGGTCCAATCCATTTCAAAACTCCTCTCTTTACCAATATAGAAGAGCCTATATTTGAAATTTTTGGTATAAAGTTATATCTAGATGATATTATAATTCTTGGTTTATTATTTTTCTTATATAAAGAAAATGTTCAAGATCAAATGTTATATATGGTTTTGATTTTATTATTAATAAGTTGATTTTCATTCTATTATTATTTCGTCTTCACTAATGCTTATATATGCCTGCTTATGTACAGGTTCTTCATCCCTGTCAATTTCCTTTACTATGTTTGCTATTCGTATTTGAACTGTATCTACTAATCCAGCCGCTATAATTGCCTGTCTATTTCCTTTTGCCCCTGCATGTGCTAAGCCTCTTAATGCCCCTTGTATTATAATATTGTCAGATGCAATGACTTCTGCTCCTGAATTAACATCTCCTATTATTACTAAACTTCCTTCTGATTCTATTTTTTGCCCTGATCTTAAAGAGCCTCTATGAAATTTAGTCTCAGATACTGCTATTTCTTTTTCAAATGTTTTCTTTATGCTATGTAATCCTAAACTTTTAGGTGTATCAAAGTCAATTTCAACATCTATTTTACTTTTTATTAATTCTTTCAATTCGTCCATTTCTTTATTTTTTAGTATTTTTCCAGTTACTAATATTGGTGTTCTTTCATCTTGATATAATTTTTTTAATTCTGTTAATTTCTTTTTCAAGTCTTCCATAATTTCAGTTTGATCTGCTTCTTCACTGAGTTTTATCACTATTTCATCTTTTTTTAAATTAATACTAACACAATTTTTCATTTTAACCTCATTTCTTATCGAACTTTATAAATATTTTTTACTTATCTCATTATCTCTATATATGGTATTGCACTCATATTTTCTTCTATATTTTGTGTATTCATTCCAAAGTATTCTGCCATAATATCTCTTACTACTTCTGCTGTATAATTTCCATGACCACCATTTTCTACCATAACTACTATTGCTATTTCTGGATTCTCAAAAGGTGCAAATCCAACAAACCATGCATGTACTTGATTATTTGGGGCTTCTGCTGAACCAGTTTTACCTCCTACACTAATGTTAAAATCTTTAAATGTTGCATATGCTGTTCCTCCACTATCACTTGTAACTGATTTCATTCCTTGTAATACAGCCTTTAAATTGTTTGGGTTTATTTGTATTTCTTCTGAGCTTTCTTGTGTAAGTCCTAATTTTTTATTTACAAATTGATTTATTTCTTCTCTAGATGCTTCTGAACCATCTGATTTTCTTATTGTCTTTATTAATGTAACATCAATTGGCTTTCCACCATTAGCTAATATACTAATATATCTTGCCATTTGTACAGGCGTAAATTCATTATCATTTTGCCCAATTGCTGCTTGCAATGTAAAACCTGGTGCCCAATATGGTTCATTTGGATGTATTGTTTTTCTACTTTCCTGACTTGCTAATACTCCTGCCACTTCACTTTGTAATTCTACTCCTGTCTTTGTTCCTAATCCAAAATATTTAGCAAATCTTACTAATTGATCTATTCCCATTTTATCTGCTGTGTCATAAAAGAAATAGTTACATGATTGCTCAATTGCACTTGTTACATCCATATAACCATGTCCTCTATGATAACTCGTATAATACCAGCATCTTGGTTGATAATCTCTATATTTTCTATATACTCCTGTATCATTAATTTTTGTTGATAAATTTATAGTTCCAGTTTCTAATCCTGCTATTGCTGTTACCATTTTAAATGTAGAACCTGGTGAATATGAATTTTGCGTTGCTTTATTAACTAATGGTTTTGCTTCATTATCTCTATATTTTGCCCAGTTTTCGTTACTTATTCCTCCTACAAAGTCTGATGGTATATAGTCTGGATAACTTGCCATTGCTAAAATTTCTCCTGTATTTACATTCATTACTACACATGCTCCTGCTCTTGTAGGTGATGCTTGACCAAAACCTCCTGATGCTATTTTTTGTATATTTGCTGCTAAAGCGTTTTCTGTTATTTTTTGTAAATTTGCATCTATTGTTAGCACTATATCTGATCCTGCTATTGCTTCTTGTGCTATATATTCTGCTGTAGTTGTACCATCTACTGCCATATCTATTTGTTTTATGCCATCTTTTCCCTTTAAATATTCCTCAAATACATATTCTACTCCTGTTTTTCCTATTATATCATTTGGGTTATATGTTGATTTTCTTTTTTCATATTCTTTAGGATCAATTATTGATGCATATCCTAATATGTGAGAGGCTAAATTACCTGATGTATATTGTCTTACTGGTTCTACTATTATATTAATACCTGCAAATTTATCAGAACTTTCACTGAATTCTGCTACTGCTTCATTTGGTATATTTTTAGAAATTACTACTGATTTTGTACTACTATATCCTCCTGTTGACAGTAAGTATCTAATTACCATTATTTTTCTTACTTCTTGAACATCTGTATTATTTATTTCATATTTTTTCTTAAATGTATAAAAAGCTTGCTCTGCTGTTGCATTTTCGTCTATTTTATAATTTTCTTTCCATTTTTTTAAATTTTCATCTTGTATGGCATATTCAAATGGCTCTATTTTTATTGGAAATGTGTCTGAATATGTACATTGATATTTTTCTAAGACTTGTATCATATTTAATATGTCTTTATTTAAAGTTTCAGTATCAACTTTACTTTTATACATTTCTAATGTAAATTGCATTTTTGAGGTAACAAGTGGTGTACCTGTTTTGTCCATTATTACCCCTCTTGTCGCTTTTAAAGTGCTTTCTCTTGTTAGTCTTGTGTTTGATTGTTCTCTATATTCTGCTCCATTTACAATTTGAAGTGTGAATAATTTGGCTATTAATACTATTCCTACAACATATATTAATACAGTTAAAATATTAAATCTTAAATTTATATTTGCTTTCTTTTTTGTACTTCTTACCAAATTTTCACCTCTCTTCAAATTATTTTTAGTTTCAGTATTTTAATAATTTTAGAAGTATTTTGTTAAAATCTTATTCCCTTTGTATTCGTTTTCTATATAATATCCTGCTTTTTGTATTAATGGATATAATATAATTGCCAAAATTAAATTATATATAATTTCTATTGATAATATTTTAATAAAATTAATAATTTCAATATTTATCGATGTTAAAATATAGCTTAATAAATATGAAAAAATTTCAAATATTGCTGTTGCAACTATTACCATAACCATTATTGTCATTCTACTATCTTTAGAAAAGTTTTTGTCAAAAATCGCCGCTAAAAATCCTATTAATCCTAAACCTATACAGTTAATTCCTATTTTTGTTCCTATTATACCATCAATAAATAAACCTACTACTAATCCATAAATTGTTCCCATTGTTCTACTTCCAAATAGCCCTATAAATAATGCAAATATTACAAATAAATTAGGCATAATTCCAGCTATTGTAAACCAAGAAAAAAAGTTAGCTTGTAAAATATATATTATTACTGCTATTAATGTTAAAATTACATTTATTATTATTCTTTTCACTTGATTCACCTCTTTTAGCTATTTTGTATTTATTACTAATACTGTATCTAATTTTTCAAAATCTACTGCTGTTTCTACCAAGGCATATCTATCTGTAGTATTTCGTGTATTTGTAACTTTTTGCACTGTTCCTATATGTATTCCTTTTGGATAGATTCCTCCAAGTCCAGAAGTTTCTATACTATCTCCTTGAATAATATTTGCTTCTGTTGGAATATACATTGCTTTTAATAAAGATTTATCATCTAGAGTTCCTTTACAAACTATACTATCTTTTGTTGTACTCATAGAACAGCTTACCGAACTTGCCGTATCAATTATTGTTTGTACTTTAGCTGTAGTATCTGTTACTGAAACAACATGTCCTACTAGTCCTTTGTCTGCTATTACTGTCATTTGCTCTTCTACACCATCCCTTTTTCCTATGCTGATGACTATAATTTTTGAGTAATTACTTATGTCTTTGTTTATTACATACCCTGGTATTGTTTTATATTCTCCATATTTTTCTGTTAACCCTAAATATTCTTTTAATGTTTCATTTTGTGTTTTTATATTTTCTAATTCTCTTAAAGATTGCTCTAATTCACTATTGGCTTGTTTTAGTTTTGCATTTTCTTCTTTCAAGTTATTTATGTCTGTAAAAAATGTATTATTCCCACTTATTTTATTTTTTAAATAAGTTAGTCCATTCTGTATTGGCATAACTAAATTACTTGCTATATTTTCAAAAAATGAATTATTTGACTCTCCATTTGAAAATATAACTATAAATATTAAAATAATTATAGTTATTATTACACCTACTACTCCGACTTTTTTATTTTTATACATTTTTGCAACATTCCTCCCTTGTGTTACAAATATTATTTTCTTTTTCTAGCATTAATTAAAACCGTTTTTAGTCTTTCTAAATCATCTAGTGTTTTTCCCGTTCCTCTTACTACACAATCTAATGGCTCTTCTGCAACATATACAGGCATTCCTGTTTGAGTACTTAACAATTTATCTAAATTATTAATAAGTGCCCCACCTCCTGCTAATACTATGCCTTTTTCCATAATATCTGATGCTAATTCTGGTGGAGTTTTTTCTAGTGTCAATTTAACAACTTCTATAATTTTACTAATTGATTCTTTCATTGCTTCTTCCATTTGAGTAGAATTAACATAAATATTCCTTGGCAATCCATCTGCTAAATCTCTTCCTCTTATTTCCATTGAAGTTTCTGTCATAAGTGGCATTGCACATCCTATTTCCATTTTTATTTGTTCTGCAGTTGTTTCTCCTATTGCTAAGTTCATCTCTCGCTTTATATAATTTGCAATATCATCATCTAGGTCATCTCCTGCTATTCTTAAGGAATTACTTACAACTATTCCTCCTAGTGATATTACTGCTACTTCTGTTGTTCCTCCTCCTATGTCTACAATCATATTTCCACTTGGTTCTCCAACATCTAAATTTGCTCCTATTGCTGCTGCCATAGGTTCTTCTATTAAGTATACTTCTTTTGCTCCTGCTTGTATAATAGATTCTTCTACTGCTCTTTCTTCTACTTCTGTAATTCCTGATGGTACCCCTACTACAACTCTCGGTCTTCCTATACTATACCTAGAGCCTATTTTTTCCATTAAGTTTTTTAGCATTAATTGTGTTGCTGTAAAGTCTGCTATTACTCCATCTTTTAATGGTCTTACCGCTTTTATCTGCTCTGGTGTTCTTCCGCAACATTTCTTTTGCTTCATTTCCTGTTGCCATAATATTTCCTGTTTTCCTATCTATTGCAACTACTGAAGGCTCTTTTAGTATTATTCCTTTTCCTTTTAAAGTTACTAAAATATTGGCTGTGCCTAAATCAATTCCTATGTCTTTTGATCCAAATGTAAAAAATTTCATTTTTTCTTTTCCTTTCTATTTTTCCCCTATATTCTAGTCTTTTGTGCTTGGCATTTTAGAAAAAATACTTGTATATTCTTTATTTCCTATCACCAAATGGTCTATTAATTGTACCCCCATTAGGGCTGAAACATCACTTACGTAGTTTGTAAAATTCATGTCTTTTTCACTTGGCGTTGCATCTCCTGTGGGATGATTATGTACTAAAATAAATTTAGGTGCTTTCATTTTTATTGGTTCTCCCAATATGTCTTTTATTTCTATATGTGCAAAGTTTGTCCCACCGTATTGCAATATCTTTTATTTTTAATATTTGATTTTTATTATCTAATATTACTATTTTTAATATTTCTTCTTTTTTAAATCTTAATTCCTCCATCATTATTTCTGCCAAGTCATATGGTTTTTCTATTTTTATTTTTTTGCATACTGATGGTTTTGTCATTCTATTAGCTAACTCTCCTATTGCTTTTAATTGAATTGCTTTTACTCTTCCTATTCCATTTATTTGTTTTAATTCTTCTATACTTATATTGCGTAAAAAGTTTATTCCTTCTGAGGTTGTTTCATTTAAGTTTAATACTTTTTGTGCTAATTGTACAGATGTTTCTTTTTTAGTTCCTGTTTTTATTATTATTGCTAGTAATTCAGCATTAGAAAGTACCTGCTCTCCATACCATTCTAATTTTTCATACGGTCTTTCTAATTCTGGTAATTGTTTAATTTTTATTGGCAATAACATCTATCCTTTCTTGTTCCGTTTTGCCCCTATTTTTTATATTATTATATTTTTCTATAAATAAATATAGCTAGTCCCATTCCTATAATACTTGATACACTTATTTTAAACATTAATGCAAATGTAATTTTTAACACACTTAAATCTAATACTATTGGATTTTCTAATCCAAAGCTTTGACTATATGATAACCACCAAAGCCAATTTACTTTTGATGCTAATTCTCCTAATAGTCCTCCTATTACTAATCCTGATAAAATAAATATTAATAATATCCATATATTTTTTTCTTTTGTTGCCATTTTTATTACCCCCATTTTTTCTTTTTCTCTTACGGCTATTGCATTTTTATTCTACTTTTGTATTATATATTGAATTAGCAAATTTTTCAAGTATATTCTGTATTTTTTATTACCAAAATTTGTGCCTTTAAATATAATAATATAAATAGTATAATATATATAAGAGATTGATATATTTTTATTTTATATGCCTTTTCTCTTAAGTAAGCTACGAAAGGAATTGATTTTTTTATGAAAATTGAAAAACTTACAGAAAACAAAATTCGTGTTATTGTCAATACAAATGAATTAAACTTAAATTTTTCAAATATTGATAATACAATTTATAATGATTTTGAACATCAAGAACTTTTTTTGAATATTTTAAAAAAAGCAGAAAAAGAAGTTGATTTTTATACAGATGGATGTAAATTACTTATTGAAACTTTTTCTACTTTAGAAGATTTTTTTGTTTTTACTATTACAAAATATTCTCCTAAAAATGCACCTAAAAACGAGTCCCCTATAAAAACTAAGAAAAAATTAACAGTTAGAGCAAAATCTTTTAATAATTTTGACAAATCTATTATTTGCTATTTTGAAAATTTTGAAGTATTTTGTGAATTTTGCGAAGCTATTAGTTTACATAGAATAAATTTTAAAAAATTAATTAACTGCTCTTCTTTATATTTATGGAAAAATACTTATTTTTTAGTTTTAAAAAATATTAATATAGTTTCTAATGATTGTCACTTGCTTTACTCTAAATTATCTGAATTTGCTAAAATTATTACTTATTCTGATAGTTTTGAGAGAAAATTATTAGAACATGGAGATATCATTATGAAAACAAATGCAATTAATACTGGAATTAAATTTTTTTGCCAATAAATAATTCATATTTATCTTTTCAAAACTGCAATGGCGAAATTAAGAGATAAATAGAATAAAAAGAAGATAAAACAAAAAAACTTCTGAAAAACTACGGAAATTTATAAAACAATATCCTTGCAAAAAAAGTTATATTACAATATTATTATAATAATTTAATATAACCATTTAGAACAACTAATATGAAAAGGAGATTGTTAATAAATGTTAAAAAAGATAATTATACATGCAAAAAGAAGTATTCAATTTGTAATTCTTTTCATAATTTCAATATTTCTAATAATTGGAACAATTGCATTTTTATATAAACCTACATATAGTGTTTTTATTGGTGATGAGCAAGTTGGTTATACTAAAAATAAATCACAATTACAGAAAAGAATTAATAATTATATCGAAAATGGCGAAGATAATAATAAAAATATAGCCTTTGTGCAAGTTGATACACTTCCTAATTACAAACTATGCTTATTAAAAAAGAATATTGACACAAATGATGAAGAAATTTTTTCAAAAATATCTGAACAAGGTATACCTTATTATAGATATTATGCAATTTTAGATGACGGGCAAGAAAAATTTTATGTTTCAAGTTTTGAAGAAGCTGAAAAAATTATACAAACATTAAAAGAGAAAAATAGTACAAATATAGATAAAATATCTATATTAGAAAAATATGATCAAAATTTAGCCCAATTAGCCAGTGTTGAAGAAGCTGTTTCAAAATTATTTATTGAACCTGCAAAAGTAGTTGAAATTGCAAGTAATGGTACAGCTAAATATGGAACTAAAGGTACAAAAAGTCCTTCTAGTCGAATAGTATCACAAGGTAAAGTTGATTTAGGTATTAGCTTAATTAAACCTGTTTCAGGAATAATTTCTTCCAGATTTGCTAGTATTGAAAGTGTTCGAAATTCTAGAAGACATACTGGAATTGATATTGCAGCACCTGCAGGAACAACAATAGTAGCTGCTGCTGCAGGAACAGTTACTTTTTCTGGTTACAGTGGTGGTTATGGGAATATGTTAATAATAACACATCCAAATAGTGTACAAACATATTATGGACATTGTAGCAAACTATATGTATCTGCTGGAGCAACAATTTCTCAAGGACAAGCAATCGCTGCAGTAGGTTCTACGGGAAATTCAACAGGTCCTCATCTACATTTAGAAGTAAGAAAAAATGGAATTTCATATAATCCACAAAATTATGTATATTAATAAATTAAAAGGGATTTAAGAACATTAAAATAGTGCCTATAAAATGGGACATTTTATACTTTTTAAATCCCTCTTTTTATTTTATTAATTTTTTTAACTTCTCTACTAATATTTTATTTTTATTGTTGCAATTCTGTTTTTACTGTACTTATTTCTGTTGTTGTTGCTTTTTGTGCAGGTACATAATAACCTTTAGTTTGTGCTATTTTAAATAATTCATATTGAAAACTCTCATCATTATTTCTTATTTGTTGAAATGCCTGTCTTAATGACATATTCTCTGTTTCTGATATCGCCGTTTGATATGAATTTAAATCTGCTTTCACATTTCCTAATATGTCATTTACCATTGTTTTTTCATCCATTTTACATCTTTCCTTTCTTTCAGTAAAAATTTAACTTTTATAAAGCTTTTTAATTGTTTAAAAATGTCATCAATTTTTGTTTTGTGTTTAGTGCATCTTGTGCTGATTTAGAAAATAATTGCTTTATTTGTGGATCAACAGCTTGTGATGAATAAGTATTTAATTTTTGATATGCAGTTTCATGTGCTCCTATTAGATGTCTTAAATGTTGTAATTCTATTTGATTTAAGTCTGCCATTTTTATCCTCCCTTTCACTTTGTATTTCTTATATATTATTTCCTGTTTTTCTCAAATTATACACAAAGGATAAATGTTTTAAATAGGAATGCTCTCAAAATCCTTCTTGGAGGATATATTCAAAAAAATAAATTTCAAAAGCTCGTTCAAGAAGATTTAAATAAAGAAATTCTAAATCAGTTTTATGGCACCCTTTCATGTCAAGCATGAACATTTTCCATAAAACTAATAAAGAATTTCTAAATTAAACTTCTTTCAATTCGCTTTCTTATTTATTTTTTTGAATATATCCTCCAAGAAAAATTTTGAGCAAAGCTGTCAACTTAAGAAATTGCTCTAGATAAATATATTATTTATGCAGTAACAATTCGGGGGGGACCAGCAAATTACAGATTGTAATACAAATTTTATAATTTATTATAAAATTTGGTATACAAGCTGTTATGTAGCTGGGAGTTACAAATAAATAATATATTATCTAGAGCAATTTCTTAAGTTGACAGCTTTGGGATTTTGAAAATATCCTCTATTCCCTTATCTCCAAATTTGCATATTTTGCCATCAATCTTTTATGTCCAACTTTATCAAAATTAATATCTACTTTTAAGTCTTCACCTTCTGGTTCCACTATATTTATTGTTCCTTCTCCAAATTTTTTATGGTATATTCTTACACCTTCTTTATATTTTGATAAATCTACTTCTTTTGAAGCTGCTGATCTTTTTCCTAAGTTACTTAAAAAACTTTCTGCTGTTCTAAATGAAAATTCATTATTAGTTTTTGCAGCTACTATTGACTCTTTAGTATCTACTTTATATGTTTTTATACTACTAATATTTTGCTTCTTATTTGTACCACCATATGTCCATGTATAGCTAGATTCTTCAAACATCTTTTCCTTGTTTGAAATTGTTCCAAATGATTCTTCATATCCCTCTAATAATTCTTGTGGTATCTCCTCTAAAAATCTTGATATTGGATTATAGCTTGTTGAGCCAAATATTGTTCTTTGTTTACTGCACGTTAAAAATAAATTTTCTTTTGCTCTTGTAATCCCAACATAGCATAATCTCCTTTCTTCTTCTAATTCTTTTGGATCCATTTGTGATTGATATCCTGGAAATATTCCTTCTTCCATTCCTACTAAAAATACTACTGGAAATTCTAGTCCTTTTGCACTGTGCAAAGTCATTAATGTTATTGTTTCTTCTTGTTCTTCCATATTATCTATATCACTTGTCAAAGTAATTCCTTCTAAAAATTCACTTAATGTATTTTCAGCTGACTCTTCTTCAAATTCTATTGCTACTGTTAAAAATTCATCTAAATTTGCTATTCTATTTTGTGCCTCTAATGTACGTTCTTCTTCTAGCGCTTTTATATATCCTGTTTTTTTCAATGTTTCTTTTATCAATTCTGATATTGACAATTTTTCTTTTTGATTTTTTAGGTCTTCAATTACATTTACAAATTCTCTCGAATTTAAAAATACTCTATTTAATCCATATTCATCTGATTTTTTTATTATTTCATACATCGAATTTTCTGTACTTATTGATAATTGTTCTATTTTGTCTAAGCTAGTTTTCCCTATTCCTCTTTTTGGTTCATTTATAATTCTTTTTAAGCTTAAATTATCTGCACTATTTTGAATTAGTCTTAAATAAGCTATTATGTCTTTTATTTCTTTCCTTTCATAGAATTTTTGACCACCAATTATTTTATATGGAATATTTTCTCTTCTTAATATATCTTCTATAGCTCTTGATTGTGTATTCATACGATATAGTACTGCAAAATCTGAATATTTATAATACTCTTCTCTTTTTAAATGTTCAATTTGTTCTACTATGTAAGAACCTTCATCATATTCATCATTTGCTTGATATACTCTTACTAAATGCCCTTCGTCATTTTGTGTCCAAAGTTCCTTTTTGTATTTTACTTCATTGTTTTTTATTACACTATTTGCTACTTTTAATATATTTTGTGTACAACGATAATTTTGCTCTAATTTTATTATTTTAGTTCCTGGAAAATCTCTTTCAAAGTTCAATATGTTTCCTATATCTGCTCCTCTAAATGAATAAATTCCTTGATCATTATCTCCCACTACTGTTATATTTCCATGTTTTGATGCAAATAATGTTATTAATGTAAATTGCGCTTTATTTGTATCTTGATATTCATCTACTAATACATATTGAAATTTATTTGTATAATATTCTAATATGTCTGGATTTTCTGTTAAAATTTTAATTGTATAGTTTATTATATCATCAAAATCTAATGCATTATTTTCTTTTAATCTTTTTTGATATAATTCATAAACTTTTGATATTTTCTCTTTTCTAAAATCTCCTGTTGCCCTTGCCGTATATTGATCTGGTTCTAACATTTCATTTTTTGCATTACTAATTTCTGATAATACACTTCTATCAGAAAATAATTTATCATCTAAGTTACAATCTTTTATACATGTTTTTATTAATGCTCTTTGATCTGATGTATCAAATATAATAAATGATGTATCAAATCCTATTCTATCTATAAATCTCCTTAAGATTTTTACACAAATTGAGTGGAATGTTCCCATCCAAATATCACCCGCATTGTCCCCTACTAAGTTTGAAATTCTCTCTTTCATTTCGTTTGCTGCTTTATTTGTAAATGTAATTGCTATAATATTCCATGGTTTTATTCCTTTTTCTCCTATTAAATATGCAATTTTATGTGTTAATACTTTTGTTTTTCCACTTCCTGCCCCTGCTATTACTAAGCATGGTCCTTCTGTATTTACAACTGCTTCATGTTGTTTTTCGTTTAATCCTTCTAATATATCCTGCATATGTTATTCCTTTCTTTTATTATTTTTGGCTATTCTTTATTCTATATTTTCAAATTTATGTTTGTATTTTACTATATACATTTTTAAAAATCAAGTATTTTTTTATTAATTTATCACAGTTATTATTAATTTATTTAAAAATTATTTTATTTTTAAATTGATTAATGGCATTTATTGACTTTTTCCGACATTCACTGTAAAATGATATTATCAATTTAATTAACAAATGAATTTAATAATAATTATTTTTTATAAAGGAGGGAACTTATTTGTTAAAAGAATTTAAAGAATTTGCTACTAAAGGAAATATCTTTGATATGGCAATAGGTGTTATAATAGGTGGTGCTTTCCAAAAAATTGTAACTTCTCTTGTTAATGATATCATTATGCCAACTATTGCAATCTTTACAGGTAAAGTTAATTTCGATGATTTGACTCTTACAATAGGTAATTCTTCTATAAAGTATGGTTCTTTTATCACTACAATAGTTGACTTTTTAATCATCGCATTTTCTATTTTCATTGCTATTAGAACTTTTACAAAATTAAATGAAAAAGCAAAAGAAAATGTTCAAAAATTAACCGGAAAATCTGTTGACGAAGATGAAAATGAACCTGAACCTACTACAAAATTATGTCCTTATTGTTATTCTGAAATTAATATTAAATCTACCAGATGTCCTCATTGCACATCTATGTTAGAAGAAGAAACACAGACTACTGTATAAACAGTAATCTGTATTTTTTGTATTTTTTAAGTTTAAATTTTTGTTGCAAATATTCCTATTATAAATCCTGCTATATTACCAATAGCTGTCATTCGTCCATGATACAATTTATTTGATTCTGGAACTAATTCACCGTGATACTATATAAAGCATCGCTCCTGCTGCAAAACTTAAACATAGTCCAATTATTTCCTGAGAAATTGATCCTACTATTGCCCCAAAAAATGCTCCTACCCCTGTCGTAATTCCTGACAATACTACATAAAAAATTATTTTCCATATTTTCATTCCACCATGTTTCATTGGTACTGCCATAGAAATACCTTCTGGTTGATGTCAAAATAGACAGTAATAATTTTAGTAACGTAGCTAAAGATTATCGTCACTTTTAAGATTATTAAGCTTTTTAAAATTAAATATAATATCCACTTGTTTATCTTGATGTATTTCTATTCTATTTATAATTACTCTCATCATCTCTGGAGTTGTTTTTTTTTTAATCAAGAAAATCTCTAATTAGTTTCTTAATTTTCTCATCATTTTCTTCTTGTCCATTTTCTTTTTCAGATTTTATATCATTATATTCTTTTTCTTTTTGTTTTATCTGACTTTGCATTACCTATTATACATTTCTTCACTAACTTTATTATCTAATTTGTCAATATATATCTTATCAATACGTTCATTAATTAATTTATAATTCTCTATTTTTTTTGTTTTAATTTAAAATGCTGTGCTAAAATATCTCTTGTTTGTTCTAATGTAAGTGTATCATCTCTTTTAAATATATAAAAGCCACTATTTAAAAAATAATTATATCTCTCTTGACTATTATTTATTTCTATACATTTTCTAAAATTTAACATTGTTGCTTCAGAATTTTGTGAATTTTTTATTGCATTAAAAATAATATTTTTTTCATAATCTGGTCTTTCAAAAAATTTTTCAACTGACATTGATGGTTCACATACCATAACTGCTACATGCTCATAATCAGATATCAATTTAAGTATTTCCATTAGAATACTGGTATCAACAAATATTTTTTTATCAGGATATTTAGAAATCAATTTTAGTAATTCTCCTATTTCAATTGGGGTTACTTCTATTTCATTGTTTCTAAGCCAATTGTAATATTCATCAGGAGTTTGATTTACAAATTCTTCCATACTGTGATTATCGGTATAACATAAATTGGGCTGCTCAATTGGGTTAATACCATATTCGTTAAAAACCTTTCCTGTATAGTTTTCCTCGCACATTATACCATCATAATGTTCTGACAACATTTTAATCATTGTTGATTTACCTGCATAAGCAGTTCCAATTATAAAATAAACACTTCTAAATTGATTTCTAAGATGTTCAGTATTATATTGTTCTTTAAATTCTTTTATAAAATCTTCTATTTTTTTATATATCATATTATTCTCTCTCTTTCTTTTGCCTTTAAATACATTTCTTCCCATATATCCATATAATCTATCATCTCCTCTACAACTTACTTTTTTATTTCTTTTAGCATATCATAAATTACTTTACTATCTTTTCCTAATTCATCATAACTGAACTTTTTTGATTTTTTTACATAAATTTCAAATTCGTTGATAAATTCATCAATATTTTCTTTATTAACTCTATCATTAATAATATATTTACTAATTTCTATCCTATTTTTCCATAAAAGAGTTTCTAAACATTGAGCTATTACTTTATTAGATAATGTTGTTTTTTTATATAATTCTATTACCATTTCATCGGTTATTTTTCTCGGATTTGTTACTATTATTTTATTGGCTCTCCAAACTCCTTTTTCTTCATTACACAAAAAAATTTCTGCATCTTTTGAAATAATTACATCATATATAGTATCACCTCTATGAAGCCATCTCAAAATTTTATCTTCAGAGCTAAAATAAATCCACCCATTTTTTCAGGCTCAATTTCATTTGGATTCCAATTATTTGATATATTTACCTCCTCTAATTTATAGTAAAAACCTCCAGCATTACTCTTGTTTCCATCCATTACTCTCACAAACTTTTTCATAATCTATTTCCTCGTTACTTACTAATCGTTGTTACAATTATATAATAAAATAAAGGTAATTTCAACCAATTATCTGCTTACTTTATTTGTAATTTAATAAAAAAATATGTTATAATAATTTTATTAAAACCTACTGTGGATTGCAATTTTAAAAGATGTATTTGAATGAAAATATTTATTTATGGCAAACCGGATTAGGTGATATGAATAAATATCTAAAAGGAGAAAATCCATTACCAGACAAATCAAAAAAAGCTACTATTGATAGTTGGAAAGGATGTAGAAAACTTACCAAATATAAAAAAATAGAATGCAATATAATTTTAACGCCAAAGGAGTTTAAAATTTTATCTTTTGGACATATTCCTGAAGTAATGGAAGATCATTGGTTTATGTATTGTGATGAAAATACTATAAATTACTTTAGAAGTTGGACAGGAATTCAAATTTTTAAAAGATATTATAAATTACAAAATGATTCTTATATTATTTATTCATTAGAGATAAATAATAAGAAGAAAGAGTATAGTGAAGAAAACATAAATAAATCATTTGAAATATTTAATAATTTAATTACTTTAGAGTGTAAAACTTATAAATAAAAAAAATTTTAATCATCCTATAAAATCTAATAAAAATTAGAAAATGATTTGACAAACTAAAAAAACAGAGTAGACTGCAACCATCTACCCTGCCAACTATGTATTGCTACTATTAGTCTTTGTTTGATTGTTCATCTTGCTTTTGTTTCTCTTGTTGAAGTTTTAATTGTAATTGTGTATTTTTGTCTTTCTCTAACATCAACAAATCCACTAAGCGAAGAATTGCATCGTGAGCTGTCATCTTGAATGCCCCATAAGTAAATTTAAAATCAAGCAAACATCAAAAATTTATAAAATTCAAATATTTTATCTTGCATTTTGTAATTGCTTGAAATTAAACAAAATATTTACTTGTTTATCTTGATGAATTTCTATTTTATTAATTAATACTTTCATAATTTCGGGTGTTGGTTTTTCTAAACTTAAAAATTCCTTTATTACTTTTTCTATATCTTTACTATAGTCTTTTTTATTATTTTCTGACATTTCCTTTAATTCTATGTATTGTTTTTCTTTTTGTTTTACTTCATTTTGCAATTTTTCAAATAGTCTTTTATACATTTCTTCAGTTAGTTTTCCATTAAGTTTATCTATATACATTTTATCAATATTATCATTTATAAGCTCTATTTCTGCTTTTAATTTTTTCATTAATTTACTGTAATCATATTTTGTTTTGCTACTTTGAATGACTAATTCAATCTTCTTACTATCAATATTTCGAAATAATTGTTTTATGTATTCTAATACTTGTTCTTCTAATTTTTTGTAATTAAATCCATGCGAAGTACATAGTCCTAATTTTGAGTTTTTACGGTAATTATTACATACCATATCTAGTCTTCCATTTTTTCTTGCTCTTACACCAATCTTATGTTTACATTCATAGCAAAACAGTAATCCATCTAACAAAAATTCATGCTTTTTTTCGTTCCTATTATACTTTTGTACAATTATCATTTTTTGTACTTTGTCAAAAACTTGTCTATCTATAATTGGTTCATGTGTGTTTTCCACAATATTCCACTGTTCCTGTGGATTACTTTTAATTTTTCTGTTTTTATAACTTATTCTACTTCTTTTATTTTGAATCGTATTTCCAATATACACCTCATTTTTTAATATATTTTTTATTGTTTTATTTTCCCAAAAAGTGGCTTTGCTATACCTTATTTGATTTGCTGTAGGAATTCTATTATTATTTAAATAATCCTTTATAACTCCTATATTATTTCCGCGAACTCGCCATATTAAAAATAGTTTTTACTATTTCCGCTTCTTTTTCACAAATAATCAATTTATTTTTATCGTTTGGATCTTTCATATAGCCAATAGCTATTTTTCCCCCTACCCATTTTCCTTGTTTTTGCATAGTATGCATAGCTGTTCTAATTTTTTTTGACAAATCCTTTGAATACATATCATTTAAAATTGACTTAAACGGTGCTATATCATTATTACCATTATTTGTCGCAAAAGTATCTATCCCATCTGTTACAGAAACATATCTAACATTATTTTCTGGAAACCATTTTTCAATATATTCACCAGTTTCTATGTAATCACGACCTAAACGTGATAAGTCTTTTGTGATAACCATATTAATTTTTCCAAGTTCAATATCATTTATCATTCTTTGAAAATCCGGTCTGTTAAAATTTGTTCCTGTAAATCCTTGGTCAGTATATATGCCTACTAAATTATATTCACAACCAAGTTTTTTTACATATTCAATTAATAAATCTCTTTGATTTTTTATACTTTCACTTTCATCAAAACCTCTATCTACATCTTCTTTTGATAACCTTATATAAATTGCAACCTTGTAAATTTCTGTTTTTATTTGAACAAGCATTTTTCCTCCTTTCCATGCTTGATAAAAACACTTTGAATTCAAATATTGAAGTAATAAAAATCTGTTAATCTTTTTTCTCTAATATATCAATTAGAAAACGAGATATTAAGTTTTCTATTTCTTCACCCTTTTCATCAAAATACACATTAATTTTAAATGCTTCGTTCATATTTCCTCCTGTTATTAACAAATGTTTATTCAATTTATATGTATTAAAAATTTTATTATTCCATAAAAAAAAACGGAATTAACATTTTCTAAAAAGCAAAGCTTTTAAGAATATTTAATTCCGCAAAATTGGACATTCCACCTTTAAAGTGATACCTATCCTCTATAATTATCTATTTCCATGGTCCACAAAATCTGTTTTTTTATAATTATGAAAAACAATACTTACTTCTGCTGAACTAATACCTAACGCTTCTCCAATATCAGTATTATTCATACCTTTATTTTTCATAGCTTGTATTTTTGGAAATAAGGCTTGTTTTCTTAGCCATCTTCCATATTCAAATAATGGTTTATGAAACTTTGTATCTCTTAGTGTACTAGTAAGTTCAATGGTCATTCTTTCAGCAGATTCTACTCCTCCTTTTTTATTTGCATATAAAATAAGAAATTGTATATTATCTTTATTAGCAAGTTCAGGATACATGTATAATGTATTTAAAACAATCCCTATATCTTTTTCAGATATTTCAGCATCTAAGCTATGTAATTTGACTAATGTTTCAATAAATTTTCTTCTTCCTTCTGTAGATACATTTTCCTCGCCTTCTAGTTCTAACTTATCTTCTTTTTTGGCTATTTTTTTATATTTTTTATATATTTCTGCATAACCTTTTATTTTTCGCTTTCTTTCTCTATTAATGGCTTTTTTTATTTGTTCTTCTTCTCTAATTGCTCTTTCTGCTTCTCTACGTTTCCTATCTAGTCTTGCTTGTTCTTCTTTTTTGTTTTTTTCTGCTTCTAATATCTCTCGTTTTTTTCTTAAATGTTTAAATTCTTCTATAGCATCTTTAGTGAACCATATATTATCAGCTATTGCTAATCTTCTTAAATGTTGTAAATGAGAAACACTATAACTCATCATTTTAGATATTTCTTTATAGGTATATCCTTGTTCTATATACTCTCTTAATTTCCATACTTCTTTTTTTATTCTAAGCTGATTTTCTTTTTCTTTTCTTTTTTGTTCATCTATCTTCTGTTTTTTCCTTTTTCTCCTTTCACGTTCTAACTTTTGTTTTTTCTCTTTTTCAATTGCTTTTAATTCTTCTAAAGTAAGCCATGTATTGTTTTGTATACTTTCTCTTTTAATTCTATATGCATATGAAATACTAAATTTCATAAGTTTTGTAGCCTCTCCCATAGTTTTACCACTTTTTAAATGTCTTTTTAGCTCTTCCGCATCTTCTTGATGCCTTTTGTTCGTTTCATCTTTTCTCTCTTGTCTTCTAGCTATAATTTCTTCTTGTCTTTTCTTTTTTTCCTCTTCTCTTCTTTTAGATTCTGCCATTTTTTCTTCTTCAATTCGTTGTTTTTCTTCTGGTGGTAAACTTTCAAAAATTTTTTGTGCTTCTTCATCCTCCCTAGCTTTTCTTTGAACCGCAAATGTCTTTAGTTCTTCTTTTGTATACCAACCATTTTCTTTAGTATAATCATTCTTTATATTATAAAGAAACTGCAATCTATATTCTGTAATAAATTCTGACATTTCTCTTAATGTATATCCTAATTCAGTATATTCTCTTATTCTATCTATTATTTTTTTATGCTTCCTTGTAAGAGTCTTTTCTTGTCTTCTTTTCATAGCGATATCAGCTTCTTTAGCAGATATTATTCCTTTTGCTATCAGTTGCCTTTTTTGATATAAAACTTTATGCATAGTTAGACTTTTTGTCTTATCACTTTCAACAATTTCTAGTGGTGTATAACCTTTTCTTACTTTGTCTAATACAAATTGTACTTGCTCTTCAGGAGATAATTTCAAGTTTTTATCTCTTGTTCGACTATTACCATTTTTTTTATTTTCATCTACCTGTTCTTGAGTTATAAGACCTGCAACAATAAGTTCTTTTATCATTGGAGTAACTTCATTATAACCAAATTCTGGTTTTAATTCTCGCATCTCTGTCACAGTTAATCCAGCATTTACAGAATCAGCAACAAATTGTAAATCTTCCTGTCTTTTCTTTTCTCTTGCTACTTTTATCTCTTCTGATGTCATTATTTTTTGGCTTTTAATATCTCTGATGTAGATGTCATAATCAAAAGATGATATACTTAATTTTTTTCGTATATTATGATTTTTCCAACCCTTCTTTAGATATTGGATAATTTTTTCTCTTTTAGCAAGATATTCTGGAGTAGTTTTATCTATTGTTTCTTGTTCTGACCTGTTACTTGCTTTTTTTACCTCATCTTTTTTAATTCTTCCGATCTTTTATTAAATTTTTTATATGAAAACTTACTCCTGTTTCACTTATTTCTAATGCCCTAGCAATTTGCACTAGGGCATATCCTTGTTTTATCAATTCATAAACTTTTTTTCTATTTTCTAAAGATTTATTATGTCTTTTTTCAGCCTTTTCTGTTCCTTTCGGTTTCCTAACTTTCGTCTTATTTAAACCTTGAGCATTTGGATTTTCTTTAAAATATTTTTCAGAAGCTAATTTAATTTCATCTTCTGTTATTAGTCCCTCACTAATTAAAGTATTACGCATATTAGTAATATATGTCCTTGTAAAACCTAATTTATCATACATTCTACGCATAGGCATACCTGCTCTATATGCATTTAAGATTAACTGCTTGTCTTTTTCATATTCTTCTGGTGTAAGAATTCTTTTTGGCTTATCACCCATAAAAACTTCTTCCCTTCAATCTTCTAAATCTGATTTTCTTCAACATATTTATACCCAAAATAAAAAATAACTATTATAAATTCATTCAAATTCAAATCGTTTAATTTTTGAATTGGTATCTATTTTGGAATATCCCTTCTGGTATATCATGTAAGCAAATTGCTATTGCTAAACCCAATCCTAATTTTACAGATGCCTCAAAACCTGAACCTATTGCTAATCCTTCAGGAAAGTTATGTATTGCAAGTCCTATTGAAACAATTATTCCAGTTTTTAACAAACTATTAGCATTTTTAGCATTTACATTATTAAACTTTTTCTCTACTAATAAATCACAAAAAATCATTGCTATTATACCAATTATAATACCCATTAATACATATGTCATTGTCCCTATTTCCAATGCTTCTGGTATCAAGTCAAAACATATAACTGCCATCATCAATCCCGATGCAAATGATAATATAAAGCTTAAAAATTTATTTGAATGTCTTTTGGTCACTACACCCAATATTCCTCCTAGTGTTGTTCCAAAAGTTCCAAAGAATAAACCTACTATGGTTGTTTTTAATATTTCACACACTATTAAAAAACTACCTCCTTATTGTTTTTTACTATTTTATTTTATTTAATTATTGTTTATTCTTCACCTTTTAATTTTTCTGCTCTATCTGCTGCAATCAAATTATCTATCATCTCATCCAAATCACCATTTAAGAAATTTTCCATTTGATAAATACTCATTCCTATTCTATGGTCAGTTATTCTACCTTGAGGATAATTATATGTTCTTATTTTTTCACTTCTTTCACCTGAACCAACTTGTGATCTTCTTTCATTTGTTATTTCATTATCTTGTTTTTGTTTTTCTATTTCATATAGCTTTGTTCTAAGCATTCTCATTGCATTATCTTTATTTTGAAATTGTGATCTTTCTGTTTGACATTCTACTACAATTCCTGTTGGTTCATGTATTAACCTTACAGCTGATGAAGTTTTATTAATATGCTGTCCTCCTGCACCTGATGCTCTAAAAACTTCCATTTTTATATCTGATGGATTTATCTCTATTTCTACATCTTCTACTACTGGAAGCACTGCAACTGTTGCTGTTGATGTATGAATTCTTCCGCTGCTTTCTGTATCTGGCACTCTTTGTACTCTATGTACCCCACTTTCAAATTTTAATCTACTATATACTCCTTTTCCTGTTATCATAAAAGAAATTTCTTTATATCCACCAAGTCCTGTTTCATTTTCATTTAAAACTTCTATTCTCCAATTATTTCTTTCTGCATACATACTATACATTCTAAATAAAGTTCCTGCAAATAGTGCTGCTTCTTCTCCTCCTGCTCCTGCTCGAATTTCACAAATTATATTTTTATCATCATCTGGATCTTTTGGTATTAATAAAAATTTTAATTCTTCTTCTATTTTTGGCAATTTTTCTTTATTAGCATAATACTCCTGTTCTGCAAGTTCTTTCATTTCCGGATCTTTTAAAAGTTCTTCTGCTTCTTCCATCTCTTTTTTTACCTTTTTGTATTCTCTAAATTTTAGCACTATATCTTCTATACTTGCATGTTCTTTCATTAGTTTTCGCCATTCTTCTTGATTTGCAATCATTTCAGGATCTGAAATTAATTTTGTCAATTCCTCATATCTTTTTTCTACAGCTTCTAACTTTTCAAACATAAAACTTCTCCTTTATTTATTTTTATTTATGTACTTTGCTATTATACTATATTTTTACTATTTATACAAGAGGTGCGCCTTTAAACAAGTAATAATAAATAATTTTTAGTACCTGTTCTAAAAACCGTCAATTTAAGAAATTGCTCTAGATAATATATTATTTATGTGTAGCTGGGAGTTACAAATAAATAATATATTATCTAGAGCAATTTCTTAAATTGACAACATTAAAAATTATCATTATCACTTCTTATAAATTATCTCAATTCTGCCTCTATTTCCTTTACTGCCTGTCTTTCATCCCAAGGATATCTTACACCTTTAATTTCTTGATAATTTTCATGTCCTTTTCCTATTAATAATATTATATCTCCTTTTTGTGCATTTTTCATTGCATACTTTATAGCTTCTTTTCTATCATTTATTATGATATAATTTCCTTTACTTTTATTTATTCCTACTATTATGTCATTATTTATTGATTCTATTTCTTCCCATCTTGGATTATCTTCAGTTAAAATTATTAAATCTGCCCATTTTCCTGCTACTTCCCCCATGTCATATCTTCTTGCTTTAGCTCGATTGCCTCCACCTCCAAAGATACATACTAGCCTTGATGGATGGTATTCTGAAATTGTATCCATTAGATTATTCATTTCATCTTCATTATGAGCATAGTCTACTATTAATTTGTAAGTTTCATTTCCACTAACTAGTTCCATTCTTCCTAATACTTTTATATTTTCTAATGCTTTTTTTATATTTTCTGTACTTATTCCTAATTCATGTGCAACTGTCATAGCACACAAACTATTGTATACGGAAAATCTTCCTGGTATTGATACTTTAAATTTTTCATTTATTTTTCCTAATACTTCAAATCCCATTCCTAGGAAGTTGTCCTCCATTATAAAATCTATATTTGATGCTTTAATGTCAATGTCTTGTGCATTTACTCCATATTTTATAATTTTACAGGTACGATTTTTTATTACTTCTTCTAAATTATTTGAATCCGCATTTACAATTCCTGTTTTACATTTTTGAAACAATAAACTTTTACAATATAGATATTCTTCAAAGTTTTCATGCTCATTTGGACCAATATGTTCTGGTGAAATATTTGTAAATACTCCATAATCAAATGTAAATCCTGTTACTCTATCCATTTTTAAACCTTGTGATGAAACTTCCATCACTACATATTTACATCCTTCATCTACCATTTCCCTAAACATTTTCTGTATTTCATAACTTTCTGGTGTGGTATTATGCAATTCTATTTTTTTATCCCCAATTAATGCACATATTGTTCCTATTATTCCAACTTTATTTCCTGCCTTTTCAAGCATTGCTTTTACCATATAAGTTGTTGATGTTTTTCCAGCTGTTCCTGTTATTCCTACTGTTGTAAGTTCATTTGCTGGATAATTAAAATATGCCGCTGACATATATGCTAATACTTGTCTTGAAGATTCTACTTTTATTACAGTTACATCTTCTTTTATTTCTACATCTTTTTCTATTATAATTGCTTTTGCTCCCTTTTCTATTGCTTTATTTATAAATTCATGTGAATCTGATATTGTGCCTATCCTAGCAATAAATACATCATTTTCTTCTACTATTCTTGAATCATATTTTATATCTGAAATTTCAATATCTATGTTGCCTTTTACCACCTTATATTCTACATCTTTTAAAAGCTCTTTTAATTTTCTGTTTCTATTTTTTTTCTTGCCTATTATTTGTGATACATCTATTTCTGATTCAAATACAGTATGTGATGGACCTTTCATATACATTAATCCTGTTTTTTCTTCCCAATTTGTTTCTAAAACTCCACCTATTTGTTTTACTGAAACCTTTCTATCACATCTTCCAGTTAAAACAGCCGCAACTGTTGCTGTACAACATCCTGTCCCACACCCTATTGTCTCTCCTGTACCTCTCTCCCATTCTCTTATTTTTATATTATTTCTATCAATTACTTGTGCAAATGTTACATTTGTTTTATTTGGAAATAAATCAGTTTTATGTTCTATCAATTTTCCATATTTTTCTACATCAAAATTATCTACATCATCTATAAACATTACACAATGTGGATTTCCCCATGATACAGCCGTTATTTTAAATTCTTTATCTAATATTTTCACTGGTTGTTCTATAAATTCTGGCATTGTCACATTTACTGGAATTTTAGTAGTATCTAAAACAGGTTTTCCTATATTTGCCTCAATATTTACTACTTTACCATTTTCTACAAATAGTTTTACTTTTTGCATTCCTCCTAATGTTTCAATTAATAAATCCGTTTTGTCTGTTAATTTATGTTCATATACATACTTACTCATACTTCTTAAAGCATTTCCACACATTTCTCCTTCTGTTCCATCTGGGTTAAACATTCTCATCCTAAAATCGCCTTTTTCTGATGGACAAATTAATACCATTCCATCAGAACCAATCCCAAAATGCCTATTGCTTACAAATTTTGCAAGTTCACTTAAATTATCTAATTTTTCTTCAATAGCATTTATATATACATAATCATTTCCATATGCTTGCATTTTTGTAAATTTCATATTTACTATCATTCCTTTCTAAGGCACAAATCTAGTTTGAAAAGAATTACAATATTGTAATTCTTTTTCAACCTTATCTTCTCCTTGCATTCTTATTTTAATGCCTGATCTAAATCTGCTATAATATCATCAGCATTCTCTATTCCTACAGATAATCTAAGCAATGTATCTGTAATTCCTAATGCTTTTCTCGTTTCTTCTGCTATTTCCGTATGTGTTCTGCTAACTGGATGTGTAATTAATGATTCTACTCCTCCTAAACTTTCCGCAAATATAACTAATTTTAATCTATTCAATATTTCATTTACAGTTTTTACACTATCTACTCTAAATGAAATCATTCCTCCAAAACCTGTTGTCTGCTTCTTCGTTACAGCATAATCTTTATGATCTTCAAAGCCTACATAATACACTTGCTCTACTTTTGGATGATTTCTAAGCCATTTTGCAACTTTCATAGTATTTTCATTATGCTTATCCATTCTTAAAGCTAGTGTTTTTATTCCTCTTAGTAAAATCCATGAATCCATTGGTCCCAATCCTGCACCATTAATATACATTTGAATTTCCAATTTTTCTCCTATTTCTTTGTCTTTTACAACCACTATTCCTGCTAGTACATCATTATGCCCTCCTAAATATTTTGTCCCACTATGAAGTACAATATCTGCTCCAAGTGTTAATGGTTTTTGGAAATATGGAGTTAAAAATGTATTATCAACTACTACAATTATACCAGTTTTATGCGCAATTTCTACAATTTTTTCAATGTCTGCTACTTTCATCATTGGGTTTGTTGGAGTTTCAATAAGAATTAATTTTGTGTTTGGTTTTATTGTTTTTTTCAATAAGTCTAAGTCAGTTAAATCTATACTATTATTTTCAACCCCTATTGGTTTTAAAACTTCATTAACTGCCCTATAGCTTCCGCCATATACATCATCTGAAAGTATCATATGATCTCCTGGTTTTAATAATGAAAGTACTAATGTTATTGCTGCCATTCCTGAATTTACAGCAAATGCCCTATTTCCTTCCTCTAAAATGCACATTAATCTTTCTAATTCTTCTCTTGTAGGATTAATACATCTCGCATAATTATAACCTGTTTTGTCTTCTATTGAGTGATGCTTAAATGTTGCTGTTTGGTATATTGGATAACTTATTGCCCCTGTCGTAGGATCTGTCCCATAAGCTCCATGTACTACCTTAGATTCAAATTTTAGATTCTCCTTTCTACTATTATCTTTGTAATCATCAAAATTTTTCATGTTTATCTCTCCTATTTTTTAATGTACAGTATACTTCTTAATTAAGGAATATAAGCTGTTGGTCGAAAAACAATCCATGTACATTATATATTAAAGCTCAAAATTAGTCAATAAACAATTTTTTTATATCACTAAAGAATTTTTTTAATAATTAATCTGCAATATTTATTAAATTAAATGGTATTTTCAGATCTTTTAATACTTCTTCTTCTCTTTTTGTACATGTAAAAATTATTATTTGATATTTTTTTAGTCTTTCATCCAAATATTTTAAAATATTTTTTAATCTTTCTGTATCATAATAAGCAAATGCTTCATCTAAAAATATTGGCATCCTTTCTTCCGATAATTCTTCTACCATTGCTAATCTTAAAGATAAATATAATTGATCAATTGTACCTATGCTTAACCTAGATATTGGCACATAACTTCCATTTTCAACTTCTACTATTAAACCAATATCATCACTAAATTTTACATTTTGATATTTTTCACTTGTAATTTTAGATACTGTTTTTGAAAGCTCTTGTGTAAATTTGGGTGTTACTGTATTTTTCATTTCTTCATAAACTTTATTTAAAGTTTCTTTTGCTAAATTCATACTTCTTTCTAGTCTTCTTAAGGTTGTCATTTTTTCATTATCGTTAACTAATTTTTCTTCTATTTTTGATAATTTTTCTAATTTTGGTTCTATATTTTTATAATCTAATTCCAATGTATGTAATTTTATTTTTTTATTATTTAATTCATTTTCTATATTTTGAATTTCTAAATTATTATTTTCGGAATTTATTAAATAATTTATTTTATCCAATTCTAATTGATTAGAAAATTTATTTTTTATTTTTTCAATTTGTAAATTTATCTTTAAATTAAAATTATTTTTTAATTTATTTATTTCATTTTCTAATTCCAAATTATTTTTTTCTATTAAATTTTTTTCATTATTTAAATTATTAACTTCTGATTCTATTTTTTCTAATTTATTTTTTGTATTTTTTTCTTTAATTTTTATTTTATTTTTTAAAATAAAATAAAAAAATAAAACCATTGGCACTGTAAGGAGAAAAATATAATTAAAATATTTATTTTTTACAAAAATAAATTGTAAAACATTTATTAATATAAAAAATAAAAATATTATTATTATTTTTTTATTTAATTTATTTTTTTCTAAATTTATTTTTTTACTTTCTTCATAAATATTTTCATTTTTTGAATTTATTTCATTTATACTATTTTTTATCAAATTTATTTTTTCATCATTTTCATTTTTTAAATTTATTTTTAAATTTATTTTTTCTTTTTCTATTTTTTCATTTTCATTTATTAATTTTATTTCTTTTAAAAATTTATTTTCACTTTCTAATTTTTCTATTTCAGCATTTAATTTATTTTTATTTTCCTCAATTTCATATTTTACATCTATATCTTTTTCTATTTCTTGTTTTTCATTCTCTAATTCATAAATTTCTCTAGTAATTATATTAATTGGCTTTTCTCTCGATCTATCTGTTCCTATTTCGTCTAATTTTCGTCTATCTATTCTATCCATTGTTCTTTTAAAGGAAATATTGTCATCACCTGTTCCAACTAAATTAGCAATCTTTTGTATTAATATATTCTGATCTTGTTTTCCTAGTTTTATTTCCTCTTGATTTACTAAAATTGTTGATAAAAATAATTGCTCATCTATTTTTGTTTGTTCATAAAAAAATTCATTTCCTTTTGACTTATCAATATTAAATTGCTTTGAAATATCTTCCATCTTGCTATTATAAATTTTAGGATTTTTCTTTTTAAAATCTCTAAATATTTCAAATTTTTCTTTGTTATCTAATTCATATTCTAATTTCCCTGAAAAATCGTCTCCTACCCAAGGAGTGTATTTTTCCAAATTTGAATATTCTTTCCCATTTTTATTTTTTGAAATTCCATAAAAAGAATTCATTATAAAATTTATTAATGTAGATTTTCCTGATTCATTTTTTCCATATACAATATTTATATGTTCTTTAAATTCAACTTCTTTTTCTTTTAATTTTCCATATGAATTTATTTTCAATTTATTTATTTTCAAAAAATTCACTCCTTTTAAATTTGACAGTAAAATAAAGTTTTTATTCTAAAGCCTCAAATCCTATTTCTACTGCTTTTTCTATTATTTGTCTTTCTTCTTCTGATAAATTTTCTTGTTGTAATTTATTTAGCATTTCTTTTGCATATAATCCTTTTAATGTATTTTCATTTACCAATTCATCTAAATTATATGCTAATTTAGTATGGTTTTTTATTTTTATTATTCTTTCATTTTCAATGTATTTTAATATTTCAAATTTATTTATTTCAAATTTTCTATTTCCAATTAATATTATTTTTATGTATTCATTTGATTTTATTTCTATTTTATTTATGTTTTCTATTAATTCTTCTTTAGAGTTTATATCACTTACATCAATTTTTATTTCTTTAAATATTTCTTCATCTATTTGTATAAATTTTAAGTTTATTGTCTCTTTTGTTAGTTCTCCTACTATCATACCATGTTCACCTTGTTCATCAAATCCCAATGAAATAGTTGAACTAGGATATACTATCCTTTGATTTTCTTCTGTACTATAATTTAATTTATGAATATGACCCAATGCTATATAATCAAATCCTTTTTCCTTCAGCATTTTCACATTTAACGAATTATACTGTTTTTCTTCTAAGTCTGCTCCTTGTAGAGTTCCATGAATTACTAATATATTCATTTTTTCTTTTTCTTCAATTTTTAATTCTCTTATCCCACAATCTGTACAATAAAAATCGTCAAATCCAAATCCATATATATTCGCTTCTTCTGTTTCTATCTTTTCTATTTCAGATTTAAATATTTTTACATTTTCACTCCAATTAAATTTATTATAATATGAATTTTTTATATATGGATCATGATTTCCTGGAGATATAAAAATTTTTGTATTTGGTATCTCCGTAAATAATTTATTTATATATTCAATAGTTGATAATCTTATATATTTATTTTCATATAAATCCCCTGAAATAAATAAATATTCTATGTTATTTTCTTTTATATATTCAATCACTTTTTTAAATGCTCTTCTTTGCTCCATTCTTCTTAAGTCACCTAATATATCTTTGTCAGAAAGACTTACAAATGGACTATCAAAATGCATATCTGCTATATGTACAAATTTCATATTTTAAAATTCATGTTAGCCATATAGCTAACATTCTTTCCTCCTTTTTCATATTTTATGCTGACATTTTACTATATTTTTTCCATTTTATCAAGCAAAAAACAGAATTAATATTTTCTAAAAGTAACAGTTTACTAGTCAATAGTGCAAATGGTCAATGATAATATATTATTTATTTGTAACTCCCAACTGCATAACAGATTGTACCTAAAATTTTATAATAAATTATAAAATTTTATTAACAAGCTGTAACTTGTTGGTCCCCCCGAATTGTTACTGCATAAATAATATATTATCATTGACCATTTGCACTATTGACCACTGAACTGTTACTTCTAAAAAATCAAGGCTTTTAAGAAAAATTAATAGGGAATATAGGATCTTTTTAATCCCTTATTCCCTTCTATTTAATCTATAGGTCCAAATAATTCATCAAATTTAGCTTCCAATTCTTTTTGTAAGTCATATGCTTCCTCTTCTTTACTTTCCTCAAAATCTTCTAGACCTAATTTTAAGTTTGAATCATATTTTTCATCTACAATATTAGTATTTGCTTGCTGCATTTCCTGTGGTTGTGATATTTCTTCCTTAGTTTGAGTTTCTTCTGTAATATCAGTAAATAAATCATCTAATGATTCTACTTTTAAATTTTGCACTTTAGTATTGTCCTCTTCTACATACGGATTATATGGATTGTATTTTCTCCATACTCCTCTATCAATTTCTCCAATATCATTATGACTTATTTCTAATGCAGCCATTTTTTTAGCCATTGGCTTTTTGAAGTAATAGAATTTTTTAGCTTTTACAGGTTTTATTCCTTTTTCATATATAATACAATCATCATTATCCATTCTACGAAGTTCATCTGGCGTCATTAATGCTCTTGCCATTACTTGATCTGATACAGATTTTCCTGTTCTCCAGTTCTGCCTATCTCTGTTTATTGAGGTACTATCTCTTTCTATTGTTTTTTCTCCTAATGCTTTAGAAAAATATTCTACTGTTTTATAAGAATTGCTTCCTAAGAATAAATGCGTATCACAGTTACCCATTATTGTTTCATATGACTTTTCATATACTGCTTCTAATTGATCTATATTTTGTAATATAACACTAAATGATATTTTTCTACTTCTTGATGTTGATATCTTTTTATCAAAGTCTGGAATTTTTCCTATATTCGCAAACTCATCTAGTATAAAAAATGTTGATTCTTTTAATCTTCCACCATTTTGATCTGCATAGTCATATAATTGTTGAATCATTTGTGAGAAAAATATTGTTAATAAAAAGTCATATGCTGTATGTGTATCAGATGATATAACATATACTGCTGTTTTTCTACTTCCAATTTCTTCAAAATTTATTGTATCTGTTGATGTTAATTCTGCTATTTCTTTTGAGTCAAATTTACCTAACTTTGACTGCAAAGAGCTTAATATAGAACTATATGTTTTTTCTGGTGCAATTTCTATTGATTTATAATACATCCTTGCTGGATGATCATAAGGTAATTGACTTATAAGTTCTGTAAGTAAATTACTTCCACCATTGTTATTTGCTGCTCTTACTAATTCCGCACAACTTGCTAAATTTTGCTCTTCTTCTGGTCTTGTTGCTATTAAATAATATATTAAGGCTTTTAATAGCATTTCTGCCATATCATCCCAATATGGGTCTGATTTTCCTCCTTCTGCTTGTTGTCCTTTTACTATTGTATTTGCTATTACGTCTACATCTAGTTCTGATGATATATGCATTAATGGATTATATCCATCACTATATTGTGGTCTTACTAAATTTAATACTTTTATTTCATATCCTTTATCTTTTAAATATCCTGCTGTTCTATCATATAATTCCCCTTTTGGGTCTGTAAATACATATGATCCCAAACATTGATATGCATTTGGTATTGAATATGATGCTGATTTACCAGATCCAGAACCGTCCAACTACTAAGACATTAACATTTCCTCTTTTATCAACTGGTAAATAGTTTCCTTCTGCTAATATTATTCCTGTGTCTTTACTCAATACTTGATATTGCTCTCCTCTTTGGCTCCAATCACTTGAACCATGTTCAATATCAGAATATTCATTTTTCGGAGCTGATTTGAAAAAGCCTATAAAGAAAAACACTGCATAAAATATAGTTACAACTAATAATGTTGAAAAATATGTACCTATAGCCCCTCCTGAAATTATATTACCCATTGTCTGAAATGGATGTCCTATCGACTTTACAAAAGTTTGCAAAAATACCTGAATATCAGTTTTTCCACTTACTCCTGCCATATGTGAGCTATAAGCAAATGATGAAACAAATACTATGGCTATAAATATCCATAGTACTGCAAATATTATAAAATTAATTCGATTTTTTTTGATTGCTCCTGATATCTTATAATTCATAAATTTCACCTTCTTTTGTAATTATTCTTCTCTGCCTATTTCTTGATTTCTTGATTTTTGATTAACTGATAATTTTGGTTCATTATCATATGCTTTAATAACTGAGCCTTGTTGTAAGTCTATACTTTTTATATCTCTCATATATTGATTTGTCACTTTTGTTTCATATGTATCATTAAGACTATTTTCTAATATTTGCTCATTACTTATAGATGCAACATAAAACTGTGCATTCTGCCCTGCTGCTCCTGATATAGCCTCCCTCGGAATTTGCGCATTTCCTTGCTTTTTATTTTCTGACATAATAGTCCCTCCTACTTCTTTTCTCTTATTTCGAATGCGAAATAAGATTTGTATGGTTTTAATTTACATTTACCTCTTACTTCATTTGTTCTTTCATCAAAATAAAGCATTGGTTTTACTTCTTCTGTAGTTTCTGGATCTATAATAGTTATTGGTCTTTGTAGATTAGGCGTATATTGAAAGTTTTTATATTCCATTTCTTCTTCCGAATACAATGTATTAAATTGAAAAGGCTCTGGCCTTTTTGTTATTTTTACTTCATTTCCTAGTAATAAGCCTGTATTTATAACAACTCTATCTGCTCCAAAAGATAAAATTACTAATTGGTTGCCATTTTCCTGTGGCTCTTCTACATAAAAAGTTTTTCTAGTTAAATTACCTACTAATTCTTCAGAGTAATCTAATCTTTCTACTGTATATCTAGGATATTCGTCTAAATACTCCTTTTTTGTTTCATTTACTTGATATATAACTGTCCTTATTCCTTCTGGATCTGTTATGCTAAAGTGTTTACCGTGAATTGTTTCCATGTTTACACCCCTTTTTATGATTTAAATATAAAATGCTCTCATAACACTATAATTAATTATAGCTAATTTCAAGCATTTTGTCAATATTTTTTTATGTTAATAATTATTTAAAACTATATATTAATATATATAAATAATATAACTTTTACTATTTTCTTGGATTAAATACTGATGCATCCCTTAATTCTTCAAAAATTTTTCTTTCTTTATCAGTTAATTGCTTTGGCACAACTACTTTGATTTCTGCAATTAAATCTCCTCTTCTTCCATTTTGTTTTTGATAACCTTTATTGGGAATCTTTATTCTTTCTCCACTTTGTATTCCTTGTGGTATATATATTTTTGTTTCATCATCTATTGATTTTACGCTTGTCCTTGTTCCTAATGCCGCTTCCCATGGAGTTAATAACAAATCTGTATATAAATCATTATCTCTTAATTTAAATTTATTATTATCTTCAATATTTATTTTTATTAGTAAATCTCCGTTTTTTCCACCATCTATACTAGCTTTACCTTGTCCAATTAAACGAATCTTTTCTCCATTTTGAATACCTTGTGGAATAATAACAGAAATTTTTTTTATTTTTCCTTCTACTTCCCTAATTGACAACATTTTTTCCATGCCATAAAAAGCTTCATCTAAACTTACATTAATTTCTGTTTCGATATTTTCACCTTTTGTTCCTACTTTTTTATAAACATTTTTTTCTTGTTTTTCTTCTTTTTCTGTTTTCCCAAAAAACATATTTAAAATTGCTCCTTTTCTTTCTTCTGATGAAAAGGCCTTTTTTTCTTTATTAAATTGTGAATTCCATATTCTATCATATTTCCTTTTTGATGCTGGAACTGATAATGTCTTATATGCTTCATTTATATCTTTTATTTTTTCTTCTGCTAATGTATCCCCTATATTTAAATCTGGATGATATTTTTTAGCAGCTTGCCTATAAGCATTTTTTATTTCTTCTACTGAAACTTGGCTTGTTTCTAAGTCTAATATTTTGTAATAATTTTTATATACCATTTTTAACATCCTCCCTAAATATCAGGTAAGCCTATTATATCATAAATAATAGTAATGTCAAGGAATTAAAATTGTGATTGTAAACATTCTTTTCTAACAATTTTTTGTTAAAAAAAATGTCTACAATCACAATTAATTACAACTCATTATCAATCTTGTTAATAATTCTTTATATGGAATTCCACTTTTTTCAAATAATTTTGGATACATACTAATATTAGTAAATCCTGGTAATGTATTTATTTCATTAATATAAATTTTATTAGTATTCTTTTCAACAAAAAAATCTACCCTAGATAATCCACTTCCATTTATTGCCTTAAAAGCTTTTATTGCTTGTTTTTGGATTTTTGCTGATATCTCCTCTGAAATATTTGCAGGTATATATGTTCTTGATTGCTCATCATTATACTTTGCATTATAACTGTAAAATTCTTCTGCTGATATTATTTCTCCTACACATGATGCTATTACTTCTTCATTCCCTAAAACTGCACATTCTACTTCTTGACCATCTATCCCTTCTTCTATTAAAATTTTATTATCATATTCTGCTGCATACTCTATATATTTTTTTAATTCTTCCTCATTATTTGCCTTGTTAATACCAACACTTGAACCCGAGTTTGATGGCTTTATAAACATTGGAAATTTCAATTTTCTACTAATTGTTTCTACTATTTTTTCTATTGATAATATCTGTTCATTAAAATTACTATCCACATATATGTATTTATTTTTGTATTTCCTTATATACTCATATTTTACTTGATTTAATCCAGCCTTTTCAAATATAATTTTAGTATAAACTTTATCCATTCCCACACTTGATGCCAATACCTTACATCCTACATATGGCTTTTTTATTAATTCAAAAAGTCCCTGTATTGTTCCATCTTCTCCATATAATCCATGTAATACAGGAAATATAATATCTAACCCTTTTAAATACTCTATTATATTTGTTATTTTCTCTTTATTTCTTATCTCTTCTTCAATTTCACTGTCATTACTATTTTCTATATATTTATACCATTCTCCTCGTTTATCAATATATATAGGATATATTTGATATTTTTCTCTATCCAGATTTTTTAAAACAGATTTTGCAGATATAACAGATATTTCATTTTCTGTTGACATACCTCCAAATATTACTCCTAGCTTCTTCACTTTATATTCATTCCTTTCTTATAGCAATATCGTTTTTAAATTTTCAGCTATATCAAAAAATTTCATTCCATTTGATGCTTTTAATAAAATTATATCTTTTGGCTCAATAATTTCTGTTACTTTTTTTACAATTTCTTCATTGTCTTTTAAATAATATATATTTTTCTCTTTCATTCCTAATTTTTTTGCTTCTTCTATTATATAATTAGATTTTTCTCCTCTACATATTAAAATATCTATTTTGCTTTTACCTACTTCTTTTCCTACTTGCCTATGTAGTTCTTCTGAATAATCTCCTAATTCTAAAATGTCTCCCAATACAGCAATTCTTCTGTTTCCTTTACAATTCATCAAATATTTTAGGCTTGCTTTTATTGATTCTAAACTTGCATTATATGAATCATTGATAATTTTTACCTCATTTTTTAAATTTATTATCTCCATTCTTTTTTTTGTTAATTCAAAACTTTTTATTCCTTCTAAAATTTTACTATTCTCAATTTTTAATACTTTACCTACACATATTGCACTTAAAGCATTTAATACAAAATGTTCTCCACCTACGGGTACCTTCACTTTTATATTATCTTGACACAAATTACATTCAAATTCACTTTCCTCTTGTTTTAATACAATATTTGTTGCATTTATATCACTTTTTTCTTTTATCCCATATGTTACAATATCTTTTTCTTTTTTATTTTCTTCTTGCCATTTATGCAACAAATCATTATCATTATTTACTATCACTATCGGATCTTGAGCACCCTCTAATATTTCTAATTTTGCCTTTAATATATTCTCTCTTGAACCTAAATTTCCAATATGTGATGTTCCTATATTTGTAATCACACATATATGTGGCTTTGCTATTTCACTTAATAAAGCTATTTCTCGTAATTGATTCATTCCCATTTCTAATACCATTGCTTCTTCATCTTGTAATCGCAATATTGTAAAACATAAACCTATATAGTTATTATTATTTCCAATAGTTTTTAATGTTTTATATTTTTGTGATACAACATTTGATATTATATCTTTAGTACTTGTTTTCCCTACACTTCCTGTTATTGCAATTACTGGTATTTCATAAAGACTTCTTTTTAATTTTGTTATCTGATATAAAGCTTTTAATGTATCTTCTACTTTTAGTATTGTTTTGTCTTTAAACTTTTCTAAGTCTTGTTTTTTATATTCTATACCAGATACTATTACACAATCTGCTCCTTTTTCCAAAGCTTCTCTCCAAAATAAATTTCCATCAAAATTTTCTCCTTTTATTCCTATATATGTATCTCCTTTTTGGATTGTTCTTGTATCTTTTGAAAAGCTTTTGCACTCAAATTTTATGTCACCATTCACTAATTCTGCTCCTATGTTCTTTACTATTTCTTCTACTTTTAAGCCACTCATGATTTTTTTTCCTCCTTTTACCACATAAGTATAATTTATTTTTATATGTATTGTTAAATTATATGCTCTTTTTTCCTTTTTTGCAACTTTCTTTTCAAATATAAAAAATCATAAAAAAGAACGCCTCAAATGACAATTTGTCATGAGAGACGTCATTTCCAATAATGAAGAAATAACCAAAATAACTATTTATTTTCTACACTTCTATTTGCTATTTCAATAGCTTTTGTTACTATATTACCACATTGTTTTGATGGTACATTTGCCCAACTTCCACCATCTTGTTTTACCTGGTCATATACTCCCAATTCTTTTGCTATTTCTTCTCTTAAATTTTCAGATATTAATTTACTATTTCTAGACATAACATCCTCCCAATTTAAATCCTTGTTGGATTTTTTTTAGACATAAAACTTATTTTAAGTTTTATAATTATAGTATGAACCATTTTTCTTATTTTATTTTGACAATTTTTTATATTTTTTTCACTTTTTAAAAAAAATATGATATAATAAAAAATAGATAATATTGCGAGGAGATTTTTAATGAATAACACTAATAGTCTTTTAGAGAAAAAAAACGAAGCCAAAGATTTAATGAAATTAGATGAAAATAAAAGTTTAATTAATATAGATGATTCTTCAAATAAAAAAAACTTGATTGTAGCAGAAATCAGTAGTGATAAATCTGGAAACACAACTATTACTACAAAAACAAAAACTGCTACTGATACAAGTAAACCTAAATCTAAAAATACAGACGAAACTAAATCTAGAGTCAAAAATAAAAAAAATTTTTTAGTTATAATTTCTACTTTTTTTGCATTTTTAATTACCATTTCATTAGTTATTTTTGGTGGTTTTACTGTATATAACCTATTCAATACAAATATTATTTCTGGTGTATCTATAAAAGATATTGATGTTTCAGGTTTAAGTCCTTCTGATGCTAAATATCAATTAGATAATTATTTAGAAAGCAACATTCCAGAAGAAATTACAGTAAAACATGGTGATTTTGAGACTACTATTTCACTTTCACAAATGGATGTAAAGTTTGATACAAAAACTGCTACCAATTTAGCATTTAAAGTTGGAAGAACTGGAAATATTTTTGAAAACAATTTAAGTGTTTTATCTACAATGTTTGGAAATGTTAATATTGCACCAATTATTACTTTAGATGAAGAATCTTTGTCAAAAAATTTGCAAGATATGTCTGCTCAACTTCCTGATGCAGTAGTTCAAAGTAGCTATTACATAGAAGGAAATGAATTGCTTATAACTCCTGGTAAAGAAGGAAATGTTGTTGATGTTGAAAACACTATAAAAAATATAAAAGATTCTATCTACTCTTTTGATTGTGTTAACAATCCTATTGAAATTGTTGTAAAGCCACAAGCACCAGATGATATAGATGTAGAAAAAATTTATAATGAAGTGAAAAAAGATCCTGTTGACGCTTACTATACCACTAATCCATTTTCTGTTTATCCTTCTGAAAATGGTATAGATTTTAATATTTCTTTAGATGATGCAAAAGCTCTTGTAGTTGCAGAAAAAAAAGATGAATATTCTATACCTTTAAAATATATATATCCTAATGTTACTACTAATATGATAGGTACAGAAGCTTTTCCTGACTTACTTTCTACTTATGCAACTAGATATTCTACTTATGATAGAAACAGATCAACAAATTTAGTTCTAGCTGGTAATAAAATTAATGGTACTGTATTAATGCCTGGTGAAACTTTTTCTTATAATAAAGTAGTTGGTGCTAGGACTATTGCAGCTGGTTATAGAGAAGCTTCAATGTATTTGAATGGGCAGGTAGTTGATGGAGTCGGTGGAGGTATTTGTCAAATTTCTTCTACATTATACAATGCTGCTGTACTTGCAAATTTAGAAATTGTACAAAGAACTAATCACATGTTTGTTTCTTCTTATGTTCCAATAAGTAGAGATGCAACTGTTTCATATGGTTCAATTGATTTTCAGTTCAAGAATAATAGAAATTACCCTATTAAATTAGTTTGCTCTGTATCTGGTGGAATTGCTACATTCCAAATATTTGGAATGAAACAAGAAAATGATTGCGAAGTTCAAATTTCTTCTTATCAAACTGGTAGCACATCTACTGCTATATATTCAGTTGCTTATAAAATTTTAAAAAGAAATGGTGCTGTAGTTGGTAAAGAATTACTTTCCAAAGATACTTATAGAAAACATTAAATTGATTTATAAACGTATTTAGGGGGGTGCAATACTGCGCCCCCCTTTGATGTTTCGAGTTTTACTAACTTGACACACTTATTTGTTGCATTATCTACACGATTTTAAAATATTTCTCAGCTGATTCTACAAAAACATACGACGTTTTAAACAAAATGACCATCGTAATTTCATCACTTTTTGCGATTATTCTTACCAATCCTCTTTTTACACATGATTGAAATAACTTCTGCTTATAATTCTCGTTAACTAAAATTATTTCTGAGTAATTGCATCTCATTATGTCATCTTTTATTTCACGTATCTTTCCTTTTTCAGTGAACTTTTCGTTTACATCAAAATAATCCAATATGTCATTATCAGACAATATTAAAAAACGCCCTTCTTCCAAAAAAAGTTTTAGATTTCCAGATGAATAACTCATCTTTATTTTCAAGATGCCACTTCTAATAGCTTCTTGGAAAATTTGTTGACATAATTCTTCATCAATTAATTTCAATTTGGACCATTCAGCATTTTTTAGCATATCTCGCAGTTGTATTCTTTTCTTTTCTGTCGCTTGTTTTCCAAAGTATCCTTCCGCCGTGCAAGAAAACGCCGCTAGCATCAAACAAATTATTATCATTAAATTAACCTCCGGTACAAATAGCCCTATAAAAGCAATTACAACACCAGCATTTAAAAATACACTAGTAGCTTTAAAATTCCGTGTTACCATTTTTTTCAACTCGTTCATCATTTTTTCCCCCTTACTTAATTGAAAAAATTTATTACATATGTTATGACAACTATTATATCACATTTTTTTTACATTGTCAAAGTTCCATTAGGAGTATTAGTAATCATTAAAATGTCTTCTTCTCTACCACTCTCAGCATTTACATAAACCAAAAATTCTCTATCCTCAACTTTTCCTTTAAATTCATAACATAATATCTCTGTTTGCCATTCAGTTGGAATTACTGCTAACCCTTCACTTCCTATCTCTAAGCCTTCATTTAATGTTTTTCTTGCTTCATCAATACTTATTTTTACTTTTGATAAATCCCTTATTTCTACATGATTATTTAGATATCCAGTTGTCTCTATTCCTAAAATTTCTCCATTATCTAAAGCTACTTTTACCTTTATCAAATCAGGATACATTATTACATTTTCTTGAGAATAAGCATAATTTATTGTTACAATTCCTTCTTGTTTTAAATAATATGTTTCTTTCATACTCTTAAAACCTTTTTGCTCTAAATATTCTTTAGCCTTAGCATCTGCCTGTTCTTGTGAAATAGACTCAGTATTTACTTGTCTATTAGAATTCATATAAACAATATGTCCACCTTTTTTAGAAATAGATATATTTATATTTTCATCATGTTTATCTTTAACAGAAAAATCATACGCTGGAACAGTTGCATTTTCTGAAAATCCTAAATTAGAAATTTCTTTTACATTATCATTACCAATAAACTCTTTAGCTATTTTCTTTGCTTGCTCTTCTTCTATATCTTCACCTGTAAGTCCTTTTTTTTCATTGTTTGTTAAATGTTCTGAAAATGCTCCATCATAAATTAGACCAGAATATTGATGAAAATTCTCTTCCAAATTACTAAAACTTTCCTTTGAAATATTATCTACTTGTTGTGCAAAAGCAATTGTTCCCTTCTTAGTTAACTCTCCCCATGTAAATCTTCCATTATTTAAATCATCTGATAATTGATTTAAAGTATTTGTCAGTTCCACACTATATGAATGTAAATCTTTTAAATTTTTTAAATCTTCTTGTGATAAATCTTCATCATAAATATTTTTTCTGGACAATGAATAACTATAATCACTTACCTGATTTAAAAATTTTTCTGTATTTTCCAATTCTTGACTTTCTACTGGCAACCTTGATAAGTAACTTTGAGCTAAATTTGCTTCTCTCCATACATTTGTTAATGTCTCTGCCCCATGTTCTGATGTTGATGAAATTAATGATTTTGCAAGATAAGTTTCCACATTTTGTACATAATCTACTAATTCATAAAATGCCATATTATAATTATTTTCTGATACTTGCCTATATTCCCTTTGTTTTGAATATAATATAATTCCAAGTGCTACAACAACTATTAACAATACACATATTACACTTAGCATATGTCCTTTTTTTAATCTATTTTTCCAGTCTTCTAATTTATTCATTTTAAACTCAATCCTCTCAAACTTTATTTTTTAATTATTTACAAAAACGATGTTTTCCTATTGTTTTTACATGTGGTCTTGACCATATCCACTTATTAGTTGCCGTTGCTGGATTAAAATAATATATACATCCTCCTGTTGGATCCCAACCATTCATAGCATCACGCGCTGCTTTATATACTGTTGCATTTTCTGCTATTGGATGATTTATTTGCCCGTCTGCAACTGCAGTAAATGCTCCTGATTGATAAATTACTCCTGATATTGTATTTGGAAATTTTGAGCTTTTTACTCTATTTAAAATAACTGCACCTACTGCAACTTGTCCTTCATATGGCTCGCCTCGTGCTTCTCCATTTATTGCCCTTGCCATTAATTGTATATCTGATGCATTATTAGAAGTTGCAGCATAACTTTTCTTTTTATCGCCTATATTTATTCCTGACAACATAAAAAATAAAATCGTTATGATCAATAATATAAACGTAACTATTATTTTTATTGAAAATTTCAAAAAATCACCTTTTTCTTTTTAATATTAATTCAGATTTTCATTATTTTATCTAAATTCTAATTTTAGTTTTGCACTTTTAATAAAAAATATTCCATTTTTTGAAATTTTATTTTTTTTATGATAAAATAGTATTCATCTAATATTGTATATTTTAAAGGAGAATGTAATACATGAAAAATATTTTGATATTTTATGCTTCTTACGGTGGTGGTCACTTAAATGCTGCAAAGTCCATAGCTGAATATATTATAAATAATTATAAAGATTACTCAGTCGAACTAATAGATTGTATGAAATATGTAAATAAAACAGTAGAAAAAGTTACAACAACCGCATATAGAGAAGCTGCAAAAAAAGCACCTTGGGTTTGGGGTAGAATATATAATGATTCTCAAAAAGGACCTCTAGCACATCTTTCTACAAGGGCTAATAAAATTATGGCAATAAAATTACTCAGATTACTTAGGCAAAAAAAGCCTGACATAATTATTTCTACACATCCATTTGGTAGTCAAATGTGTAGCTATTTAAAAAGGAAACATAAAATTTTTGCTAAAATTGCAACAATTATGACAGACTTTGCACCTCATGATCAATGGCTCATAGGTAAAGATTTTACTGATTTTTACTTTGTTTCAAATGATAATATGAAAAATTACTTAATTGAAAAAAATATAGATTCAAATAAAATTTTCATTACTGGCATACCTTTATCTAGCAGATTTTTACAAAAATATGATAGAAAAGAAATTTTAAATAATTATCAATTAGAAGATGGAAAATTAAATATTTTATTCTTTGGTGGCGGAGAATTTGGTTTAGGAAAGTCCAAAACTTTTGACATTTTGGATTCTCTTATAAAAATACATGAAAATATTCAAATTATTGCAATTGCTGGAAAAAATGAAAAAATGAAAATAAAATTTGATGAAATTGTAGAAAAAAATAATGCCCAAAAACGCGTAAAAGTATTAGAATTCACAGACCAAATTCCCGAACTTATGAGCATTTCTGATTTAGTAGTATCAAAACCAGGTGGTATGACTACTACAGAAAGTCTAGCATCAAATTTACCTATGATTGTTATTAATCCAATTCCTGGTCAAGAAGAAGAAAATGCTAAATTCCTAGAAGAGCAAGGTGTATGTATTTGGTTAAAAAAAGATGATGATATAGATTCTGTATTAACCGACTTATTTAAAAACCCTAATAAATTAACTTTGATGAAATTAAATGCTAGTTTACTTAGTAAACCTAACTCAACAAGAGATATTTGTAAAATTATTATTGAAAAAAATTAAAAACATTTTCTTTATCATCACAATTGGAAATTAAAAACGTTCTTTTCCTACACTTTTACATGATTGAAAATAGTTCCTTTTAGCAGGGACCTTATTCAAAAAAAATAAATGAAAAAGTGAATTGAAAGAAATTTAATATAGAAGTTCTTTAATTATTTTATGGAAAATGTTCATGCTTGACATGAAAGGGTGCCATAAAATTATTTTAGAACTTCTTATTTAAATCTTCTTGAACGAACTTTTGAATGTATTTTTTTTGAATAAGGTCCCTGCTAAAAGGAATTACTTCCAATCATGCTGAAATGTAAAAAAACGGAAAGTCTATCGTTTTTTTTACGATGACTTTCCTAGAATATAAAAACAGAACTAAGATTTAAAGTTCTCGCCTTCCTTCTAATGCCTTCGTTAATGTTATCTCATCTGTATATTCTAAGTCTCCACCAACAGGAATTCCATGTGCTATTCTAGTTACTTTAATTCCTAACGGTTTTATCAATTTAGATAAATACATCGCTGTTGCTTCTCCCTCTACTCTTGGATTTGTAGCTAATATTACTTCTTTTACTTGCCCATCCATTAATCTTGCTAAAAGTTCTTTTATTTTTATATCATCTGGTCCTATACCATTCATTGGTGATATAGAACCATGCAAAACATGATAAACTCCCTTAAATTCATGTGTTTTTTCCATTGCCACTATGTCTCTTACATCTTCTACAACACATATAATAGATAAATCTCTTTTAGGATTTCCACATATTAAACACGGATCTGTGTCTGAAATGTTGAAACATTTACTACAATATTTTAAATTTTTCTTTGCATTAATAATAGAACTTATAAAATCATTTGTCTCTTCTTCTGAGCTGTTTAATATATAAAAAGCAAGTCTTGCTGCTGTTTTATGCCCAATACTTGGCAATTTTTCAAAACTTTCTATCAATCTTTCAATAGATGGTGAATACAATGACATTTCTATATTCCTTCCTTACATAATTCCTGGTATATTATATTTCCCTAATTGTGCAGCTTGTTCACTATCTACTTTTCGTAATGCTTCATTTGCACAAGTTAAAATCAAATCTTCTAACATTTCAACATCTTCTGGATCTACAACTTCTGGCTTTATTTTAATTTCTTTTATTACTTTCTCTCCTGACACCTTTATGGTAACTGCTCCACCACCAGCTGATGCATCAAATTCTTTTACTGCTAATTCTGCTTGTGATTTTTCCATATCTGCCTGCATTTTTTTTGCTTCTTTCATCAAGTTATTAAGATTCATTCCTCCAAATCCTCCCATTCCTCCTGGGAATCCTCCTCTTTTACTCATTTTTTATTTCTCCTTTCTTTTTTAATCTATAATATTAAACGGTATATCTGATTGATTAGCAAATTTTTGTATACTCTCTTCTTTTGACATTACTGTATTTTTATTTTCTTGCGACATAATATATTTTATTTGCATTTCTTTTCCACATGCTATTGATACTAATTTTGAAATTTCTCTTATATTTTCTTGTTTTTCTAATACCGTTTTCCCAAATGGAGTTAATCCTTTTGGAAATTCAATTCCAATTGTCATATCATTTATTTGTGTTGCTTTTGTTCCCATTAAATTAGTATATAACACAATTTTACCATTTTGCTTTAAGTCATTTATAATTTGTGGCCAATATTCTTCAGTTTTGTTTGAAAAATTTTTAGTTTTTGATATATTTTTTTGAATGTCTTTATTTATTTTTTCACTATCAGGCTCATCCATTTTAGGCATTTTTTCATTTACTTGATATTTTTGTAAATTATTCTCTTTATTTCTATTCGCACTATTAATTTGAATTGACATATTACCTGATCTTAAATATTGTTCTATTTTTTCTACTCTTTCCTCTATATTATTGCTATCACTTAATTGATTATTACATAGTCTTATAATTCCTGCTTGAAATACAATTGTCTTTTGAGTTGTCCATTTTATTTCATTTTCCAATAAAGAAAATTTTTCAATTAAATTAATCCATCTACTTTGAGAAATATTTTGAGCAAATTCCTTTATTTGATTTAACTCTTCTTCATTATATAAATCTAGTTTTTTAGTTGACTGATATACTAATATATCTTTACTATATTTTATCATTTCCCAAATTAAGTTATTAATATCTTTTCCTTCATTTAGAATTTGTTCTATATTTTGTAAAGCCCTATTTACATCATATTCTACAATTGATTTTATAATGCCACTTACAAATGTAACTTTAGGAATACCTACTAAATCTTTTACTTTATCATCATCAATTTTATTTTCTCCATCTTGTATACATCTTTCTAAAATTGATAAACTATCTCTCATCGCACCTTCTGATAAAGCAGCAATAACATTTAATGCTCCTTTTGTTGCTTCTATGTTACTTTCTTTACATACAATTTCTAGCCTTTTTATTATGTCTTCATTTGAAATTCTTTTAAAATCAAATCTTTGACATCTAGATAATATTGTTGCTGGTAATTTTTGAGGTTCTGTTGTTGCTAAAATAAATTTTACATGTTGAGGTGGCTCTTCTAATGTTTTTAATAATGCATTAAAAGCACCTGTTGATAACATGTGCACCTCATCTATTATATATATTCTATATTTTGCTTTTGTTGGTAGAAAATTTACTTCTTCTCTTATACTTCTAATATCTTCAACACTATTATTTGATGCTGCATCCATTTCTACAATATCAGTCAAAGAACCAGAAATAGCACCTTTACATATTTCACATTCATTACAAGGTTCTCCATCTTTAGGATTTAAACAATTTATTGCTCTCGCTAAAATTTTTGCCGCTGACGTTTTTCCTGTTCCTCGTCCCCCATTAAATAAATATGCATGTCCTACTCTATCTGCTATAATTTGATTCCTTAGTGTTTTTGTTATATGTTCCTGCCCTACCATTTCCGTAAATGTTAATGGTCTAAATTTTCGATAAAGAGCTGTATACCCCATAATTTATCATCTCCTATCAAAAAATAGTTGTTTTCTTAATCTCTCTATGGAAAGACTCCACATAAAGATGACTACTTATTGCTGCTTCCTTCCGGACCTGACAAGATTCATAGGTCTTTATTGGATTCTCTCCATACAAAGATTAAGCTAACAACCAGTTGTATTATATACTGAATTTTATATTTTATCAAGTAGTTTAGATTAAATTTTTACTGCCAATAATATTTACCTCAAATAATTTTTTCCATTTTCCATCTACAAATATTTATATTAATTATTTACCCTTTTAAAGATAAAGTCCTTAAGATTCGTTATTTCTTTTGATGCAGTGCCTTGTTCAATTACGTTTTCTATTGGTAATTTCAAATTTATTGTTGTTTTATATTGATTACTTTCTGCTAATTTTATTGTTAAATCAAAAGTAAGTGTCATATCTAGTTCTTGTTGATTTATTTGAGCTTTTTTTAACAATTCTTGATGTTTGATTTCTTCATCATTTGAAGTATATCTTGCTAAATTATCTTTTGAACATCTAAAAGCTACTATTCCACCTTGATTTGAAATTAATAAATGTTTTAAACTTGATTCCATTGTTCCTTTATATTCTAGTTTATTTACAACATTACTTTCTACATTTTTAAATATCTGATTTTCATTTTCTAAGTCTGGTTTATATATTTTTACATTATCTTTTTTTTGAGAGTCAACATTTATATTATCAATAATAATTGATTCTATTGCTTCAGTTTTTTTATAATTTTTATTTTTGTCAATATATAAGTATATATCATTACTTTGATATACATCAAATGCCCATTTTGTTTCCACTGATTCTACATCTAAACCTTCTGACGAACTTATAATAGATATTTTTGTAAGTTCAAATGGCATATTTGTCTCGCCTTCAATATTATATTTTAATATTATAATTCCTAATATAAATAAGAGAATAAAAATTATTAAACATATTATAATTGTATGAAAATACCTTTTATTAGCTATATTTTTTAATCTCTTTATCATTTTTCCTCCTCAGTTATATTTATTAATTTTTGTTTTTTATTTGTCGTAACTCCTTAAAAAAATCTTTTAATATATTTGCACATTCTTCTTTTCTTATCCCCTTTTCTACATCTACCTTATGATTAAATTTATAGTCATCTAATAAACTTAAAACAGAACCACATGCTCCTGTTTTTTCATCCATTGTACCTATATAAACCTTTTTTATTCTTGATTGTATTAATGCTCCTGCACACATCGGACATGGTTCTAATGTAACATACATCTCACAATTTATTAACCTCCATGCATTTAATTTTTTACTAGCTTTTTGAATTGCTACTATTTCTGCATGTTTTGTTGTATCTGATTTCGCTTCCTTTTGATTATACGCCCTTGCAATTATTTTACCATCTTTTACTATTACACATCCTACTGGTATTTCCAACTTTTCATATGCTTTTTTTGCTTCTTTTATAGCTTCTCCGCATAAACTTTTCCTGTACTGTCATAATAACCACTTGTCCTTTATCCATGTTATTTTAAAAAATGGTATGCCCAGAGGGACTCGAACCCCCATCTACTGCTTAGGAGGCAATTGCTCTATCCTGCTGAGCTATGGGCACATTTTTCATGTATTCATATTTTAACACATTTTTTATAATTTGTAAAATACTTTTTAGTCTTGACAAGATCTGATATAATATTATTGGTGATAAAAATGCAGAGAATACTAAGTTATATGAGAAAAGCAATAGAAGAATATAAAATGATAAATGAAAATGACAAAATTGCTATATGTCTATCTGGTGGAAAAGACTCAGTTACTATGTTACACGCTTTTAAAGCATTACAAAGATTCTATCCTAAAAAATTTGACATAATTGCAATTAGTATTGACCCTGGTTTTACTTTTTTTGATACAAATTTATTACACAAAACCTGTGATAGTTTGGATATTCCATTATTTATTGAAAAAAGCAATGCAAAAGAAATCGTATTTGATATTAGAAAAGAAAAAAATCCATGTTCACTCTGTGCTAATTTACGTAGAGGAGTTATTAATTCTATTGCAGTTAGAGAAAACTGTAATAAAATAGCAATTGGGCATAATCAAGATGATGTTTTAGAAACTTTTTTACTTAATTTACTATATACAGGAAGCATAAAAACTTTTTCACCTGTGAGTTATATGGACAGAACCAAAATTACTCTAATCAGACCTCTAGTATATACCCCTGAAAAAGAAACTAAAAAATTTATAAAAAAGAATAATCTAAATATAATGCCTAAAGTTTGTCCTATGGATGGAAGTTCAAAAAGAGAAGATATGAAAAATTTAATTTTATCATTATCTAAAAATATTCCTATGCTACGAGCTAATTTATTTGGAGCTATTCAAAGAAATTTAGATGATTGGAAAATAAAAACTTTAGAATAATTTTATATTCTAAAGTTTTTATATATCTCAGTCCCAAATAACTATTTTATCAATTCTAACATTGCATTTTTTAATTCCTCTAATTTTTTACTTGCTTCTTCATCAGTTTTTGCTTTTATTCCCATATATAATTTTATTTTTGGTTCTGTTCCAGATGGTCTAATACAACACCAATTATTTCCTTCTAATTCATAATACAATACATTAGATTTTGGTAAACCTGTTTTTGTTATTTCCCCTGTTTGCATGTTTTTAACAACATCATTTTCTATATCTTTAAATGTTAATACATTATATTCACCTATTTTATGAATATCTGTATTTCTCATCTTAGTCATCATATTTTTAATTTCTTCTGCTCCTTGTGAGCCCTCTTTTACAATTGATACCAAGGTTTCTTTATAATATCCATATTTTTCATAAATATCTATCATTGCATCCCACAATGTTTTTCCTTGTTCTGCATAATAACATGCTGCTTCACAAAGCGCCATTACTGCTGCAATTCCATCTTTGTCTCTAGCATAATCTCCAATTAGACATCCATAACTTTCCTCAAAACCAAACACATAAGTTTTATCCATTTTTTCTTCTGCTTGTTTCATTACACGTCCTATATTTTTAAAACCTGTTAATACCTCTATACATTCTAAATCATAGTATTTTGCAATGGCTTTAGCTAAATCTGAAGAAACAACAGTCGTTATAAACATTCCATTATTTGGTAACATTCCTTTTTCTTTCATTTGAGAAATTCTATATTCTGCAATTAGCAAAGCAGACATATTTCCAGTATATTCCATATATTTACCTGTTTTTGCATCTTTTACTAATATTCCCAAACGATCTGCATCTGGATCATTTGCTAAAATAACATCTGCATCCACTTTTTTAGCTAATTCTAATGATAATTTAAAAGCTCTTAAATCTTCTGGATTAGGATAATCAACAGTTGGAAAATTTCCATCTGGTTCACTTTGTTCTGGTACTACATAAACATTTTCCATACCCAATTCATTTAAAAGTTTTTTCGCTATTGTATTTCCTGTTCCATGTAAAGGTGTATAAATCACTTTGATTTTTTTACCTTGCTTTTTCATTATATCAGGATTTAAAACCATATCTTTCAATGTACTCAAATACTTATCATCCATCTCTTTTCCAATTATTTTTAATAATCCTTTTTCTTTAGCTTCTTGCTCTGACATTTTTTTAATATCATTAAAACTTTTTACATTTCTTACCTTATTAATTATATCTTTATCCATTGGAGCTACTATTTGAGAACCATCATCCCAATATACTTTATATCCATTATATTTTGGTGGATTATGACTTGCTGTTATCATTATTCCTGCAGTACATCCTAAAGTTCTTAATGCAAAGGATAATTCTGGTACTGGTCTTAAATTTTCAAACAAATACGCTTTTATTCCATTTGCACATAATATTAAAGCTGTCTGCATACTAAATTCTTTTGACATTTTCCTAGAATCATATCCTATTGCCACTCCTTTTTCTTGTGTTCCTTGCTCTACTATATAATTTGCTAATCCTTGTGTTGCTTTTCCTACTGTATACTTATTCATTCTATTCGTCCCAGCACCAATTACACCTCTTAGTCCTGCTGTCCCAAATTCTAATTCTTTATAAAATCTGTCTTCTATTTCTTCTTTATTGTCTTTTATTGCTAATAATTCACTTTTTGTTTCTTCATCAAATTCTGGACTTTCACACCATTTTTGGTATTCTTTCAAATAATCCATTCTATCTCCTCCTTTTCTTTCCCTCATTATACTTTATAATATTTTTTTTGACAAGTGATTTTTTGCTAGGATCTAAATAGGTTATTTTTTTCATCTTTGACATAATTAGTAATAATATCTTTTGGCAATGCTGTCAACTTAAGAACTTGCTCTAGATAATATATTATTTATGCAGTTAAATAATATATTATCTAGAGCAATTTCTTAAGTTAACAGCATTGATCTTTTTAATAGTGGACTTCATCTAAAAAAATAAGTAAAAAAGTGAATTGAAAGAAATTTAATTTAGAAGTTTTTTAATGATTTTATGGAAAATGTTCATGTTTGACATGAAAGGGTGCCATAAAATTATTTTAAAACTTCTTAATTAAAATCTTCTTGAACGAACTTTTAAACTTATTTTTTAGATGAAGTCCCCTACCAAAAAGATACTATCACTAATTATGCAAAAAATATAAAAAAGATGATTTTCCTAGAATATAAAAAAAAGAATATCTTCAAATTTTAATAAAATTGAAAACATTCCTAAATTTATTAATCCAAGTTATGAAACCTTTTATATAATTCCCTTGCAGTTTTTGGGCAATCTACTCCAGCTTCATCCGAATTTTTTACAGGTGCAAACTCTTCTTCTCTCTTTACTCTAAGTATTGCCATTTCATCTACCTCTCCAAATGCATCAAACAAAAATGCTTCAAATTTATAAGCATTTGGCGAATCTGGTACTATTAAATTTCCATCTTTATCTATATATTTTGCTTTTTTATGTGCTATATGATATGGTAAAGGATTTGCTCCCATTCTTTCTATTGCTTCGACACTAAATAAATTACATAATATATGAGATTCTCCATAAAGCAATTCACCATCTTCATCTGTAGCTTCTGCCATTTCTTCTGTTATCTCTGAATATTCTATAACATTTGGTCTTCCATTTTTTTTACAAAATACACCTACATTTTCATGTGGATTTGCCTTTACAACAGATTTACAAGCAACAGTAACTTCTTTATCTATTGCCACTCCCATTAATACAGGATCTACCATTTTTACTAAGCAATTATCTACTCCACCTATAAATACCCATTCAATTCCCATCTGTCTCATCTTTTGAGTCATTCCTCTTTTTACTAGAGATTCATAAATTCCACCATGCCCATCTGCTGCTACTTTTATCAAACCATCTTCTCCAATTAATATTTTACCTTCTGTATCAATCATTGGCAATTCACCTTGCACAAAGAAAAAGATATTTTTATCTTTCTGATGTCCAAAGTATTTACGTTTTTCAAAAAAGTTTATAGTATCTTTATTATTTTCTCTACTTGTCATTATAAACCATGGTATGATAACATTATATTTCTTTTCTTGTTCTTTTATATAATCACTTAATAATTCAAATAAAGATTTATGTGAATCTAAGCCTATGTCATATGTTCCTTTTGGTCCATTATGCCCTAATCGTGTTCCTTGTCCTCCTGCCATAGTAACTACAGCTAATTTTCCTTCTTTTATTGCTTTTATACCTATATTTTCATATCTCTTATATTCATCATATAATTTATATTTGTCTAAATATTCTATTGGTGTAATTTCATCTTTATTATTCTTTTTTTCTTTATTTGTTGTATTATATAAATTTTGAATTAATTCAAAATCTACTGATTCAAGTTGTTCTAAAAATAATTTCCTTTTTTCTTCATTTAATTTTTCATACTGTTTTATTAAATGTTCTTGACCATACTTTTTTAAAGTTCCCTGTATTTCATCGATTTTATTGTCCATATCGAAAATCCTCTCTTAATTATAATATACAAATCATCCTAACAAAACAGATAAATTTATCTGCTTCTATTAGTTATATACTATTTTAAGAAAATAAGCAACTGTTTTTTACAATTTTTATATTTCTTTTTCACCTGTTGTAGTTAAAATTTTGCTGTATTGTGATACAATTGTACTCATATTGTCCCCAATTTCTTCAATATTATAACAATTAATTATTTCTACATTTTTATCATTCATTATATATGGCTTTAAATCTTTATTTATATCATCTATATATGTTGGTTTTCCTTTTACAAAAATAGTCATATTTTTATTTTCTTTAACTGCATTTTCTATTGTTTTCATCTTGTTTTTATCATCATTCTTCCAGTTTATATCTAATATATTTTGCTTTTTTTCTTCTCTTAAGTTTACTCTTAATAATAAATTTTTTATTGTATTCTCTAAATCATTTTCTGTTAATATTATTACTTCACTATTATTCTCCAATTTTTTGCTCATATATGGTAAGCTTACCATTTCAAAATGATAATCACTAGCATAAAATGCACATAGCTTTTCTCTCGTAATTTCGTTTTTATTCATTTGAAATTCTTCCTTTCAACTATAAAATAATTTGGAAATAATATTTTTTCTTATGGTAAATTTTACCATTTCTTTACAAATATGTCAATATTATTTCAAATAAAATTCATCGCATTTTTCGACACTTTCTATATTTCGTAAATTTTAGTATAAAATTTTCAAAATTGTTAATAATTAATTGTAAAGAATATTTTTGAAATTTTTTATGACGGAGGTAACTTATGAAAAAAAATTTAAAAATGGTAATCATTTTATTTTTACTTATCCTATTATATTGCTCTATTTGTGCTTTTTCCTATGCACAAAATATTTCCTCTGACATTTGTGACAGTGTTTTTAGATTACATGTAATTGCCAATAGTGATAGTACAGAAGATCAAAACTTAAAATATATTGTTAGAGACAATTTGTTAAATTACATGAATTCAATATGTACAGAATGTAAGACCAAAGAAGAAGCCATTTCAATTGTTGAAAAAAATAAAAGTGAATTTGAAAGAATTGCAGCTCAAACCATCAAAGACCAAGGTTATTCTTATAATGTTAAAATAGATATTGGAAATTTTAAGTTTCCTACCAAAAATTATGGTGACATTTCTTTACCTGCTGGTAATTATGATGCTTTAAAAATTGAAGTTGGTGAAGCTAAAGGTCAAAATTGGTGGTGTGTAATGTTTCCCCCTCTATGTTTTGTAGATATTTCTTCTGGAATAGTACCTGATGAATCTAAAGAGACAATAAAAAATTCTTTATCTGATGAAGAATTTGCTCTTGTATCTGATAAATCAAGTCCTGAAATACAATTTAAATTTAAATTACTAGAATTTTTTAACCATTTTGATTTAACAACTGCAAAAAAATAGTTGCAAACATTAAAACTTTATGTTATATTTTATTTATGTAATAGAGTGTTATATTTTTACACTCTTTTTTGATGTGATCATTCTATATGGGGGTATTACAATTGGAAAAACTAGTAATAAAAGGTCCTACACCTTTAAAAGGAGAAGTAACAATTAATGGAGCAAAAAATGCAGCTGTTGCAATTTTACCTGCAACACTTTTAATAAACGGTAGTTGTACTATCGAAAACTTGCCAAATATAAGTGATATAAAAATATCTTGCGAAATATTAGAAAAATTAGGTGCTAAAATAAAATGGAACACTAAAAATAGTATTACAATAGATACTTCTAATTTATCTACAACTACTGCACCTTTAGATTTAACTAGTAAATTCAGAGCTTCTTACTATGTGATTGGAGCCATGTTAGGTAGAAAAGGAGAAATTGAAGTTGGAATGCCAGGTGGCTGCAAATTAGGTGCAAGACCTATTGACCAACACATAAAAGGTTTTGAAAGTCTAGGTGCAACCATAACTACAGAAAAAGGTACCATTTATGCAAAAGCTCAAAAATTAACAGGAGCTCCTATATATATGGATGTCGTTTCTGTTGGTGCAACTATCAATGTAATGCTTGCAAGTGTTTTAGCAGAAGGTACTACAGTAATAGATAATGCCGCAAAAGAACCTCATATAGTAGATGTTGCTAATTTTTTAAACACAATGGGAGCTGATATTAGAGGCGCTGGAACAGATGTTATAAAAATAAATGGTGTCAAAAAATTAAATGGAAACGCCACTTATTCAGTTGTCCCTGATCAAATTGAAGCTGGCACTTTTATGCTAGCTGCTGTTGCAACTAAAGGAGATATTGTTATCAAAAATTGTATTACGAAACACCTAGAATCTATCACTGCTAAAATTATTGAAGTAGGTGGTAATGTAGAAGATAATATAGATAGTATTCATGTTTGGTGTGATAAAAGACCACATAAAGCTACAATTAAAACTCTACCATATCCAGGTTTTCCAACTGATTTGCAACCACAAATGGGTGTTGTACTATCTTTGGCAAATGGGAACAGTATAATTCACGAAAGTATTTGGGATTCTAGATTTCAATATACAGAAGAGTTAAATAAAATGGGAGCAAAAATAACAGCGCAAGGAAAAACTGCTTTTTTTGAAGGAGTCAAAAAATTAACAGGTAGCCCAGTATACTCATCTGATCTACGAGCAGGAGCTGCTCTTGTCATTGCAGGAATATCTGCAGATGGAATAACTGAAGTTTATAACTTAGAACATATTGATAGAGGTTATGAAAACATAGAAGAAAAATTTAGAAAACTTGGCGCAAATATTAAAAGAATTAATGAATAATCATTGTTATAAAAAGTAATATCAAACAAAGGAATTAATAAATTATGTTAAATTTTTGTAGTTTATATAGTGGAAGCAGTGGTAACAGTCTATTTGTCTCTTCATCAAATACTAAAATATTGGTTGATGCTGGAGTTAGTAGTAAAAAAATTGAAAATGCTCTATTAAATATTAATATAGATCCCTCATCTTTAGATGGAATTCTAATTACACATGAACACGTAGATCATGTACAAGGATTAGGAACTTTTTCTAAAAAATTTAACATACCAGTTTTTGTTAATCAAGAAACACTAGATGGTATGCCTAAGCAAAGAGACAAAATTAATAGTAATAACATTAAAATTTTTAAAACCTCTGATAAATTTTCAATTGGCGATTTAGATATAAAACCTTTTTCAATTCCACATGATGCTAATAATCCTTGTGGATTTAACATCTGGAAAGATAATAAAAAAATAAGTATTGCAACAGATATTGGACATATGACAAACAACATTTTAAAACAACTTGAAGAAAGTTTATTTATTATGTTAGAAGCAAATTATGACCCAGAAGTTTTACGTTGCTCTTCATATCCTTTTACATTAAAATCTAGAATTGCTGGTCCAACTCGGTCACTTATCAAATGAAGCTGCTGGAAAAACAATTTCACACCTATTAAAATCAGGGTTAAAAACTGCAATGTTAGGTCATTTAAGTAAAGAAAATAATTTTCCAGAACTTGCCTACCAAACTGTTGTTGATGAACTAATTATAAATAATTCCTTTAATCAAAATTCCTTACAACTTAGTGTTGCAAATAGAGAATCACATAGTAAATTAATAAATATTTAAATAATTATTAATTTTGGGAGGATTTTATGTTGACTTTTAAAATAATATGTATTGGCAAAATAAAAGAAGACTACTTAAAATCAGCTATTTATGAATATAGCAAGAGATTATCTAAATATTGTAAATTAGAAATTTTAGAACTTCCTGATGAAAAAATACCAGATAAATTAAATTCTGCAATTGAAAATGAAATTAAATTTAAAGAATGCTCTAATATAATAAAACATATAAAAAGTGATTCCTATACAATTGCTTTAGACTTAAATGGATTGCAATATTCTTCTGAAGAATTTTCTTACATGATAAATAATATTTCCATGTCACATAGTAATATTACTTTCATTATAGGCGGATCTTTAGGACTTAATCAAGAAATTTTAAGTAAATGCCAAAAAAGTATATGCTTTTCTAAAATGACTTTTCCTCATCAATTAATTAGAGTTTTCCTTTTAGAACAAATTTTTAGAGGCTTTAAAATATTAAATGGTGAAACTTATCATAGATAATATATAATATTTTGTAGAGAAAATATCACTAGAAACTAAAATTCTTGCATTATAGGGGCGAACTTTAAGTTTTTATACTTTTATAATTATTACATATTTTTATTTTTTGTGGGGGATAATATTTTCTCTACAAAAGTAAAAACTATTTTTTGAAAAACTTTTTCTTAATATCTTGACTTAAATAATAAATTACAACTTCTCTTATAATAAAAAAAATTGACATAAATAATAATATTTTTATAATCATGAACATATTTTACCTTAATTTTTATAATTTGTCAACAAAAACTTTTTGACAAAATTCGACATCGTTCTACTAAGTTTAAATATATTTTATCACTATTTCACATACTATTACACTAACCAACATCCCAATTATATCTGCTGTTAATGCTGCAATTAATATTCCTCTTGTTTTCTTTATTTTTACACAACTTGTATAAATAGCAATAGTATATAACGTTGTTTCTGTTGATCCCATTATAGTTGATGTAATTATTCCTATACTACTATCAACACCATACGTTTTCATTATATCTGTCGCAACTGCCATTGCTCCACTACCTGAAATTGGTCTTAACATCGCAAGTGGCATAACTTCTTTTGGAAAATGGATAATATTCAAAATTGGAGTAATAAATCCAATTATCATATCCAAAATTCCAGAACTTCTAAGTGTACCAATTGCAACAAAAATTCCTATCAAAGTTGGTAAAATATTTATAACAATTCCAAGACCTTCCTTCGCCCCATCTATAAAATCATCAAACACTTTATTTTTTTCTATTGCAGAATAAATAACAATTATCAAAATAATCAAAGGCATCGCTAAATTAGATATATACGTAATAATTTGCATTGATTTACTCCTTTTGTCCAAATTTAATCAATATTTTTGTTGCTATTATACCACCGAATTGCAGCACATACTGTTGCAATCCAAACTGGAAAAACTATTTTAGTCGGATTCAATGAACCTAAAGAATTCCTAATTGCAATAACAGTAGTTGGTATTATTTGAATCGAAGCTGTATTTATTACAATAAACATTAACATTGAATTACTTAATGTATCCTTTTTTTTATTTTCTTTTTGCATTGATTGCATTGCTTTTAATCCCAGTGGAGTTGCTGCATTTCCCAATCCTAATATATTTGCTATCATATTCATAGAAATTTCTTTTTGAATTTGTTTATTTTCTTTCATTTCTGGAAATAATAAATTAATAATAGGTTTTAATATTGTAATTAACTTATTCATTATTGTTGTTTTATTTGCAATTTGCATAATTCCATTCCATAAGCACATAGTACCAAGTAAACTAATACACAAACTAATGGCATCACTTGTACTTTCAAAAATAGATGAATTTAATTCTTCTAAATTACCAGAACAAATTGCATAAGCAAAAGAAAAAATAATAAAAACAGGCCATATTTTGTTTAACATATCTATCACCTAACTAATTTTATTCCAAACTTGACTTTTTATTCCAATATAATTGACCTGTTTTTCGATTTATGATATATTATAAGCATAAGGGATTGTAAATTATAACTTTTAAGGAGGATGAGTATTATGAAATCAACAGGAATTATTAGAAGAGTAGATGAACTTGGTAGAGTTGTTATTCCAATCGAAATTAGAAATCAATTTAACATCGTCGAAAAAGATCCTATTGAAATATATGTTCAAGGATCCTCAATTGTTTTAAAAAAATTTGAACCAAACTGCATATTTTGTGGTAATACACAACATTTACTAACATATTACGATAAATTAATATGTCAAAAATGTGCAGATAAAATAAGTGAATTAGAAGAAGAGTAAAAATAAAATACATTTATATATAAAAGATGATATTAAACATATCATCTTTTATTTTAAAAATTTTTGATAAATTTGATTTTTACTTACATTTCTATCTTTAGCTATTTTTTTTATAATTTCTTTTTTTTCCAGTCCTTGATTTTTATACATTTCATAATGTTCCTCCAAACTTAAATTTTCAAAAGAATTATCTATACTATTTTCATTTTTTCCCTCTATAATTAAGACAATCTCACCTTTTAAACCATCTGCTTTTTCTAATATATATGAAATATTGCCTCTTATAAACTCTTCGTGAATTTTTGTTAATTCACGAGCTAAAACCACTTTTCTATCTTCTAAAATATTTTTTAAATCATTTAAAGTATTTAGCACTTTATGTGGTGCTTCATATAAAATAATAGTTTTTTCGCTCTTTTCAATTTCAATTAGCTTTTCTCTTCTCGATTTTTTATTTAATGGTAAAAAACCCATAAACATAAATTCTTTTGCAGATATACCAGAACAAATTAATGCATTCACCATTGCACATGCACCAGGAATTGGTATTACTTTAATTTCATTTTCAACACATTTTTTTATAATTACTTCACCAGGATCGCTAATTCCTGGTGTTCCAGCATCTGAAACCAATGCAATATCTTGCCCACTTAAAAGCCTTTCCATCAATTTTTCTGTTTGTATTTCTTCATTATGTCGATGGTAACTAATTAATGGTTTTGATATTTCAAAATGGTTTAATAACTTTAAAGTGCATCTTGTATCCTCTGCTGCAATCAAATCAACTTCTTTTAATATTCTTACTGCTCTCAGTGTAATATCTTCCAAATTACCTATTGGAGTGGCTACAACATACAATGTTCCCTTACACATCTCTAAGTTCCTACCTTTCATCTATTATAAATTCTATTAATTTCATCTGTATAGCTTCCATCTGTATTATAAATATACAAATTATCTTGCATTTTTAAAAATGATTTCGCATTCTTTATTCCTTTTATAAGTACTAATTTAGGTTCCCTTCCATAAGTAGAATAAACAAATCTCATTAATTTTGGTTCTATTTTATATTTTCTCATAACATATAATATATCAACTAATCTATATAATTTATGAACCATATAAAACTCTCCTTTGTCTTTCAACAAAGACTTAGAAACTCGTATAAAATCTTCTAAAGTTGCTGTTGTTTCACGCCTTGAAATATTCTTTTTATTATCACTATTTTTAATTCCTGCACCTATTCTTTCATAAGGAGGATTAGTTACAATAACATCAATTGAATTTCTTTCTATTACATTTTCTAAGTTTAATATATCCTCATTTAGAATTTTAAATTTATCTTCTAATTTATTTATTTTTATACTTTTTTGTGCCATTTGACATACTTCTTTTTGAATCTCTACACCAATTATTTCCTTCAACCTAGTTTTATGACATAATAAAGTCGCTATAATTCCTGTCCCCGTCCCTAAGTCCAGCACTCTTGCATCCTCTTTTATTTCTTTTGCAAAATCTGACAATAGTACACTATCAATGCCAAAACAAAACCCTGTTTTATTTTGTATAATTTTTAAATCATCTATCTGTAAATCTTCAATCTTCTCATTTTCATTTAAATTAATTCTCATTTTGTTTTCCTTTTTACTTCACATTTAATATTTTTTTTCATATTATATAACAAAATATTAATTTTTGCAAAATTTTATAATTGTAGGTGAATTTTAATGAACAGAATTTTTATAAACTCAGCAGAAAATGAAAATAGAAATGAAAAAAATAATAAAAAACATTTTAATTTTGATTTATATAAAAAAAATACTATTAATTCTTTAAATGATATCGAATACTTTTTAAACAATTTCAATCACTTTTTCAAATATTTAAAACTATACAAACTAATAAAGAAATAATTCTTTCTAATATTATATTGTCATTTCAATTTTACCTTTCTATCATTAAGTATTAACAAAAAACATTTTTTTCCATTTTTAAATTAATTTTTGACAATTTTTATATGTTACAAAATAGCACAATTTTTTATCAGTTTTCATAATAAAAACTTTTATTACCAGAATTTTCCGTATTTTATTTAAACATTATGTAGCTTGTCTTAGTAAAATATTATTTTCAATATTTTCTCATAAATCCTTAAGGTTTCAAACTTCATGTTTGCTTAAAAATTTTATATTTTATTACTAACATGTAAACCAATTTTTTTCACAAATTACTTTTTATTAGCGAATTATTTTTCGTTTAATTTTGCATTTCATAATGTTAATTTTCATTTTTATATCAAAAACCATTCTACAAAATTTTATATTTTTTACTCACTTTATATTTCTAATGTAAACTAAATTTTATCTTCATAATCAGATCTTTATTTTATACCTCATTCTTATCAATTTGCAAAATTTCATTTTTTTCACCATTTCATTTAACTAAAAAATTCTATTCATAAAAATAAAATTTTTACATACATATTTTTTATATAACTATCAATACTAATTTCAGTTTTTATTTTCTAATTACATTATAAAAAACAGATTTAATATTTTCTAAAAGTTACAGTTTACTTTTTAATATAATATTTTTAGTTTTTATTTTTATTTTATTTATTTTAAATATTATAATTTTATTTTTTCTTAATATAAATTTATTTTTATTTTATTTTTTTATTTTTTTTTTATAATTTAATAAATTGTTTTTATTTTTTCAAAAATATTTATTAATTTATTTTTATGATTTATATTTTTATAAATATTTCATATTCTTCATTTCGATCTATATTTTTTTCTTTCACATTTCATCTTTCAGTTTTCAATACTAAAAATGCATTTACTAATAATCTAACATTCTATTTTCTTTTATTAATATTAATATCCATTTTTTACCATTTTTAATTAAATTTTATCAATTTTTGTATATTTCAAAATGGTACTGTTTTTTACCAATTTTTAAAAGTTAAACTTTTCCTATCAGAATTCACCCAATTTTATTTGTAAATTATGTATCCTGTTTCTCCAAAAAATTAATTTCTTAATTTTACTTAAATCCTCAAGCTTTCAGAGTCTATTTTTATCTAAAATATTTATATTTTATTACTAACAGGTAAACCAATTTTTTTACTACATATTATTTTTCTTAGCAATTTTGTTTTTTCTTAATTTTATCCCTTTTTATTTCATTTTTCATTTTTACATCAAAAATTATTCTACAAAATTTCATAATTTTTCACTCTTTATTTTCTTTTTACACTTTTATCACACTTTTTTATCAATCTAACAAAATATCAATAGAAAATTTCAAATTATTTTTACCACAATTTTACATTTTTTTTACTTATAGTTACAACATCATGCCTAAACTATATTTTATTTTCTAATTATGTAACACATTTCACATTTTCCACCATTTTGTATATAACCCACTATTCCCAATCCATATATCAATTGTTTTTTATAAATTTACCATTCTTTTACCAGTTCTACATTTCTTCAGTGTAAACCAATTTATATTTCTACAATCCTATTTTTATCTTATAAGAATTTTTCATCAATTTGCAAAATTTTATTTTTTAACTCGATTCAATAATATGAAAATTTCATTCATACAAATAAAATTTTTTCATAGATATTTTTTTTTAGCATCCTCTATTTTTACTTTTCAACTATTTCACTTTTTAATATAAATTTTCTAAACTTTTATTTTTTAACTTTTAATTTTCATTTTTATATCTAATTTTTTTATTTTTAATATTATTTACCTAAAATTTTATTTTTTTTATATTTTATCTTAATTAAAATTTATTTTTATTTTATTTTTATTTTTTTCAAAATATATTTATTAATTTATTTTTATAAATATTTTATATTAGTCATTTGAATTCATCTTTTTTTCTTTCACAATTCATTTTTCACATTTCATCTTTCAATTTTCATATTTCAATTTTCAATACCAAAAATTCGTTTATTAATAGTCTAACATTCTATTTTTTATTAATATACATTTTTTACCATTTTTCAATTAAATTTTATCAATTTTTGTAAACTTAAAAATAATACTGCTTTTTATCAATTTTTAAAAGTTAAACTTTCTCTATCAAAACCTATCTACTTTTATTTATAAATTATGTAATCTGTTTTTCAAAAAAATTAATTTCGTAATTTCACTTAAATCCTCAAGCTTTCAGAATCCACTTTTATTCAAATTGTTTATATTTTAACACTATCATGTAAACCAATTCTTTTACTACACATTATTTTTTTAGCAATTTTAGTTTTTCTTAATTTCATCTCTTCCTATTTCATTTTTCATTTTTATACCAAAAATTATTCTACAAAATTTTATAATTTTTCACTTTTTATTCTCTTTTTCCACTTTTACAGACTTTTTTATCAATCTTGCAAAATATTAATAGAAAATTCTAAATTATTTTTACCATAATTTTACACTCTTTTTTACTCATAATCACAACATCATGCCTAAACTATATTTTATTTTCTAATTATGTAACACATTTCACATTTTTCACCATTTTGCATATAACTCACTATTCCCAATTCATATATCAATTATTTTTTATAAATTTAACATTCTTTTACCAGTTTTACACTTCTTCAGTGTAAACCAATTTATATTACTGCAATCCTACTTTTATCTTATAAAAATTTTTCATCAATTTGCAGAATTTTATTTTTTAACCCGATTTAATTGATATAAAAATTTCATTCATACAAATAAAATTTTTACATTGATATTTTTTTTAATAACATTATCCATTTTTTCTACTTTTACTTTTTAACTATTTCACTTTTTAATATAAATTTTCTAAATTTTTATTTTTTAACTTTTAATTTAAATTTTTATATCTAATTTCTAATTTTATTTTTACTTTTAATATTATTTACTTAAAATTTTATTTTTTTATACTTTTCTTAATTAAAATTTATTTTATTTTTTAATTCTTTGATTTTTATTTTATAAATTAATAAATTATTTTTATTTTTTTTCAAATATATTTATTAATTTATTTTTATAATTTATATTTTTATAAATATTTTATATTATTCATTTCAATTCATCTTTTTTTCTTTCACATTTCATTTTTCCATTTCATCTTTCAAATTTCATGTCTCAATTTTCAATACCAAAAATTCATTTACTAATAATCTAACATTATATTTTTTTATTAATATACATTTTTTACCATTTTTCTATTAAATTTTATCAATTTTTGTATACTTCAAAATAATACTGTTTTTTATCAATTTTTAAAAGTTAAACCTTCTCTATAAAAATCTATCTACTTTTATTTGTAAATTATGTAATCTGTTTTTCAAAAAAATTAATTTCGTAATTTCACTTAAATCCTCAAGCTTTCAGAATCCATTTTTATTCAAATTGTTTATATTTTAACACTATCATGTAAACCAATTCTTTTACTACACATTATTTTTTTAGCAATTTTAATTTTTCCTAATTTAATCTCTTTCTATTTCATTTCTCATTTTTATACCAAAAATTATTCTACAAAATTTTATAATTTTTCACTTTTTACTTCTTTTTTTCACTTTTATGACAGTTTTTTATCAATTTAACAAAATATTGATAGAAAATTTCAAATTATTTTTTCCATAATTTTACATTTTTTCATCTATAATATCAGTACTCTTTATAAATTATATTTTATTTTTTAATTATGTAGAATGTTTTTCATTCTTTATGATTTTTTGTATAACTCACTATTCCCAACATATATATCAAACATTTTTTTATAAATTTTGTGAACTTAATCTCACTTTTATTTTTTATTGTAAACCAACTTTTGTTACTCCAATCTTACTCATATACTATAAAAAATTTTTATGAATTTACAACATTTTATTTTTTAAAGTATCTTCATTAACTAAAAATTTTACTTATAAAAACCAAATCGTACATATATAATTCATTACTCTTTACTCATATTTTTATTTTCACAATCACACTGTAAAAAATTAGTTTAATACAATTAGTTTTTAGCATAGATATATTTTATATTTGATATTTAAAATTTTTATATTTTAATATTATTTTATTTTTATATTTTAATATTATTTTATTTTTATATTTTTTTTAATATTAATTTATTTTTAACACTATTTTTACAATTAATTTAAAATTAACTAAAATTTATTTTTATTTTTATATCAACTTATTTTTATAATATTTTTTATTTTTAATATTATAAAATTATCTTATTTTTATATTAATTAAAATTTTTCATTATTTTAATTTTATATTATTTACCATATATTTTTCATTTAATATATTTTTTATTCAAATATTTACATTATTTTTTTAATATTTCAATATTTTTTTACTTTTATTTTTTATAACTTTATTCATATCAAATATCTCAGTCTATCTTTTTTTGTTTTCACATTTTATTTTTGAATCTTTAATTTCAAACTTTATTAGTCATATGATTTGTTCTATTTTCCTTTTATAATATCACATACATTTTTTACCATTTTTAGATTAAATTTTGCCAACTTTTATACACTCAAAATAATCCTCTTTTTTATATGACTTAAAAATTTAAACTCTCATAAAGTAAATTAATCCAATTTTATTTGTAAATTATGTAATCTGTTTTTCTAAAAATTTAATTTCACAATTTTACTCAAATCCTTAAGCTTTCAAAACCTAATTCTAGCTAAAATATTTATATTTTACCACTAACATGTAAACTAATTTTTTTGTTGCACACTATTTTTTAGCAATTTCTATTTCCCTTAATTTTATCTCTTTTTATATCATTTTTCATTTTTGCACAAAAATTTATTACACAAAATTTCATAATTTTTTACTTTTTATATCCTTTTTTACTTTTATCATACTTTTTTACTAATTTAATGAAACATTTCTAGAAAATTTGAAATTAATTTTGCCATAATTTTACATTTTTTTTACTTATAATCACAGTACCATATTTAAACTATATTTTATTTTTTAATTATGTAAAATGTTTTGTATTTTTTACAATTTTATATATAACTGACTATTCCCAACATATACGTCTAACATTTTTTAATAAATTTAGTATATTTAATCTCACTTTTATTTTTTCTCGTAAACCAAGTCTTATTATTTATAATCCAATCCAAATCTTATAAAATATCTTCTCAATTTTCAAAATTCCATTTTGAAAGACAATTTTAATCTATCAAATAATTTCATTTATAAAATGATTTTTTTCATAAACATTTTTTTATTGTAACATTAATTATATTTTCTTTTTACTTTTTAATCATTTTATAAAAAAATTTTTTAAATACACTTTGCCTGTTTTAATTTTTAATTTTTTGATTTTTATTTTTAATTTTTTATTTTAATTTTTATTTCTTTTTTTTATTTTTATTTTAATTTTTTTATTTTAATTTGAATTTTCACTTTTTTATATTTTTTTTTAAATATTGCCATTTTATTTCATATAAATATTTTTTACTTTAATTTATTTTTTTTGATTCCATAACTAAGTAATATCTAAAATTTCACTTTATACTTTTTGCTATCATACTTTACTTTCATATTTTAAGTTTTGAATCTAACAATTATCATCTATGGCTCTATAATTTTTTTATTCATATTTTAATCCATTTTTTACCATTTTCTTATTAATTTATACCAATTTTCACACATTACAAAATAGCATACTTTTTATAAACCTTAGACCCTCAACTTCAATTGACAAAATTTACTTAACTTTATTTTTTACTTATGTAATTTGTTTTTCTTTTGATCTATTTTTAAAATTTTATTTAAATCCTTAAAGTTTAAAAGCTTATTTTTTTTTTTAGTTTATATTTTCTGCTTAACACGTAAACCGATTTTTTTATTCCAAATTATTTTATTTAATACTTTCACTTATATTCAATTTTATCCCTTTTTATATTATCTTTCATTTTTGATGCAATAATTACTCTACAAAATTTCACATTTTTTCACTTTTTATATATTTTATTTACATTTATCACATTTTTTCATTATAAAAAAAATATTGTTAAAAAATCGCAAAATATTTTTACCATAATTTTACATTTTTTTAGTTCACTTTTATAGTAACTCTTTTTTATCATCATTTTATTTTTGAATTATGTAATATCTTTTGAATTTTTCACAAATTTTGTATAATTCACCATTCCCTGTTTATAACTCAATTATTTTTTAATAAATTCTATATTTTTTACTTATCTTTTATCTATTTAATGTAAACTCATTTTTATTTTTTGAATCTCGATCTTATAATATTATAGTTTTCATTTTATTTCAAAATTTCAATTTTTCAATTTATATTAAGTCACTAAAAAATTTTCTTGACATTAATAAAATTTTTACATACATCTTTCTTCATAAAAAAAAATTTTCTTAGCTTTAAATTTTCTCCAATATTAAAATTTTTTTCTGTTTATAGTTTTTTTATTCTTAATACAAAATTTTTTATTTAAAATATTTTTAATTTTTTTATTTTATAATTCTATTTTTCAATATTTTATTTTAATTAAATTTTATTTTTAATTTTTATTTCAATTTTATTCATAATTTATTACTTATTTCAATATTTATTTTTACATTTTAATATTTTATTTTTATATTTCATTTTAATATTTTATTTTTATATTTCATTTTAATATTTTAATTTAAATATTTCTATTTAAATATTCTTATTGTAAAATATTTTTTATTTTAATTTATTTCATTTTTTATAATTTAATTGTTTTTAAAATTTTTATCTTCATTCACATATTTGTTTTTCAATTTATATCTCATACCACAATTTTTAATCTCATTTACTTATCGTCCATCACTTATTTTCATAGTTACTATAAAATTCCATTTTCTACCATATTGTTATTAAATTTTAACATTTTTTTATACTTTCAAATAACACACCATTTACTAAATTTCTCCAGACTAAACTCAGAGTAGTAAAATTTATATCTATTTATTTACTAATTATGTATCCTCTTTTTGAGCAAATTAATTATCCTAATTTTATTTTAATCCTCAAGTTTTCAGACCTCACTTTTAGCAAAAAAATTTATATTATAACATTAACATGTAAACCATTTTTCTTATTATAAATCTTTCCTTTAGCAATTTTATTCCTCTTCAATTTTATTCATTTTTATATGAATTTTTATTTTTGCACTAAAAATATTTATAAAAAAATTCATATTTTTTACTTTTTTTTTTATTTTTCATACTTTTATCATATTTTTCACCAATCTTATATCATATTAATAGAAAATTGAAAAAAATTTTTACCATAATTTTACATTATTTTTCATCTATAATCACTGCCTCCTGCATAAACTATATTTTATTTTCTGATTATGTAAGGTATTTTACATTTTTTGTCATTTTACATATAATCTGCTATTCCCAATCTATATATCGATTATTTCTTATAAATTTGACATTATTTATCCTGTTTATACTTTTTCAATGTAAACCAGTTTTTATTTTCATAGTTTTATTTTTACATTATAAAAAATTTTCATCAGTTTACAAAATTTTATTTTTTTAATTTAGTCCTATTAATATAAAAATTTCATTCACACAAATAAAATTCTTATATAGAAACAATATCATTCATATTTTCTATTCTTACTTTTTAATATAATACTTTTAAATTTTTATCTCTACCTTTTAACTTAAATTTTTAATTTATTTTATTTTCATTTTTTAATTTTAATTTTTATTTTTTTAACAATATTATTTATTTAAAATTTTATTTTTTTATATCCTACCTTAATTAAAATTTATTTTTATATTATTTTTTTATTTTTATTTAAATTTTATTTTATAATTTAATATATTATTTTTATTTTTTATTTAAATTTTTCTGCCAATTTATTTTTATAATTTATACTTTTATAAACACTTTATATTTCTTATTTCAATTCTATCTTTTTCTTGCACATCTAATCTTTCAATTTTCAATCTCAAAATACATTTACTAGTTAATTAACATTTTTTTTCTTTCATCAAATTTAACATCCATTTTTTACCATTTTAAAATTAAATTATATCAATTTTTGTATATTCTAAAATAGCACCTTTTTTTATCAACCTTCAAAAATTAAACTTTTATTTCAAAAATTCATCTAATTTTATTTTCAGATTATGTAGTCCAGTTTTCAAAAAATTTATTTTTCTAATTTTGCTTTAATCCTCAGACTTTCAGAACCTATTTTCCTCCAAAAATTTCTTATTTTATCGCTACCTTGTAAACCACATTTTTTACTATATATCATTTTTTTTTACAATTTTAGTTTTTCTTAATTTGACCCCTTTTTGTATCATTTTTCATTTTTGCACAAAAAATTATTCTACAAAATTTCATAATTTTCCACTTTTTGTTCTTTTTTTTACCTTTATTATACTTTTTTACTAATCTAGCAAAATATTAATAGAAAATTGCAACTCATTTTTACCAGAATTTTACATTATTTTTCATCTATAGTCACAGTAACCCACATTTTATTTTATAATTATGTAGAGTGCTTGGTGTTGAGAGCGTTTTTTCGTGTAACTCACTATTCCCAATATCTATGTCAGACATTTTTAAATAAATTTTGTGCATTTAATCTCACTTTTATTTTTTTTGTAAACCAATTTTTATTTTTATAATTCTATTTTTGCATTATAAAAAAATCTCATCAATTTCCAAAATTTCATTTTTTGAATTTACTTTAAGCTCACTAAAAAATTCTATTCACAAAAATGAAATCTTCGCTGAAATGTTTTTATAAAGTATTTAACTCACATTTTTAGTTTTTACTTTTTAATTACCAAGCAAAATTTTATTTTTACATATTCATTATTTTTAATATAATATTTTTTCATATTATTTTATTTTTATATTTTATTTTATAATTTTTTTATTTAATATTTTATTAAAATTTATTTTTTATAATTTTATTTATTTTTATTACACAATTTAAATTTTATATTTAAATCATTTTTAATTAAATTTTTATGCCTTTTAATTTTTATCTAAAAATTCTGTCTAATATATATTTCATTAAATTCTGTATTTTCATTTCCATCTATTAATATTTTTACCTTATTTACTTCTGTCAATTCAGTTAATGTATTTACTATACTATTTACAATATTATTTTTCTCTTTTTCATTTTCCTTAGAATATGATAAAAATTCTGATGAAAAATCTAATACAATACAATCTCCTTCCAAATATGCTCTTTTTAATTTTGTATTTTCTGGTATTATTTTTTTATTTTTTTCATTTTTTGGTCCTTCTAATAATAAGTTAATTAATTGCTCATAAGGATTATTTATAATTTCCTTTATATCAATTAATCTAGCTTCAGGATTTAATTCATCACTTTCTTTTGATGGAAAATATAAACTAACAATTGTCTGTCTACTTTGTTCTTCTGTTATTTCTTGCTCTGGTGTATACTCATCTTGTATTTGTTCTTCATTGTTTTCTTTAAAATATTTTATTAAAAAATATCCTATCATTAATACAATTACTAACAATATAAAAAATATAATTCCTATTTTTTTACTTTTCATATCAAAAACCATCCTTTCAATTATAAAATCTATTAGATATTATTAATTGTTTGTCCTTTTTAGAACATTTTTTAATCAATATTTAATAAATTTTAAATTAACTACTTCCACCAGTTTTTCCCATTTGACAAATTCCTATTTTCCGTATAAAATTAAAGATGTTAGATAATTTTTATCTCTACAATGAAAGGAAGTTTTTACAATGGATACTAATACTTTTGAAGATGTTTTACATGTTGGTCTGGACGTTGGTTCAACTACTGTAAAAATAATTGTTATGAATAAATTTAAAGAAACTATATATAAAGATTATAAAAGGCACTTTTCAGATACTAAAAATACAGTTTGTAATGTGCTAGAAGATTTATTAGTTAAGTTTCCTTCAAATGTATTTACACTTGCACTTACCGGTTCAGGTGCAATGTCTGCTTCTAAATTTTTAGGAGTTAATTTCATTCAAGAAGTTGTTTCATGTAAACGTGCTGTCGAAAAGTATATACCTAAAACAGATGTTGTCATTGAACTTGGCGGAGAAGATGCTAAAATCATTTATTTTGATCAATCTATAGAACAACGTATGAATGGTACATGCGCAGGAGGCACTGGTGCATTTTTAGACCAAATGGCATCTTTATTACATACAGATACCGCAGGTTTAAACACTTTAGCTAAAAATTATTCTACTATTTACCCAATTGCCTCTCGCTGTGGTGTATTTGCAAAAACTGACATCCAACCTTTAATTAATGACGGAGCTGCTAAAGAAGATATTGCTGCTTCTATTTTTCAAGCAGTTGTTAATCAAACTATTAGCGGACTTGCATGTGGTCGACCTATCAAAGGTCATGTTGCTTTTTTGGGTGGACCTTTAAATTATTTGTCTGAACTAAGAACTAGATTTATTGAAACTCTTAATTTAAAAAACGATGAAATTATTGTTCCAGACGAAGCTCATCTTTTAGTTGCTAAAGGTGCTGCGTTAGATTCCATCAATTCAGATATTATTACTCCAGATAAATTAAATGAAAAAATTGAAAATTTAAAAAATTCTAAAGACACTACTTCGAAACCTCTAGATCCACTATTTATCAATTCTGAGGAATATGAAGCTTTCAAAAACAGACATAATTCAAAAAAAGTTGAACGAACTCCACTAGAAAGCTATACTGGAGATTGCTATTTAGGTATTGATGCTGGTTCCACTACTACAAAATTAGTATTAATTGATAAAGATGGAAAACTATTATATTCACTTTATAATAATAATGAAGGAAATCCACTCAAAAGTGTTATGAATATGCTTAAACAACTATATAGTATATTACCTTCACAAGCTATTTTAAGATATAGTGGTGTTACTGGATATGGAGAAAAGTTAATACAAACTGCTTTAAATGTAGATTTAAATGAAATAGAAACAATCGCTCATTATACCGCTGCAAAAACTTTTGAGCCAAATGTTACAAGTATTGTAGATATTGGCGGACAAGATATGAAATATATAAAAATAAAAGATGGTTCTATTGATAATATTATGCTAAATGAAGCTTGTTCTTCTGGTTGTGGTTCTTTTATAGAAACTTTTGCCAAAAGTTTAAATTTAGAAATAAACGAATTCGTCCAAGAAGCTATAAATAGTAAGCGTCCTGTCGACTTAGGTTCTAGATGTACAGTCTTTATGAATTCTAAAATTAAGCAAGCACAAAAAGAAGGCTATAGTGTTGGTGATATTTCAAGTGGGCTTTCTTACTCTGTTATAAAAAATGCAATTCAAAAAGTTATGAAAGTAAGAGATGTTGAAACACTTGGAAATCACATAGTAGTTCAAGGTGGTACTTTTTACAATGATGCTGTTTTGCGTGCATTTGAATTAATTGTAGGAAAAAATGTTACCAGACCAGATATATCTGGTTTAATGGGAGCTTATGGTATGGCACTTCTTGCCAAAGAACAATACGAAGCAAATTTAGATATGGAACATACCTCCACAATACTAAAATCTGACGAAATAGATAAATTAAAAATTAACATAACACATACACATTGCAATAATTGTGAAAATCACTGCAAACTAACAATAAACAAATTTAGCAATGGTCAAATACATATATCTGGAAACCGCTGTGAAAAAGGTTCTGGATTGATAATGAAATCAAAAAAACTACCTAATCTTATTCAATATAAATATGATAGAATATTTAATTATCAACCTTTAGAAGAACAATTTGCTATTAGAGGTACAATTGGTATTCCAAGAGTTTTAAATATGTATGAAGATTACCCATTCTGGTTCACATTTCTAACTTCTTTAGGTTTCAGAGTAATCATATCTGAAAAAACTACTCGTAACACATATGAAAAAGGAATGGAATCAATGCCATCTGAATCTGTTTGCTATCCTGCAAAGCTTTCTCACGGACACATAGAAAGTTTATTAGAGCAAGGAATTACAACTATATTTTATCCTTGTATTCCATACTCTAGAAAAGAATATGAAAAAGCAGACAATCACTATAACTGTCCTATAGTTATTTCATATTCTGAAGTATTAAAAAATAATGTCGAAAATTTGAAAAAAAATAACATAAAATTTATTAATTCATTTTTACCATTCGACAAGAAAAATTTAGCTAAAAAGATTCTGGAATTGGATGAATTTAAAGAATATAATTTTACAAAATCTGAATTGCTAGAAGCTGCTGAAAAAGCAGAACAGGAATATCAAAAATGTAAAAAAGATATAAGAGATAAAGGAACTGAAACTATAAATTATTTAGAAGAAAACAACCTAAAAGGTATTGTATTAGCTGGACGTCCATATCACATAGATCCTGAAATCAATCACGGAATTGATACATTAATTACTTCTTTAGGACTTGCCGTATTAACTGAAGATAGTATTTCTGATAAAGCAGAAGCAAAAAGACCTATTCGTGTAGTTGATCAATGGGTATATCACGCTAGATTATATGCAGCAGCAGAATTTGTAGGAAAACATGATTGTCTAGAACTAGTACAACTAAACTCATTTGGATGTGGTGTAGATGCAGTAACAACAGATCAAGTAGAAGAAATTCTTACAAGCTACAATAAAATGTATACATTAATAAAAATAGATGAAGTAAATAATCTAGGTGCTGTTAGAATTCGTATACGTTCACTTTTAGCCAGTATGAAAAAACGTGAACAAGAAAAAAGAAAATCTGCTGATGGAAATTATATTTTAGAGAAAAAAATATTTACTAAAGAAATGCGAAAAGATTATACTATTTTAATTCCTCAAATGGCTCCTATTCACTTTGAATTATTAGAAGCCGCTGTACGTTCTTCTGGATATAATGTAGAATTATTAAGAGAATGTACACCTACAACAGTCGAAACAGGATTAAAATATGTAAACAATGATGCATGCTATCCATCTATATTAGTAACTGGGCAAATGATTGAAGCCCTTCAATCTGGTAAATATGATTTAAACAAAACCGCTTTAATAATGTCTCAAACTGGTGGCGGATGTAGAGCTACTAATTATATTGGATTTATCCGTAAAGCTCTAAAAGATGCCGGATTTGCGAATATACCAGTAATATCATTTAACATTGTTGGTATGGAAAAAATGCCAGGGTTTAAAATAACAGTTTCATTAATGGAAAAATTATTACGAATGGTTGTCTATGCAGATTTATTACAAAAAATGTTAACCAAAAATAGAGCATATGAAATAAATAAAGGAGAAACTCAAAAGTTATTCGATTCTTGGATGAAAAAATGTAAAAAACTATTAGAAAAATCTAGTAACTCAGAATTTAAACAAAGTATATATGATATAGTAAACGATTTTGAAAAAATCGAATTAGATACATCTGCACAAAAACCTAAAGTTGGTATTGTTGGAGAAGTTTTAATAAAATACCATCCATTTGGAAATAATCATATAGCAGATATTCTAGAACAAGAAGGTGCAGAAGTTATTCTACCAGATTTTATGGGATTTGTTAAATTTTTATGCACACATAAAATTACCTTTAATAGTTTACTTAATACAAATAAAACATCTTCAAAAATAATGAAAGCAGCAATTAAACTAATTGACATATTGGAAAAAGACGTTAGAATTGCATTAGAACATTCTAAGAAAAATTACTTACAGCCTTGTGATATTTGGCATTTAGAAGAAAAAGTAAAAGATGTTTTATCAATCGGAAATCAAACTGGAGAAGGTTGGTTTTTAACTGCTGAAATGATTGAATATATTGAAAACGGTATTCCAAATATAGTATGTGTTCAGCCATTTGCATGTTTACCAAACCACGTTGTTGGAAAAGGTGTAATAAAAACTATTAGAGAAAAATTTCCAGAAGCAAACATTTCACCAATTGACTATGATCCAGGTGCTAGTGAATCTAATCAAACCAACCGAATAAAACTACTTATGACTGTTGCAAAAGACAATTTAAAAACTAATCAAAATAGAAAAAAATCTCTAGAAAACGAAAATACTTTATCAAAAGAAAAAGAACTTTTAAACAATTCAAATTAAAAAATTGCAAGGAGAATTTTATATTCTCCTTGCAATTTTTTAGTTATCAACCACATCTGCTTTAGTTATATTAAATGACATTACAAAATCCGTATCATTTTCTAACTTCATTATTATTGTTTTTTCTATTTTATCTTTTTCTTGATCATCATCCTGTGATGATACTTCATTTAGTATTATTTTTTGAGTATAAATCTTATTGGTCTCTTCTGTAAATTCTTCATATTCAACTTCATAATGTTCTGAAAATGCTCTTCTCATATATTCCTCAAATTTTTCCAAACTTCCAAACTCTGTTTCTCTAAAAGTTTCATCCAAAACACTATATGCTGCTTCATAATCTCTACTGTTTATCATCTTTACCCATCTATTTATATTATTTGCGACTTTATATTTATCACTTGATTTATCATACTCTTCTAAAAATTCATCATCATCATAGTCTAATGTATAGTCATCTAGTTCAACAGTATATTCCTCTACAGCAATTTCATTAAAAATATATACTCCATCAAATTGATCCTTACAAACATAAATCGTATCACCATTTTTATTCTCTGATAAATAACTTGATATTTCCAATTTAGACAAATCAGATCTATTATCATCTACATATTTTTTGAAATTTTCTAAGCTCCCAAATCTTTTTTCTCTGTATTCTTCATCTAAACTCTCATATGCCTTTTCTACATTACCCAATAATTTATCTTTAAAATCATTAAAATAAATTACTGCCATTCTTTCACTTGACACTGTATTATATTCAAATTTGTTATATTCATTTACTTCTAAGGCATCTACAAATAAATTTTCAAAATCTTCTTTGTTATTCTCATAAGAATAATCATATTTTTCCATATACTCCTCAGGATAAATAGAAAATAGCATTTTTAAACTATCTGTTCTCACCATTAATTTAAATTCTTTCTGTTGTATAAGCATTGTTCCATATACTAAGAATATATTAGAAGACGCATTTTCCTCAACAAAATATATATCATCTATTTCCATTACTTCATCTTGATTTATATCATTATAATTTTCCAATACATTATCATTATTTATATCAAATTCTTCTTTATATTTTTCATCCAATACACTAATTAATGCTGTAGTATTTAACATTCTAAGTTCTTCATTTAATTCTTCATCACTAGAATCTTTAATATAATTAAAATATCTTTCAACTAACATTTTAACAGTATAATATTTGTTTTTATTTTTTAATTTATCTATATTCTCAATAGATACATAAGTATCTTTTGTCTCAAATGTAGTAACTTCTAGATTTTCTCCACTTGTCCCTACTTCAGCCTTTTTATAAAAAATTATTAAAATAATTGCAACAATAACAATCAATATCATCAATACAATTCCAATTACTTTTATCAACTTTAGCTTTCTATCCATGTACATGCTCCTTCCTATTGTGGCACTCTTAAAATAATTGTTGCCGATGATTTATAATTTCCAGATGTACTACTTTCTGGTAATTCATCAGTTCCCTTAGCATTAATAGAAGCATTTCCACCACAATTGTACACTCTAAATTTTCCATTACCTGGATCATTTTCAGCTATAATTTCAACGTGTCCAGGATAAGCAACTATGTCACCTGGTTGTGCATCCGCAATAGAAACTTTTTGCCAACCATAAGGGTTTGCCTCAAATGTATATGATGTCCACTGATACATACCTTCTACAAATCCATCTATTTTTGCATTTACTAAAACCCAAGTAACAAATGAACTACAATCTATAGTTTTTCCATGTAAATTTGGGACACATATTCCTGCCTGTGCATAAGAATATCCATGTGTATTTAAATAGCTATGAAGTTTAACAGCTTCTTCAATTACTGGACCTCCTCCTCCACCTAGTGTTGCAAATTCTCCAAAAATATCATTCCAAAATTGTAATTGTTGCTCATACAGCCATGCTGTATAATCTGCTCTTTCTTGAATTGTATAATCATCTACACCTATTTTATGAACACTTCCACATTTTGCTGCAAATTCAGCTCCATAAATTACCTTTAAATAATAATTACCACCATCACCTGAATTTCCTTCTCTATGTTTAGGATTTTCTCCACATAAATCTGAATAAATACTAAGCATCCCTTTCAAAGTACCTGGTTGACCATAACCATTGGAATTACATCCTGCAGCTTCTCTTTCATTAGCACGATTTACAATCTCTTTTTCTTGCCAAGTTCCACTTCCTTCCATATAACTCGAAAAAGTATTTGCCAATTTTTTTACACCTTCTTCAAAAGTTGCTATATAGCCCAAAGAAGAACCATTTGGAGTATCTAATCCCCAGAAATTTTGATTACTGCCTGAAGCTTTAAAACCACTCTCTTTCTTAGCCATTGTAATAATTAATTCAGGATTTATATTATATTTTTCGCCCAAATCATAAATCTCTTCTGCCCTTGACAAAAAGTTTTGTTTAAAAGAAAGATTTCCGTGTCTTATCATAATATGCATTTAAAGCTTTTACAAAAGTCTCTTTATCCATTACAGTATCTGTAAGTGATATATCAGTTGAACCTGCACCAAGCATTTTAAACTCATTGCTTTTAAATCTACTAAAAATTTCATCTTTATTAACATTAGCAAAAATCTCTTCATTCATCAATACATTCAAGAAATATTTAGTTATATCTATCATCTGTGTAGCATTTCCTTCTACACACTTTATTAACCATCGTGGTTTTACTCTTGTTTTTGCATCTGGATATTCCTCAAACAATTCAACATATTCCTTTTCTTTTGAAGTTACTCTTGCTTCCTCTTCTAAATCATACTCATTTGAAATCGTTTTTGTATTTACAATTGTAGTTGTCGTAATTGTTTCTTGTACCTCTTCACCATCAACAGTAGTAACATTTGAAGAAGTAGTTGCACTAGTAGCAACATCTCCTGTTTCAGAAATAGTAACTTTACCTGGTACATTAGCAGTAACATTTATTCTCTCTACATTTTCTGCATTTCCACCATTAACAGTAGTTTCACTTACATTTTCTGCTAACCATACTTTTTTCTTTAAACTACCTATTCTATTAATTGCTTCTGAATGAGTATCAACAAAAATGTCTATATGTTTGCCATTAATTCCTCCACCACAATCTTCTGCAACAAACACACTATCAAAACCATCAATAATTACTTTTGTTCCATAAGGTATTACTTCAGGATCAACTGCAATTGTTCTATTAGCCGTACAAGTAGCACCTGTTGAAGTTTTTCTCCCCCAACTTTTCGTACACGAATAGCAAGGACAATATCCTGTAATTTGAAAAGTTCCTAAAGATTCTCCCTTTGATCCATTTAAAACAATTTTACTTCCATCTGAAGAACCTGAAGCTGAAGTTAAATTAGCAGTTGAAAAATCAAAGTCTTTACTTACATTCACAAACCATGTATCAGCATAAACCAATTCAATAGTATTACTAACATATTCTGTATAATTCCAAGATGATTGTGTTCCTCCACTCGAACCATTTATATCAGATGTAACTGTTGTTCTTGTTTCTACTCCTGTAGTTGTAACATTATCCTCTATAGCAATAATAAATTCACTGTTCATAACAGTATCAATAAATGCATCTTGAAATTCTATTTCTTTTATATCAATCCAATAATCTAACATATATTCATAAGTAGTAATATATTTACCTAACACAGATTTAAAATTAATTGGTGAATTTTTTGAAATATTAACACCATTTTCTGAAGCTGACCACTTAGCAGTTATCAAATATCCATTTTCATTTAAAGTAAATGTTTTTATTGCTTCTTGATTATTATTTTCTACATATTCATCAAAAACTTCTGGTTCTACATACTTTAAATCATATATAGTAGATTCAACAAAACTTGATGATGAAGATGATGAGCTTGATGAATTTGATGAATTTGATGAGTTTGATGAGTTTGATGAGTTTGATGAACTAGATGAACTAGATGAATTTATATTAGCTGCCGGACTTCCCATATATTCATTTACACCATTGGCAATTGCTCTACCAATATCATCACTTTTTGATTGCAAAATTTTTAAATCTTCTGCATTATCATAAAATCCTATTTCCAAGTAAGCTGTTGGACATGGGTTCTTATGAAAAGCAATTAAATCTGTTTCTCCACTAAATGGCTCTCTTTTAGTTAGACCTGTAGCCTCAGCAATTTTATTATTAATTATATTTGCTGCTGTATTTGATTGATTAACATAATCACCACTTATATATTTTTGATCATATGTACCACCAGTAGCCATATATGCTGTTCCTCTTGCTGTCCCATTCGCAGAAGCATTCGCATGTATACATACATATAAATCCGCATCCGGTTCCTTTGACGTATTTTGATTAGGAAAACAATATGTTGATCTTTGAGCAAATGAAGGATGATTATTTTGTGTTCGTGTCAATCTAACAGTATACCCCATTTGTTCCAAATATTTCTTAGCTGCTACTGCATTATTCCAATTTATTTCTGGTTCCGTCTCTCTTTCTCCCATGCCCACTCTATACCATTCACTACCAGTATCACATCTTCCACAACATCCTGAACCTCCACACTCTTGTCCATAAGTACCAGATTTCCAATGTCTCCATTCTCCCCATGAATCACCATTTTGCACATACCCATTACTTTTTAATGTTTCAGCAGAAGCACCATACAATGAAGCACCATGACCAGGATCTAAAACAATTACCCCTTTTGAACCAGAAGATTTATTATTACCTTCTGACTTATTTGTAGTCTTTGCTCTCGAAGACGATGTTGATGAAGTCTTTGCATTATTTTTCTTCTTAGAACTCGTTGCTTCTATATTAGTATAAACTATATCCGCTAAATCTGTAATAGACTGTCTAGCATTTCCCGCATTTGATAATTCTGAAGACATAACAACCATTACATATGGGCAGCCATCTTTCCAAACTATTGCAGCATCATTTTCTACATTATCCAATTCACCAGTTTTATTAGCAGTTACTGCCCTACCGCCAACACCAGCTGGAATCTTTCCTGTACGCTGTTGATTCTTCAAATATTCCAACATTTTATCAGATGCAGATTTACTTACACACTTGCCATTATAAATTTTTTCTAGTATTTTTGTTACATCACCAACAGAAGTCAAATTATCTCCCTTTTCGGTGCCATGTAACATTAATCTATTCAATTCAGTTTTAGTATAATTATTATCTTGTATATATTTATTAATCTTATCCATACCAAGCAAATTTATGAAATAATTTGCTGCATCATTATCACTAACTATAATCATATTTTTTAAAGCTTCATCAACCGTATAATTATTACCATTTATTGTAGCAGTATCTGATAATGATAAATTTCCTTTTTCTATTTCATCAAAAGCTGTAGCCATAACAAATAATTTTATAATACTAGCTGACTGCATTTTTTTATTATTAATATTTACTTCAACCGAATTTGTCTTTAAATTTTTAACTTGTATAGCCCAACTTCCATTATCAGTAGGAATTTTAGCTTTCACTGCTTTTTCTAAAGAAGTTCCTGAACTTGTTGTAACATCAGCATCTGAAGATACGTTTTGATTTGTAGTAACTGTAGCTGTGCCACCAGATACATCTTTCCATTCTCCCATATTTTTATTAGGTGTAATCCTTCTTATTCGTATATTGCCTTGAAATGCAATTGCATCATCATCATTTTTAGTTTTTGTATCATCAATTTTCTCATTCTTAGTCTTTACCGTAGAAGAATTACTATTAACAAGAATTTCAGTTAAATTTTTCCCCAATTGTTTATATCCACTTGCAGTAGGATGAACACCATCATTACCTAATTGAACACCACTAGTTGCATCAATAAATTTAACATAATTTAAAGTTTTACAATAGTTCTCTAAACCATCATTATATTTTTTTACCTTTTCAATATACCCATTTTTCTCTAAAGGTAATATTTTTTGCACAAATATTGTTTTATTTGAATATTTTTCATGCAATTTAGAAATCAAATTTTTCGTATTATCAAGCTGATCATTATTATCAAGACCATTAGTCCCAATCATAAGACATACAGCTTCAATATCATTACTATTTTCAGGTAAGGAACTATATGTTGGATTCCCATTGACAGGAGAATCGTCACACCAATGCTTTGGACTAGAACTACCAACTCCTCTAAAAATTCCTTCTATATTGCCAAATTTACCTACACCATATGTAATAGAATCTCCTACAAATAAAACCTTACTTAAATCTTTTACTTTCGATGTTGTTCCTGTACTTGCATCATTTATAGTTAAACTTCCTCCTAAATTCGGAAGTTGATTCACTAATTGAGCTCTTATCATTCGTTCTATCATATCTTTTGATGTACTTGGAAGATTATGTTCTTTTCGAGTTTTTTCTGTTAACTTTTCTAATTTCTCATCAAAACCATCCACATATGTATACGAATAACCTTCTACTTCATTTCCCTGTATTTCTATTAAATCTTCTAAAGAATTTACTCCTAGTACATCTAAGGTTTCATATGGTGTTTCATCTGCTCTTATCAATTCTGATACATAATTTACACCTTCGTAAATTAATCCTATCAAAGAAACAACTCCCATTATCTTTGTCATGAAAAGTACAGCTTGTATTACCATTTTAGTTATTGTTAGCTTTCCTTTTATTTTACCAAAAGCATTTTTCTTCTTTTTTCGTTTATTATCCCTCTCATCATCCTGTTCTTTTTTTTCATTTATATCTTCTTCATTTAACATATAATCACCTCTTTATGTAACCCTTTATAAGCTAACCTCTATCTCCAAATAATCTCCATATTTTTCATAAGCATCTTTATCCAATAAATATCTATTATAATCTTTTATAATTTTAGAAAACACCAATGATTTCATAGATATTCCATCATTATAATTATTACTAAACTTAATTGCAATTTCTGCTTCATCATTTGCTGGTATAATTAAATTTTCTTCCAAATTCTCGTACATAAGAGCATTATATTTATAATTATTATCATCTAAAACATATACCGTATCAGCACTTTCTCTTACATCTAACATTATATCTTTTTCTGATTTATTCTGAATTAATAAATGATATACTTCATTTTCCATATATAAATCTGAATAGTTTACAATTACTTTTATGTAATCTTTTTCTTTACTTTTATTTATATAATTTCGATCTATATATCCCCCTATACTCAATTTATACTCTATTTCATTACTATCACTATTTTTTTCTTCTATTATACTATAGTAGTCCTCAATATAATTTTTATTTGTTAATTTTCCTGTTGCCAACATATTTTCATAAATCTTCACCAAGTATATTTTTCTATTCTTCATTGACCAAGCATTAAATTCATAAGATTTTCCACTGCTAAATTTAGAAGAACAATACTTTTCAATAAAAAACTCTTCTGATGGATACAAATTTTCTTTACAATTATATGATAGCAACTTATATGCTTCACTATATTCGCCATTCATACATTTATTTAAAAAATCTTCAACTAAACTATTATAAGCTTCTTTAATTTTTCCTTTCAGTTGTGTTCCTGTAACTAACACTTTACTTTCTTCTTCATATTTTTCTTGTGAAGTATTTTGACTATTTTCAATCTCTTCATTATTTATTTGATTATTCTCTTTATAAAATTGATTTAAAAGACGAATAATCAAAATTATAAAAGCAATTATAAGTATGGAAAACCAAATTTGCTTTCTATTTTGATTATAAAATCTAAACAATTTATGCATAATTTAATCCTCCTACTTTTTCTTCAATTCAATTATATCTGACTCTAAACTATCTGCCATTCTAATTGCATTATCATTATTCATAGTCTTCTTAGTTTTATCTAAAATCCTTTGTCTAAAGCTTTGTCTTTCAGAAATATTATTTTCAAAACCATCTGACAACGTTTTTGACAATTGTGCTGCAGCTATCATTCTATCTCTATCATATCCTTTTTTCTTAGCTAATGCTTGAGCATTATACATAAGACCTATATCAGTAATACCAGCATCTAAAAATGCTTGTGCACCACCACCTTTTAAGAATTCATCTGCTTCCTTAGCTGACATACCTTTATTTTTCAAATACTCATAATTACTATCATTTGATTTAAACTGTTTATCAAATTTTTCTTGTTCTTGTATCTTCAATTCATCAGGAGTATATGCACCTTGTCTATATGAATTTCTTACACTAGATGCTCCTCTTGCTACAGTACCTCCAATTGAATTTCCTGCTCTTGCTCCCATATGCGCACCTAATGCTGCACCACCTAATGCACCACCTGCTGCCATAGTTAATCCTTTTTCTAAGTCTCCACTTGCAACACCTGCTGCTGTAGAAAGTATTCCTGCAGCCGTTGCGCCTGCTAAGCCTGCTACTGTACCAACTGCAGCTCCTGGTATTTTCTTCGCAACAAATTTAGCTCCATTTAATGCACCTTTGCCGACTTTTTTAGGCGCACTCTTAACTTGTCTCTTTGCTTCATACATTACATTCCCTAATCCACCTTTAACTCTTTGAGCCATACTTCTAGTATTAGAAGTTTCTTGTCCTCGTGTCTCAGCTTCTTGTATTCTTCTCTGTCTTCCTCGTCCTGCTGCTTGTTGTGCTGGTCTTTCTGGTTCTGCTGTTTCTTGTACCTGTTCTCTTTGTTCTGTTGCTCCTTGCATCTGTGTTCCTTGCTCTGCTACTTCCTGCGTAGGTCTTTCTTGTTCTTCCGATTGTTGTAGAGGTCTTTGTCCTTCAGCATGTTCCGTCTCTCTCTCTCTTTGTATCTCTCTTCTTCGATTTAGCCAATAATCAACTGGCAATTCCAACTTTGATTCTTCCTTTTCCCTTTGTATTTGCTCATCAACAGTTTCCCTATTTTTTCCTCTTTGTTCACCTTGACCTTGTCTGTTGTCACCATTTTCCACATATTCCCTATATCTTGCATCTTGATTATCTTCTGCTGGATTTCCATCTTCTTCAATTTCTTCATCATCTCTATTTTGTCTATTTTGGCTATATCCTCTACCATCTCCATATATTCTATGTTCTCCATCATTACTATATCTTCCATTTTCTTGAGCATTTCTTCCTTTTTCAGCATTATTATCATTTTCTTCATCTTCATCATTATTACTTTCAAGTATTTCAGGAGATACTTGTCCACTTGCAACAGCTCCCCCCGCTGCACCAATAGCAGCTCCTCCTAATAATGTTTCCAAAGGATCATGCGCATTTTGCATAAATCTAGGAGACTTACCTCTAGTTACTATTTCATCATCTTCTTCACCTTTTTTTGCATTTTTCGCCTTTAAATTTCTTCCTCCTGAAAGTTTAGCTCTAACTGCATTTATACCTTGCATTGTTAAAGCTCCTCCTGCTAATGCTCCTAAACCTGAAGTTGTTTCTGACTTATCAAATCCAAACATCTTCTTAATTATCTTCTCCACTGGAACTAATGCCCCAAGTGCAATTATTGCATATATAGGATTATCAGTTGCCATATCCACTGCTGAGCCTACAAAAACAGAATATAATATTAAATGTACAGGTTGTATAATAGCATTCATTGTATATTCTTTAAACCAATAATTAAATGCTTGTGCTTTCCCATCTGCCAACTTATCCAAAGGATAAGTTAGCGCTACTAATGGTGCAATCATCGTAAAAAACGCCATATATAAGAACCTTTTAAAATACGTAAAAGTAAACATAACTGTGAAAATTATCAATGCTAAATATATTATTGTATAAGCAACAGCATTACCCCACGAATCACTACTTCCTTTTGGAACATATTGAACCATAAATCTTGCATAACCAATTAAATTCGTTCTAAATTGACTTGCATTTCCATTTTCACTACCATTAATCTTTACAATAACATTTCCATAAGTATCTGATGCAAACAACTTAGTTATTTGTTCTGTAACTAATAATACACCAGACATAATTATATGTATAACAAAAACTAAACATAATGCCACAACCCAATCTTGTAATCTTTCTTTATATTTTGCTTTATCAGGAGCTGTAGAACCTATCAATATTCTAATACCTATATATACTAGCACTGACAATAATCCTACAATTGCAATATTTCTAAATGCAGTATACCATGATGCAATCGTTGAAGATAATTTTAAAGCTGCAGAATACTGTCTACCATATTTTTGATCACCATTTTTGTCTGTATATTCTTCAGATCCACTTTGTTGCGTAACCTTTCCGATTCATTAATTCTACACCTGTATATTTATGCGGATTAATAAAATTTACATCAAATGCACCTATTTGATTACTAAAAATAGCCTCAGGAGAATACAATATATTAGGTATTTTTGGATCTGTCCACACAAATCCATCCAAATCTGAAGCATTTACTGATTTCACTACATCATCATCTTTTATCCCATCAACATATAAATAAGATTTTGGATCACTAAAATTTGGATTATCCATACTTAGCATAGATGAACCTACAAGTTCATCTGTACCTAGCATAAAATGATTAAGCGCACCTGTTGCAACATCTCCTAATGAAGCCAATAATTGAGACAACTCCTTTATTAAATCTCCACCTATATCAAATGTTGCTGCTTCTGATCTAATAGGAATAGCAAAGTTAAAAAATACCATAAATAATATCATTATAACTATCTTTTGTATAAAGCTCTTACTAGATAATATTTTTTCCATTTCTTCCTCCTTCACTATTTCATATTACTAGTTTGTTTTCTCATTTTCACTAATTTATTTAAATTTGTTTCAACAAACTCAAATTCTTTTGCAGTTGGTGTTATTTGCAAAATAGCTGTATCTCCACCTACTTTTAGTAGTCCCTCTCCCTTTAAACAAGTTATTAAAAAATTAGCTTCTCCATCACTTAATTTAAAAACTTCTTTCAAATATTGTATTTCTGACTTATCTTGTGCTAAAAACAGCTTTGTATCTGAAGACGTTAACACAGCTTGTGCCTCTGGTTTCTCATAAAAGTCTTGAAATCTTTGAGAAATAATTGCCAAAGAAACATTTCTTTTTCTTGCACGCCTAGCCATAGTATTTAAAAAATCTACAGCTTCAGGATAAGGTAACAACATCCAAGCCTCATCAACTAAAACCCTCTTTTGTCTAGCCTTTCTCCTATCTTCACTATTCTTCTTAACATATTTTTCCCAAATCCATGAAAGCAATATCTGCTGTGCAAGAGGTCTTGCAAACCTTTCTTCCAATTGTGAAATATCAAGATTAATAAATGGTGCTCCATCTAATAATTCAAAAGTTGACTGACCATCAAAATACGCCATTTGGCCATTATACTCTCTTATATATTGTCTCATAACTTTTAACAAATAGCTATAATGAAAACTATAATCACCATTTTTATTCTGCATCGCTTTATTTTGCAATCTTCTATACCAACTACCTATTGTTGGCATATCTTTTTTATCTCTATATAATTTATTTCCTTTTCTAAAGCTATTCCCTTCTGTATATACACTATTAGGATCATTTGTAATTCCCAAGCTTGCATACTCTTCTGCAACAATCTCGGCTATAACTTGTTTAGTAAGCTCATTTACATCTGTACTTCTAGTACTACCTCTTGCCATAGTAAGTAATGCTTGTGTTACATCTTCTATTTTATTTTCTACATTCAAAACAATTCTTTCTCTACCAGTTATTTCATCTCTTACTGTTTCTGGCTCAATATCAAACAAATTAATAACTGTCTTTGAATTAGGACTTAATACAACATTAATCCCACCTAAACTTTCCGCCACAATAGTATACTCACCTTCAGCATCTAATGCTAAGCTTTCTATTCCCATTAACACAGAAGATCTCGAAATCAAAGTTTTCATTGTAACAGACTTACCTGCACCAGATTTAGCAAATATAACCATATTATAATTTGTCAAAGATGAATGAAAATTATCAAATAATATTGGAGTTCCTGTTTGTTTATTAAAACCTAATGGTACACCTGTAGAATGTCCCACTTCTGAAGTTGTAAAAGGAAATACTGTCCCCATAGATCTACTATCAAATGAATGTATCTTTTTAACATTATCATCCATTAAAGGCAAATTAGACTGAAAAGCTGTCTCTTGAATTGCCCACGCACTTTTTATACCAACTAATGATTTTGACATTTCTGTTGCAAGCATTTTAGTCATTCTATCTAACTCATTCAAATTATATGAAAATAACGTAGCTATAACAGATGCATCATACATTTTATTAAATCCTGCTGCTATTTCATCTCTTAATTGTTCAGCTTCAAATCTCTTTTGAGCAAGAGTACTCTCTCTATTAATATTTCCTCTATCTGAAGCAACAATTCTTTCTGTTTCAAGTTCATTAATAACTTTATTTAATTCATTTTGAGATTTTGACTCTGAAATAGGTGTTATGTATATAGATGTATTAATATCACCAAAAAAATATAAATCCCTAAATAATTCTGGAAATGTACACATACGAGGTAATGATGATATAAAAAAACTTCTTGCATATCTCTTCACAGTTGATATAATTTCCAAATGATCTATTTTCGAAGCATCTATACCAGATGGAGCTATTAATTCTTTTATTGTTTTTTTTCTTAAACGTCCAGGCTCAATTATTCTATTAGCCTGCCTTTCTAGTTCTTCTGCTTGTTGTTTCTTGGATTTGCTCATCACTTACATCTCCTTTTTCATCACTCTTACTTATTTGTTGACCTAACTCATCTTTAATTTCTCTAATTACATCTTCAGCTATACCTTCCTCAACAGAATTTTTATTTGTTTCCATAATCATTTGTGCCATTTTACCAATTAGAGCATCCATATTTTGCTCTTTTTCTTCTGCTAATTGTTGAGCTCTTGATTTTGCTTTTTCAACTTTATCAACCACCAAATCCATTGCTGCTTTTTCAATTTGTTTATCTAATATCTGTATTTTCTTTTCAAATACATCTGGTGCTGTAGAATACAAATCGTCATAACCAGATTTCATTGCCATATCTGTTCCAAATGTCTCAGCTTCATCTCTATTATATGCTACATACAATAAGTCAACCAATTCTTTAGAATTTAAAATCTTTCCACTCACTGAGCAAGCTGACAATGTTCTTATAATAGTTTGCGATTTTGTATATAATTCCGAAAATGCCATATTTCTTATTTCTTCAACAGCATATTGACCAGAATTTGCACTATCCTCTGGATAATATGGTACTACAATATAATACTTTTTATTTAAAACACCTCTATTTAAACTCATTTTTTCAGTTGTGCTAATAAGATCTCTACTATACTCTACCATATTTTTTTGTTTTGTTAATTCAAAAAACTGTTTCTCTAATTGAGCATTAGTATACCTTCCAGATTCTACCATCTTATTATATTCATATTCTTTATTTCTATATTTCTCTTCTATTCCCTTTATTTGCTCTTTATATCTTGCTATACTATCACCTAAATTTATTGTTCTAGTTTGTATATAAATTTGTATAGGATGACGTAAAGTATTTAAAAACTGCTGAAATCCTTCTTCTACTGCAATCTTTTCCATTTTTGACATTAAATCATAATTTACCCCTTGGCATTCAATAACCATCAAATATCTTTTTCCATTTCTTTGAACAATCATATTATCTTCTATTTTATCAAACTTCATAAATTTATATATTGATTGTTGATTATAGGAGGTAGATTTAACACTTTCTTTCTTAGTTTTTTCTGTTACATTCTTATTTGTTCTTAATATATTCTTATTTTCTGCACTTTTTCTCCTTTTCTTAGACTTCACACTCAATATAATATATGTTATAACTAAAATTAATAATATAACTACCATAAATATTAATACCATAAAAAGTAACTCTGTCATCGTATTTTCATTCACTTTCCTCACCTCTTTCTTCTTTTTCATCTACTTCGCCTGTTGCAACATAAATTCTATTTTTAGCCATTTTAAACTTTATATATCTTATTATCGTAACATCTATATTTTCTCCTCCAACACTTTTAGTTAATTTCAATGCACTAGAATCAGGAATCTTAAATGTTGCTATAGAAAATCCAATTATTCCAAAAATTGCAATAATAACAAGTCCTGCAAAAGTCATTTGAAAATATTTCATCAAAAAATAAAATGGTAGTGCACAAAAAACACCGACAGAAGTATATATTAAAGCTTTTGAAGAAAATATATATAATATCCTTCCTTCTCCTTTAACATTTCTTGGTAAATTATAAGTTCCCAATAACCTCTCCTCCTTAAAAAAGATATACTTTCCCTTATACTATATTATAACAAAAAAGTGCAAAAATTGTAATATTTTTGCACTTTTTTTTTAAAATTAATATATTTGTAATATTCCTGTAATATTTTTATGACCAAGCTTGATTTGCTACATTAAATATTGTACTTGCTATAACAGATGCTGCAAATACAAATAATGCACCTATTACATAAGGTATCAATGTTTTCTTATATTCTGCTTTTTCTTCTGCACTACCCATCATATATTTTATACCTAATACTATTAAAACAAGAACAGATGCAATTGAACCAATTGTTGAAAGAACTTTTACTATGCTTTGTCCAAAACTATCTAATTTTGTAGTTTGAATTGTACTTCCTTCTCCTGTAAAAGTACCTGGATCAACAACAGATGCAAATACCATTGTAGATGATAATATTATTGTAATTAACATTGCTATAGTCATTGCTACTTTTATTGTCTTTTTCATACTAAACTCCCTCCTTTATTTTTTATCTTAATCCTATTCGGAATATTAATAACATCCTTACACAGTTATTATATCATATATTACATTTTTTTGCAATATATTACATTTATTCTTTAACTACTTAAACCTTGAGCTAAATTACTAATTATCGCTACAACATTTACTATTCCAAAAAATAATACTGCACCAACTAAATATGGCATCATTGTTCTCTTATATTCTGCTCTTTCATCAATACTTCCAATCATATATTTAATTCCTAAAATTATTAAAACCATAACTGAAATTATACTTCCAATTATTTGTATAATATGAATTATATTATTAACCATATCAACAAAAGTCCCTGAGCTTATACCTTCTGTATTATATTTATCTAGATCACCAAGACCACTTATATCAAAACCTAGTGAGATATTCGAAACAACTATAATAAACATTATTGCTATTAATAATATTTTACTTGCCTTTTTCATAAACATCACACCCTTTTTTACCAATTAAATAAAAATCATATTTATTATAATTCAAATTTAACATTTTTTCAACATTTTTTTATTTAGCTGTTACTAATTATAATTTCTCTACTACATCTAAAATTAATTTCCATATTCCAAAAGCTCCTAATACAGCTAAACTTCCTATCAAATATGGTACTAACATTTGTTTATAATTTGCCTTTTCTTCTACACTTCCTATCATATATTTTATTCCTATTATCATTCCCGTAATTACTACACATGCTACACCTATAGTCAAAAGTATATTATAAAATAATCCTGAAAATCCTTGTAAATCTTCCTCTGAAGATAACACAGATTTATCTGCTCCATTTATAAAATTTTCTGATTTACTTATAATATCATCAACATTTTCCCCTGATACACCACTTTCTTCATTATCTTCTTTTCCTGGTAATGTATATATTGATTGCGTTGATTCTATAGCAGCTTTATCAGCTTCTGCCTTAGTTCCACCATTCATCAATACTTCTGCTGCTATTGCATCTTTTTTCTCATCCTTTTTTTCACTTTCTTTCGCCTTTGCTATTTTTGCTTCCCAATCCTTTTTTACTTCTTTAGAAAGATTTTTAGCACTATTTTTATTAAGCCATTTACGTATTTGCTTTACATTCTTTTTCATCAATTTTTTATTTGATTCACCTGTACCATTGGTTTTGCTAGAATCAGATTTCTTATCTTTCTCTACAACATCAATTTCATACCACTCCGTTTGAAGCCCTTGCATACTTTCATCTATCCAAGCTATAAATTCTTTCTTTTCTGGATAATCTTTCCAAAATTCCTTTGTCTCAATCATATCATACTCTAATGCTTGCATGTCATCTTTTAACATTTGCACTTCTTCGACAGTCAAATTCTCTTTATTATCATATCGCCCTTTTACAGATTCATATCTACCTTTTAATGATTTTTCACTATCTACTGCTGCAAAATTATTATTAGGTAGCATTAATAAAATAATAATTATTCCTACAAAAATAGTAAAAATTTTCCTATCCATAGTTATATAATCACCACCTTTGTAACAATTATATCTTTATAATTAAGCCATTAAATAAAATCCACTCTCCTCAAAATATTGCACTTCATAAAATTATCCATTCACACATTCTTATGTTAATTATACCTTTTTTTCTCATTTTTGTCAATGTACGTCCCCTGTGTCAACTTAAAAAATTGCTATAAATAATATATTATCTATAGCAATTTCTTAAGTTGACAGCATTTGCCCTACCAAATAGCAACATTAATCACTATTGTTACTATTAAATATAAAAAAGCAATTTGCATTTATACATTTAGTATAACGCAAATTGCATTTACCATTTATGGCGGAGAAAGAGGGGTTCGAACCCTCGCGCCGATTACTCGACCTAACAGTTTAGCAAACTGTCCCCTTCACCACTTGGGTATTTCTCCATAGCCAATATTCATTATAGTTGTTTTGATACTATTTGTCAAGGATTTTAGCACATTTTATTTTGTATTTTCTATAAAAAATTTATATAACAATTTTTCTTTTAAATCATAAATTTCTCTCCTTTTATCATTCATATCACTAAGCCAATACTTCTTACCTTCTGCATCAAAATACAAATGTTTATTTACTCCTGGTAACTCACTAATAGTTGTATATAACCATTTATAATAATCATCTAATTCAATATCCATTTGATTTACAATATAAGTTATTAATAAATCATCACCCAAATAGTTAGGAATTTTTTCATAATTTATTTCATAATTAGACATAACAAGAGCCTGTGTATCATATTTTCTATATGTATTCTCTAATTCATCTGATGTATTAAAATATTCTAAATATTGAGTCGCATCTTTACCTTCAGATGTATACAAATATGGTAAATGATCTCCTAAAAATATCAATATCGTGGGTTCTTTATATTGCTTTATAAATTCATATAACCTATTTACTTCTGTTGCAGCATCATACGCACCTTGAGCATATGCTAATAATGTATTATTTATATCTTCATCCATATTACTCTTTTCTATAGTAACATCATATTCTCTATACTTATCAATTGTGTATGGCATATGATTTTGTATTGTCTCTGCCATATAAAATATTGGTTGGTTTTCTTGTTTATTTTGAAGTTCCTGTATAATTTCATCCATCATATATTTATCTGAAATAAAATATCCTTTTTTATTTTCATCTTTTTCTACTAATTCTTTATATTCTAGAAAGCCCAATTTTTTAAAAGCTTTTTCTGAATTATAATAATCACGCCCAAAAACAATTTTAGAATCATATCCATTTTTATTTAACTCTCTTACAATAGATGGTGCCTTTGCAATATTTTCTCTTTTATATAATGACATTATTGGTATATAACCATTAGGAAAATAATTCATGCTCGTCCCTGTCAAAAGTTCAAATGAAACATTTTCTGACATTCCACCATATGAACAAGACAATAAATTAACAGTTGCCCCATTTTCTTTCATTTCAGCTATATTTTTCGTGACATTTGGGCTAAACTTCACTTCTTCTAACTTATCTATATTCCAAAATGCTTCGGAAAAAACTAATATAATATTAGGTTTTCCCCAGTTTTCTTTTTCTGTGTTACTTTCACTTGCAATCTTTAAAATTTCATCTAACTTATTATTATCATAATTTTCCGGTTCTGTAAATGTGTTATTTAACATAACTCCCCATAAACCTGACAATACCGTATATTTCTTATAATATGAAAGATTCGTTGTATATGAATTATAATCAGTATATTTATTTGCTTGAAAAACCAAGTTTAAATAGGCATTTTTAGTATACTTACTAGGTATAAATAAAATTAACATAATGCAAATACATACTACACTAACTATAACTCTCATTTTCGTATTTTCATTTACTTTTTCATGCTGTTTAGACCATCTCACAATAACAAAGAAAATAAATCCTAATATAATAAATCCTATTAATTTAGGAAAAATTTTTGATACCATAGTTGAATATGTTAATGTTGCTATTTCTCCAAATTTAGATAGAAAATTAAAATCTGAAAAAACTAATGGCTCATCTGTATATAATATTTTCACTTGATTAACAACTAAAAATATATAAGAGATTATTGATATAATTTTAATAGCAGTTGAATTCTTTTTCGATATACTAAACAAGATAGCATATATCATATAAAGTACAAAAATTGAAAAAATAAATGCTCGTAATTTAAAATCCCCAAATAGAGCACTCCATCCTCCATTATTTATCCTAAAAAAAACTTCAATAATAAATTCTATAATTAATGGCATAAATATAATTAACATTTTTTCTGTTCTTGGTTTAGTTATTTTCATTTTCTCTTTTATTTTTGCAATATATTGTTTTACTTTCTCGTACATATATTTCTCCTTTAAATTCTTCCTTTACTTTTTTCATATTGGTTATTATAACATCAAATTTAAAATTTTGCCACATCTAATTTTAAATTATATTAATAAAAATATATATCTCTTTTAAAATTTAATATAATAGATAAAAAATTGAATAAAACTATTATTTTACTAAAATACAAAAAAAAATGATTTATTATTCTTAATAAATCATTGGCGGAGAGGGTGGGATTCGAACCCACGGTACGCTACAAACGCACGCCAATTTTCAAGACTGGTGCCATAAACCAACTCGACCACCTCTCCAAATCTTAGACAAATGTCCAGCGACAGTTATTATATTAGCATTTTTATAGACATTTGTCAATAGTAAATTTTGTAATTTTTATTATTTATAGTTGCAGTTCACTGTTCAATGGTACAAATGGTAAAGGATAATATATTATTTATGCAGTAACAATTCGGGGGGACCAGCAAGTTACAGATCGTTAATAAAATTTTATAATTTATTATAAAATTTTAGGTACAATCTGTATGCAGCTGGGAGTTACAAATAAATAATATATTATCCTTTACCATTTGTACCATTGAACAGTAAACTTTAACTATTTATTAGCCATTTATTAATTAAATATTGGAATTAATAAAATTTACATGCCTACTTCCTTATGAAAACAAAAACATCATAATATTCTCATTATTTCTATAACTATTTTCCATAAACCAAAAGCACTTAATGTTACTATACTTCCAATAAGATATGGCCATAACATTTGTTTATAATTTGCTTTTTCTTCTACACTTCCTATCATATATTTTATTCCTATTACCATTCCTGTAATTACTACACAAGCCACCCCTATCGTCAAAAGTATATTATAAAATATTGCTGAAAAACTTTGCAAATTATTTGCAGATACTTTAGAGTCTTCACCTTGACTAACAAAATTTTCTGAAGCATTAATTACATCATCTATGCCCTCCCCAGTTACTCCTGCATCTCCTTCTCCTGAAACTAAATTTTGAAAAATAGGATACTCTTTTTCCTCTTCTTTTGGTATAGTTGGTGCACTATCACTTACTTGATTAGCTGGATTATCTTCTTCACTTGCAGATACAGCATCTTTTGGTACCCAATACTTTTTTTCCTCTCCTTTCACTGTTATTTTAAATTGAATTCTATCTCCGTTTTGCTTTTCCCGTTGGAGTTAATTGCGCCCCTTTATTTAAATCACCATCATTTTTTGAACCTGAATATTTTAAATATTTTTTTGTTTTCTTTATTACCCACACTCTTTGAGCACTTGTAAGAGTTTCCTCTTTCTTTTTCTTTTTCTGTTCTTCAGAAGGCTCTTTAGTAGATATTTTTCCTTTATTTATAAAATACCCTGCATAATCTCCGAGTCAAAGGATAATATCCACTATTATCGTTATATTCATTCATTATTACTTCAACTTCTGCTCCCATTTCAATTTTTTTACCATCAGTCCAATTTCCATCATCGCCCAATTTATATATATATGCTTTATCATCTGCAACATACATAGTTTTTATTTCTGCATATACCTGATTTGACAATGTTAAAAATATACTAATAGCAAAAAAAACTAATATTTTTAACATAGCCTTCTTATTTACTATTTTTTCCATAACCTCACCCCATTTCCATATCAGTATTCAATAATTACCTATAAAAATATAATCACTAAAAAAATCTTATTTTCTTATGTTAATTATAATCCATTTCTCATTTTCTGTCAATTTATATATATTTATAAAATGTCAATATAAAAAAGACGATGTTAGTTTTAACACCATCTTTTATAAAATATAATTTAACATATATAATAACACACTAGTAATTATTATTTAACAATTTCATTTGAACTTATAGCTTTTTCTATTGCTTGTTGTTCTTCATCTGAAACAGTATATTTAGATTTTCCATTCTTCACAGGTTTTGCATAAATATTTGACATTTCCCTAGAATAAATACCGTTTAATACTACTCCATCATTATTTTCATCTAATAAAGCTAATGTAAAACTCAAATCACTTCCTGTATCTTTAAATGCATTATATCTAACAATTCCTACTTTTTGAATACATTTTTCTAAGCCTTCATCTAAATTTTTAATTTGTGACAAAATTTCATCATTTTGCTTTTCTACTTTTGTTACTTTATACATATATGCTTGTAAATCTTCTTCTATATTACTATTTTTTCCAATTTTTTTCATAAAATTTTGATATCTCTTATTTAATATAGAAAATTTAAACATCATAATAATAACTATCAAAATAAGTATTACCATAGCAATAGCCATTACTAATATACATTGCGATGAATCTAATATTTTCATTATATTATCCATAAAATTGTTCTTCCTCCTTTGTTTTATGTAACCTTTTGTAAGTCCACTAACATTGCAACTACTTAATTAAACCTAATATTCTTTCTAAATCGTCATTTGATGTATATTCAATAATAATTTTCCCTCTTCTTTTTCCTGCATCCAATCTAACTTTTGTTCCAAAAAAGCTTTGAAAATTATCTTCTATACTTTTATACAATATATGATTTCTATTTTGTTCTTCTTTAGTTTCTTTAACTTGTGCCTTTTTTTCAACTTGCCTAACAGTTGAACCTCTTTCCAACATCTGTATTGCAGTTTGATATTGCCTCTCTGGATCTGTTATTGCTAACAATGCCTTACAATACCCTTCAGATATCTTTCCCTCTTTTGCCATTTCTAGTACACGTGGTTCTAAATTTAAAACTCTTATCCAATTAGCAATAGTACTTCTACTTTTTCCTAATTTTTTTGAAACTTCTTCTTGAGTTAATCCATATGTATCTATTAAAGTTTTTATTCCTGCTGCTTTTTCCACTGGATTTAAGTCTTCTCTTTGCATATTTTCTATTAAAGAAATCTCTGAATTTATCCTTTCATTATCTTCTCTAATAATTGCAGGTATTTCTGTTAAACCTGCAATTTTACAAGCTCTCCATCTTCTTTCTCCTGCAATTATACTATAATAATTATCTTTTTTTGTTACTACAATCGGTTGTATTAATCCATATTCTCCTATTGATTGTGCTAATTCTTCTAATGCTTCTTGATCAAATTTTTTTCTTGCTTGTCCTTTATTAGGTTCCACTTCTGTTATTTTTAATGTTTTTAAAATATCATTTTCTTGTATCTTCTCTTCTTCTGGTGTTGGCCCAAATAATGCATCTAATCCCTTTCCTAACCCTGTCATTTTTGCCATATAAGATTCCCCCTTTTATTTTTTACATCATATGCTTACCCTTTTTTTCTTCTTCATTTATCTTCAAAAACTCTTTTGCAAATTTTATGTAACTTTTTGCCCCTTTTGATTTAGCATCATATTCTGTTATTGGCATTCCATAACTTGGAGCTTCACTTAATCTTACATTTCTTGGAATAACTGTTTTATATACTTTATTATCAAAATATTTTTTTACTTCTTTTACAACTTGATTTGATAAATTTGTTCTTATATCATACATCGTAAGTAAAGCACCTTCTACTTGAATATTTTTATTAAGATGCTTTTTTACTAAATTAATTGTATTTAATAACTGTCCTAATCCTTCTAATGCATAATATTCACACTGTACAGGTATTAATACACTATCAGATGCTGTAAATGAGTTCAACGTAATTAAGCCTAATGATGGAGGACAATCTATTAATACATAATCAAATTTAGTTGTCATTTCTTCTAGTTTTTCTTTTAGTCTTTGTTCTCTTGACATTACAGATACAAGTTCAACTTCTGCACCTGCTAAATTTATATTAGAAGGGCAAATTTTTAAATTTTTTATCTTAGTATTTTTTATTGTTTGATCCATTGTAGTTTCATTTATTAAAACATCATATGTTGAAAATTCAATTTCTTTCTCCATACCTAATCCACTTGTTGCATTTCCTTGTGGATCTGCATCAATCAATAATACTTTTTTTCCTTTTTTTGCTAAAATAGTCCCCAAATTAATTGTTGTCGTTGTTTTTCCTACTCCACCTTTTTGATTTGCTATTGAAATTACTTTTCCCAATTTTTTGCCTCCGTTTAGTTAATTTTTATCTATTAGTTTTATTTTTCTTCTACTATTATAATATATAATTATCATATAAAAGTCAACAAATTTTTTAAATTTTATAAACTTTTTTATAACCTTAGTTACAATTCCAGTCATAGTGCAAATGGTCAATGATAATATATTATTTATGCAGTAACAATTCGGGGGGACCAGCAAATTACAGATTGTAATACAAATTTTATAATTAATTATAAAATTTGGTATACAAGCTGTTATGCAGTTGGGAGTTACCAATAAATAATATATTATCATTGACCATTTGCACTATGACTAGAATTGTAATTAGTCCTTCACAAACATACAATGCTGTCAACTTAAGAAATTGCTCTAGATAATATATTATTTATGCGTAACAATTCGGTGGGACCAGCAAATTACAGATAGTAATACAAATTTTATAATTAATTATAAAATTTGGTATACAAGCTGTTATGCAGTTGGGAGTTACCAATAAATAATATATTATCATTGACCATTTGCACTATGACTAGAATTGTAATTAGTCCTTCACAAACATACAATGCTGTCAACTTAAGAAATTGCTCTAGATAATATATTATTTATGCGTAACAATTCGGTGGGACCAGCAAATTACAGATAGTAATACAAATTTTATAATTAATTATAAAATTTGGTATACAAGCTGTTATGCAGTTGGGAGTTACAAATAAATAATATATTATCTAGAGCAATTTCTTAAGTTGACAGCATTGCACAAACGTCTAATATCAAAAAATAAATTAACTTAATTCAATGGCTCCTTAGCTGGTAATCCTGGCTTCCTTGGATATTTCAAAGGAGTATTTTTCACTTTTTCAACAGTAATTATAGTCCTACATATATCACTATCTGGCAATTTTAATTTATCTATTTTCTCTAATTCTCCACCTAATATTAATATAGCATTTTTTCCTTCCATAATTTCGTCATCAACATTAGGTCCTTTCATACAAATACATCTTCCTCCTATCTTTATCAATGGAACTAAATATTCAGATAATGTTGATAAATTTGCTACAGCTCTTGAAGTAGCATAATCAAACTTCTCTCTATATTCTTTCTTTCTTGCAAACTCTTCAACACGAGAATGTATAGCTTCTATTTTAGAAAGCTTTAACTCCTTTATCACTTCTTGCAAAAAATTTATCCTTTTATTCAAAGAATCTATTAATATCATATTTATATCATTTCTTACAATTTTTAGCGGTATTCCTGGGAAACCAGCTCCTGTTCCAACATCAACAACATTTGCATTTTCATGTACATATTTAGATATTATAATAGAATCTATAAAATGCTTTAAAATAATTTCATTTGGATTAATAATTGCTGTTAAATTCATTTTTTCATTCCAAGCTAAAAGTGTATTCATGTATATATAAAATTTTTCTATTTGACTTTCATTTAACTTTACATCTATTTTTTCTAAATATTTTTGTATTATCTCAAAAAATTCCTTTTTTTCCATTTATTTTTCCTCCTTTACTTAGAATTTAAATATACCAAAAGCACTGATATATCAGCAGGTGAAACACCTGATATTCTTGATGCTTGACCTATAGAATGTGGTTTAAACTTATTCAATTTTTGTCTTCCTTCCAAACTTATTCCCTTTATGTTCTCATAATTTATATCTTCTGACAAAATTTTACTTTCTAATTTCTTAAATTTTTCAACTTGCTGTTTTTGCATTTCTATATATCCTTCATATTTTATCTGAATTTCCACTTCATCTTTCTCTTGTTTCGTAAGAATTGGTCTTTCAGTATCTATACTAACCAATTTCTCATAATCTAATTCTGACCTTTTTAATAGTTCTGACATTTTTGTCCCCGTTGATAATATAGTCGTTCCATTCTTTCTTAACAATTCATTTACTTCTTCAGTCGGTTTAACCACAGTATTTTTAAGTCTTTCTACCTCTTTTTCTATATGTAAATATTTTTCTTTAAACTTAGCATATCTTTCATCAGAAATAAGACCAATTTCATGTCCAATTTCAGTTAATCTAATATCTGCATTATCTTGTCTTAATAACAATCTATATTCTGCCCTAGAAGTCATCATTCTATATGGTTCAGTTGTTCCTTTAGTAACAATATCATCTATTAACACTCCTATATATGCTTGAGTTCTATCCAAAATCAATGGTTCTTTTTTTTGTATTTTTCGAGCTGCATTAATTCCTGCTATTAACCCTTGAGATGCTGCTTCTTCATACCCAGATGTCCCATTAATTTGTCCTGCCATAAATAATCCTTCTATTCCCTTATACTCTAATGAAAGCTTTAAATTAGATGGATCTATACAATCGTATTCTATCGCATAAGCAGGTCTAGTGAATTCAGCCTTTTCTAAACCTGGTATCGTATGATATAAAGCAATTTGAACGTCTTCAGGTAATGAAGAACTCATTCCCTGAATATACATTTCCTCTGTATCTAATCCAACAGGCTCAACAAATGCCTGATGTCTAGGCTTGTCACTAAATCTTACAACTTTATCTTCTATTGAAGGACAGTATCTAGGTCCTGTTCCTTCTATCTTACCAGCATATAAAGGTGATCTATGCAAATTTTCTCTTATAATTTCATGAGTTTTTTCATTAGTATAAGTTAAATAACAATCAACTTGTTCAAAATTTCTTACATCATTTTCAAATGAAAATGCTTCTATGCCATTATCTCCTTTTTGAATTTCCATTTTAGAAAAATCTATGCTTCTTTTATTTATCCTAGCTGGTGTACCAGTTTTAAATCGTACTAAATCAATACCTATATTTTTTAAACAATCAGATAACTTATTTGCAGCAGCCACTCCATCTGGACCACTTTCTTTTGAAAATTCTCCTATAAATATTTTTCCTTTTAAATATGTTCCAGTAGCTAAAATAATAGTCTTCACATTATAAATAGCACCTACCTCTGTTTCTATGGATGATACTTTACCATTTTTCAATTTTATATCTACAATTTCTGCCTGTTTTACCTCTAAATTTTCTTGTTTTTCTAAAGTATGTTTCATCTCTGTTTGATACTTTTTTCTATCTGCCTGTGCTCTTAACGAATGTACCGCTGGACCTTTTGAAGTATTTAACATTTTTATTTGTATCATAGTTTTATCAATATTCTTCCCCATTTCTCCACCTAATGCATCTATCTCTCTTACCAAATGTCCCTTTGAACTTCCTCCTATATGTGGATTGCAAGGCATATTTGCTATTGCTTCCAAACTAATAGAAAATATTAAAGTTTTCATTCCTAATCTCGCTGATGCCAAGGCTGCTTCACATCCTGCATGTCCTGCTCCAACAACAGCTACATCATACTCCCCTGCTATATAACTCATTTTTACTACCATTCCTTTCTAAGACACAAATCTGGTTGGAAAAGAACTAAATTTTAGCTAGGAAAACAAGTTTGAAATTTATGAGGCGTACTTTTTTGTACGTTGATTAAATTTCAAATGATGTTTAACAACACAAAAATTGTAATTACTTTTCAACCTTCTCCTTCTCTATTTTTTTTATTTATTATATACCCTTTTTATCACATATAACCACTTTCATACATGCAGATTTTTTATAATGTTTCACATATTTTTTCAATTCCTCGTGAAACAAAAAATCGCGTTTTCAAAGTCCTATCGTAAGTATTTAACTCTGGAGTTAAATACTTGTATTCATTTGTATTAATCAATCATTGATTTTTACTGCATTACACGATTTTATTGCAGTAATAGTAAATATTAACCAAAAATTTTATTTTTATGTAATCCGAACGCATGTAAATGCTTATTTTTCTACTGCTTATGTTATACACAATTTATGAACAATTTGTGCATAACTATAGTTTCATTTTTTTAATTACAAAATACAATATTATTTATTTAAAAATTATTACTTTTATCTATTGAATATAAAAAATTAGCAATGACCTTTCCACACATGTCAATTTAAAACGAGAATGCATTATTTGACATTTTTATCCTTTTGTCATAAAAGTTATATTGTTTTTTTATTAAATGCCTTTATTTTTCATTTTCGTTTAAAAAATTGTGCTACAATTTTTTAAACGAAAATTATTTTAATTTTAAATTTTAATATATTTTTTCATTTACCTAAACAAAATTTAGAAAAAATTTCATTAATAATATTTTCACTTACAGTCTCCCCTGTTATTTTTCCTAAATCCTCTAAAATAGCCTTTATAAAAATAGCTATAATATCTATTGGCATCTTATTTTTCACCGTCTCCTTAGCCTTTTTTACATTTTCAGTTGCCTTTACTATTAAATCTCTATGTCTCACATTAGTAATCACAACTTCTGTATCTAAATTTATCTTATCCAAATTAAACAAATCTGTAATTTTCTGATATAATTCATCTATTCCAGTATCTTTCAATGCAGATATTTTTATAATATTTTCACTTACATCTTGCAATCTTTTATCTGTTAGAGTTAAAACAGAACCCAAATCCATTTTATTCAATAAAATAATAGACTGTTTACCTTTTATTAAATCTAATATTTCCATATCTTCAGAAGTTAAATCCCTAGTACTATCAAAAATAGCAATCACTAAATCAGCTTCTTTAGCTATTTCCCTAGACCTTGCTATTCCTATTTTCTCCACTTCATCTTTTGTTTGCCTTATACCAGCAGTATCAATTAATTGCAAAGGTATTCCGTTTATATTAGCAAACTCTTCTATTGTATCTCTAGTTGTTCCTTCATATTCCGTAACAATAGCTCTTTCTTCTTTCAAAATCGTATTTAATAATGATGACTTTCCAGCATTTGGCTTACCTATTATCGCTGTTTTTATACCTTCTCGTATTAATTTTCCATTGTCAAAACTTTTCTCTAATCTTAACAATTCATCTTCAACTTTTACTAACATATCCAAAATTTGTTCATTTGTAACATCATCCACATCATATTCTGGATAATCAATGGCAACCTCAATATTCACCATCACATCTAATATTTTTTGCTTTATTTCACCTATTTTTTTAGAAACAGCTCCTTCTAATTGCTTAATCCCTGCTTTAGATTCACGTTCTGACTTAGCATTAATTATGTCAATAACTGATTCTGCCTGTAACAAGTCAATTCTTCCATTCAAAAATGCTCTTTTAGTAAACTCGCCTGGTTCAGCCAATCTTGCACCATTTTTTAAGCATATCTCTAAAATCTTTTTAACAACCACTATACCACCATGAGAATTTATTTCACACATATTTTCTGTAGTATAACTTTTAGGTTCTTTAAAATAAGATACTAAAACCTCATCTATAATTTCTTTATTTTCAATAATATGACCATACTTAATCGTATATCCTTTAATTTCTTTAGTATTTTGTTTATGAATTGGTTGAAAAATTTTATTCAAAATTTCAAAACATTCTTTTCCACTCATTCTAACAATTCCTATTCCACCTACACCGTGGAGCTGTAGAAATTGATGCTATTGTATCCATTGATTTCTCCTTTCATTTTATTACATTTATGTTAACTTTCTTTGCGCTATATTTTAAATATTTTTTATATCATTTATATTATGTTACTTTTTAATTGTTTTTTGCTTATAACTAAGCATTTTTACTAACAAATTTTAAACTTTCATTCATACTTTTTATATAAAAAATAGTCAAAGATGGACTACAATAATCTGTAAAATCCGACCTTTGACCTCTGATTTTATATTATTTTTATTTTTTTAAAGATATAACTATTCTTCTATTAGGTTCTTCACCTATACTAATTGTTTCTACTTTATCATTTTTCTGTAAAGTACTATGAATAATCTTTCTTTCATATGCTTGCATAGGTTCTAATTTAATATTTTTTCTTGTTCTAATTACTGTTTTTGCTACCTTTTCAGCTAATTCTTCTAATGTCTTTTCTCTTTTAGCCTTATATCCTTCAATATCTAATATAACTCTAACTTTATTTTCAACACCTTTTCCTGCAATTGCTGTTAAAATATTTTGCAAAGAATACAATGTTTCTCCTCTATATCCTATTAAATATCCCAATTTTTCATTCATTATGTTTACATGTATATAATCTTCTGCTGTTTCAACAGTATAAGTTGTATTTTCAGGTAATTTTTCTATAAAATCTTTCAAAAATTTCTCTAAATTCTCCTTAGCCTTTTGTTGCTCATCTCCACTTAAAATAATTTCTTTTTTTGGTATCATTTTAACTTCTTTATTAATTTTATGTTCCCTTTTAACATCTTTTAATGTTAATTCCACTTTAACTATTCTTGGAGCTAATATACTAAAAAAGCTTCTTTTATCTTCATTCTCTAAAACTTTTATTTCTACTGCATCTCTAGAAACATTTAATTCCTTTAAACCTTTTTCAATTGCCTCATTCGTTGTTTTACCTTCAGTAATAATAGTTTTAGCCATCTTTAATCCCATTCCTTTCTAAGGCACAAATTGGTTGGAAAAGAATTAAATTTTGGCAAGGAAAATTTTATATTTAAAAGACAATTGCACATATTCAATTGTATGTAACCACATTTTCAATAAAATTTAACACAGCCAAAATTGTAACTATTTATCAACCTTATTCTCCTCTTAATCCTCTTCATGTATCATCTTATTCAATATCAATCGTTCTATAATCATTAAAATATTATTAATTAACCAATATAAAGCTAAACCTAATGGTGCTACAATCGCTATCGAAATTGACATTATCGGCATCATCCAAGACATCATCTTATTTGTTTGCATTACTGCATCCAATTCATCCTCTTCTTTTTTTATCAATTCCTTTCCTGTTTCACCATCTATTATAGTTTCATCTTGTCCTTGAGTTTGAGCATTTTGAACTTGCGTATTTAACCTTATAGAAATAAATGATGAAATTATGTAAAGAATTGGTATTATATAAACTGTAAAATCACTCATATTTTGTTGTGGAATTTTACTCAAATCTAAACCTAAAAAATTCATTTTCAAATTTAGCTTTTCTACTGTTTTATCATCTGGATTCTTTTCTTTTAGCCAACTATATTCTCTTATTAAATCAATTTCTGGATAAACTTGACCTATTTGCTTTCCGTCTTCTTGTAATTGCTTTATATATTCATTTATTTTTTCTTTTTCTTCACTGTTTGTTTTTTGCATAAAAGTAATCGGTGACCTTACTAATTGAAAAATTGAAATTAAAAGTATAAATTGCATAATTGCTGTTAAACATCCACTAAAAGGATTCATTTTTTCTGTTTTATATAATTCCATTACTTCCTGATTCATTTTTTCTGGATCATTTTTATATTTAAATTGAATTATTTTCATTTTTTCTTGTATTTTTGAAGTCTTCTTCATTGTTTTTTGCTGTTTTATTGATAATGGCAATAATAACAGTTTTATAATTACTGTAAATAATATAATCGCGACTCCATAATTATTTACTAAATTATACAAAAATGATAATAAATATCCAAAAAGACTTGCAAAAAATTGAAACATTACTAATTCCTCCCTAAATTTTATTTCAGAGGATCATATCCACCTTTTGACAAAGGATTACATCTTAAAATTCGACCAATTCCTTTTATCCCTCCCCTGCATACTCCATACTTTTGAATGGCTTGCTTTGTATATTCAGAACACGAAGGATAAAATTTACAATGGATATTCTTGCTTTCTAACCAAATAGATATATATTTTTGATATCCATTAATTAGCCAAATTAATATTTTTTTCATATATTTTCCTCAATTATATTTGCATTTTTAAAAATATCTTTCATATCATTTTCTATATTTTTAAACGTTGCTTTTTTTATGTCTACTTTTTTCTTCCAAAGAAAAACGACACTATACCCTGTACTAATAGCTTTTTCACACTGATAATAACTTTCTCGAATAAGTCTTTTTAAATGATTTCTTTTTACTGCCTTAGCTATTTTTACACTAATTGCAATACCTAAAAAGTTTATATTTAGTTTATTTTTTTTTATAAATGCTTCTATATATTGTCCAGAATAATACTTACCTTTTGCTAATATACTTCTAAATTCATAATTCTTTTTCATCATTTTTGTTTTATTCATTATTCTTTTCCTTTTTAGCTATCTGCTACTTGAAATACCATACATTCATATAAACTTAAGCTGTTAATTTTTTTCTACCTTTTGCTCTTCTAGCTTTTATTATATCTCTTCCAGACTTTGTTTCCATTCTTTTCATGAATCCATGTTCTTTCTTTTCTTGTCTATTTTTTGGTTGAAATGTTCTTTTCATCTTCCCTACACCTCCTAATGATAATCAACAAGTATTTCGATTATACATCAATTTATTATTAAAAGTCAAGCTATTTTGCACATTTTTATAAAAAACTTAAGGAAATAAGACTTTGCTAAGTTTTTATTAATTTTTATCTCAATTACAATTTTATGTTATCTTCTAATTTTTTCAACAAGTTTTCCACAGTTTTTTTGGACTTATCCACAAAAAGGAAAAAATTTTCCACAATCTTATTGACTTCTTTGTTAAAAATCTGTTATTATGGGGAAGTAAAAAATAGTAAGCTTTTAGCTTGAAAAATTCTGAATTTCTGTTCGTAAAAATTTTTCTTTTTTTACAAAAATATTACATAGTTATCAACAACTGTGGATAACTATGTGGATAATTTTATTATGAAAGGATGCTTTTTTTATGAATATTGACAAACAAGATTTATTGGAAAAAATGAAAAACGAATTAAGAAAAGAACTTACTCAAATTTCTTTTGATACATGGATAAAACCATTAGAAATTAGAAGCATTGATAACAGTAATATTGTTTTTACTGCTACCTCAGAATATCAGAAAGATTTAATAGAAAACAAATATAAACCCTTACTATTAAACACTTTAAGCTATATTACAAACAGAACTTGGTCTTTCAGTGTAATTAATTTAGAAAAAGAAGGGGAAGAAAGCATCACTGAAAATTCAAATGTTATAGAAAATAATTTATTTTCACTTAAAAATGAATCTATTGGTAATTCAACATTAAACCCTAAATATACATTTGAAACATTTGTCGTAGGTGAAAATAATAGACTTGCACATGCTGCTGCGCTGGCAGTTAGTAGTAATCCTGGTGAAAACTACAATCCATTATTTTTATATGGAGGCGTAGGATTAGGTAAAACTCATTTAATGCATGCCATCGGTAACAGAATTCTAGAAAATTATCCAAACAGCAAAGTTTTATATGTCACATCAGAAAAATTTACAAACCAACTAGTAAATGCTATACAAGAAAATAAAAATGAAATCTTTAGAAACAAGTATAGGACAATTGATGTTTTATTAATAGACGACATTCAATTTATTGCTAGAAAAGAAAGAGTTCAAGAAGAATTTTTCCATACATTTAACTCACTTTATGAAGATAGAAAACAAATTATAATTTCTAGCGACAAAAGTCCTAAAGATATACCATTCTTAGAAGACAGACTAAGATCTAGATTTGAATGGGGCTTGCCAGCTGATATTTCATGTCCAGACTATGAAACACGTTTTGCAATATTAAGGCAAAAAGCCCAAAACGAAAATGTTGTAATCGACGATTATATTCTTTCTAACATAGCAAATAAAATTGATTCAAACATCAGAGAATTAGAAGGCGTTTTCAATAAAATAGTAGCAAGAGCATCTTTAACACATAGTCACATAACAATCGAACTTGCAGAAAAGATTTTAACTGAATTTAAATACGAAAGTGAAAAAGTAATTTCCTGTGACTTCATAAAAGAAACTGTTGCAAAATATTTTAGCATAAATAAAGATGACTTATCTGGAAATAAAAGGTCTAATGACATTGCATTTCCAAGGCAAATTGCTATGTACTTATGTAGAGATGTTGCAAATATGTCTTATCCACAAATAGGAACAGATTTTGGTGGAAGAGATCACTCTACAGTTATGCATGGATGTAAAAAAATCGAAAAAGAAATAAAAGAAAAAACCAATACAAAATTGATTGTGGAAAGTGTGAAAAATTTAATTGTAAATGGCAAGCAACAATAAATAATAACTTTTTTCAAATTTTTTTAAAATTTGTGTTTGAAAAAAAATTGTTTGTAAAAACATTATCCAATCTATTCCTACGGAAACACTACATCTACTATCCACAGCTAAATGTTAATAACTTGTTTATAAACTGTGAACATGTCAAATTTCAACATTTTTTATTTTTATATGTGGAAAAATTACAAAGTTATCCACTAAGTTATCAACATTAGTTTATTTAGGGATTTAAACTTTGCACAGAGTTTTCCACAGTTTCCACAGGACTTAATACTACTATTACTAATAATATTTAATTATTATATTATATAAATAAAGGAGGAACCAAAATGAAAATAGTATGTTTTAGAGATACAATTCTCAAAGCTATTAATTCCGTAGTAAAAGGTGTAGCAACAAAAACTACAATGCCTATACTAGAAGGAATATTAATTCAAACAAATGATAATGAAATAAAATTAACAACCTATGATTTAGAAATAGGCATAGAATATGTAATGGAATGTGAAGTAAAAGAACAGGGTAGTACAGTAGTAAATGCTATAATGTTTAGTGAAATCATCAGAAAGTTACCAGATACAGAAATACATATTTCACTAAATGAAAAAAATTTACTAGAAATAGAATGTGAAGGTTCATTATACAAATTAGCTACTATGAATCCAGAAGAATTTCCAGAATTACCAAAAATAGAAATTGAAAATTCAATAGAAGTAGAACAAAACATTTTAAAAAATATGATAAGAAAAACAATATTTGCTGTAAGCTCAGAAGAAAGTAGACCAATATTTACAGGATGTTTATTTGAAATTGAAGATAATAAACTAACAGTAGTTTCAGTAGATGGATTTAGATTAGCATTAAGATCAATTAATTTAAATAACCAAAGTAATAACTTTAAAGCAGTTATACCAGGAAAAACATTAAACGAAGTTAATAAAATAATAACAGATTCATTTGAAACAGTAAAAATCGGAATATCAAAAAATCAAGCTTTATTTGAAATGGATAATTGTAAGGTAGTAACAAGAATACTAGATGGAGAATTTTTAAATTACAAAAATGTAATTCCAAATAATTGGGAAACAAGAATAAAAGTAAATAAGAACAGCATACAAAATAGTTTTGAAAGAATTAGTTTAATATCATCATCTACAGTTGAAAAAGAAAAAAAATATCCTGTAAAAGTACAAGTTGATATAGGAAAAGTTACAATTTCTTGTACAAATCAAACAGGAGATGCAAAAGAAGAATTATTTGTCTCAACAGAAGGGAAAAATTTAGAAGCAGGATTTAATCCAAAATATTTTCTTGATAGTTTAAAAGTAATTGAAGATGAAGAAGTTTATATTGAATTTGGAACAAATATATCACCATGCTTAATTAAGTCAATTGAAAAAAATGATTATACATATATGATTTTACCAATAAGATTGAAAGAAGAATAAAATAAATAATAATTATTAAAATATATTATAATTTATAAAAAGCTTAAAATGAATTACATTAAAAATTTTATAAATTATAATATATTTATATTTTATAAAAAAATATAAAAGAAAAATATAATACTTTTCCACAAATTGTTATTAAAATGTGGAAAACATATAAATAAGAAAAAAATAGAAAAAAAAATATAAAAAAAGGAAAAAAAAGAAAAAAATATATAAATAAGGGTAAACAAATTTATATGATTTTTAAAAAATAATAATGAATTTATTTGAATAAATTTGGAATAAAAATAAAATGAAAAAATGGTGAATAAAATGTGGATAAAAAAAATAAAAATAAATAATTTTAGAAATTATAAAAATGAAGAAATTAATTTAGGAAAAAATATAAATATTTTTTATGGAGATAATGCACAAGGAAAAACTAATATAATAGAAGCAATTTTTTTGAGTAGTATCGGAAAGTCCTTTAGAACAAAGAAAGATAAAGAAATGATTAATATAGAAGAAAAAAGTGCACAAGTTGAAATAGAATATGAAAAAATAGATAGAGATGGAAAAATAAAAATAAATTTAGAAAATAAAAAAGATGTATTTTTAAATGGAATAAAAATAAAAAAATTAAGTGAATTATTAGGAAATATAAATATAGTTATTTTTAATCCTGATGATATTAATATTTTAAAAGGTGGTCCACAAAATAGAAGAAGATTTTTGGACATAATGATAAGTCAATTAAAACCTAATTATATGTATAATTTAAATTTATATTTAAAAACTTTAGAACAAAGAAATAATTATTTAAGACAAATAAGAGAAAATCAAAAAGATGAAAAGTTATTAGAAATATGGGATGAAGAATTAATAAAATATGCAGATATAATTTATAATTATAGAAATGAATATATAAATAAAATTAAGGAAAAAATAAAAAAAATACATAGTGAAATAACTAATAATAAAGAAGAAATAGAAATAGAATATATAACAGAATGTAACACAAAAGAAAATTATAGAAAACTATTAAAAGAAAGAAAAAAATTAGACATTATAAAAGGATATACAACAAAAGGAATACATAGAGATGATTTTATGATATATATTAATAAGAAGAAATTAGATATATATGGTTCGCAAGGACAGCACAGAACTACGATTCTTTCATTAAAATTATCTGAATTAAATATTGTAAAAGAAGAAATCGGAGAAGAACCTATTTTATTATTAGATGATTTTATGTCAGAATTAGATAAAAAAAGAATTAAAAATTTTTTAGATAAAATAGAAAATACGCAAGTTATTATTACATGTACTGATAAAATAGATATTGAAAATAAGAAAATTTTAATATATAATGTAAAAGATGGAAAAGTAAATATAAGCAAAACATAACTAGTTAATAAAGAGGGAGGAAAACTAATGGAAAAAGTTAACCATAAATATGGCGCAGAACAAATCCAAGTATTAGAAGGATTAGAGGCAGTAAGAAAAAGACCTGGTATGTATATAGGTAGCACATCAATAAGAGGACTACATCATTGTGTATATGAAATTGTTGATAATGGAGTTGATGAAGCTTTAGCAGGATATTGTACAGAAATAAATGTTATTATTGAGCCAGGAAATATAATAAGTGTTGAAGATAACGGAAGAGGAATTCCAGTAGAAATACATCCTAAAACAGGAATTTCAACAGCAGAAACAGTTTATACAGTGCTACATGCAGGAGGAAAATTTGGAGGAGACAGTGGATATAAAGTATCAGGAGGTCTTCATGGAGTTGGTGCATCTGTTGTAAATGCTTTATCAACTTGGACAGAAGTTACTATAAAAAGAGATGGAAGTCTATATCAAATGAAATTTGAAAAAGGAAAAACAACACAAAAACTAGAAAAAATAGGAGAAGCAGAAGGAACTGGAACAAAAGTCAGATTTTTAGCAGATAACACTATTTTTGAAAGTTTAGAATATGAATATGAAGTTTTAGAAAAAAGATTTAGAGAAATAGCATTCTTAACAAAAGGCTTAAAAATAACAATTGAAGATAAAAGAGAAGAAACTCCTAAAAAATCAGAATTTTGTTTTGAAGGAGGATTAATTTCATTTGTAGAGTATCTAAATAAGAATAAAGAAAAGTTACATAAATCACCAATTTATGTAGAAAAAAATGGAGAAACACCTGTAGAAATAGCAATACAATATACAACAAGTTATTCAGAAAATATATATACTTTTGTCAACAATATAAACACAATTGAAGGAGGAACACACTTAGAAGGATTTAAAAGAGCACTTACAAAAGTATTTAATGATTATGCAAGAAGTCATAATATATTAAAAGAAAAAGATCCTAACTTACAAGGTGAAGATATAAGAGAAGGAATAACAGCAGTTGTATCAGTAAAAGTAAAAGAACCACAATTTGAAGGACAAACTAAAACAAAATTAGGAAATAGTGAAGTAACAGGAATAGTACAAAGTATGGTAAATGAATCACTATCAACATTTTTAGAAGAAAATCCATCAGTTGCAAAAGCAATATTAGAAAAATGTATAAGTGCAAGTAGAGCTAGAGAAGCAGCAAGAAAAGCAAGGGAACTAGCAAGAAAGAAAAGCTCTCTAGAAACATCAACATTACCAGGAAAATTAGCAGACTGTAGTAGTAAAAACCCAGATGAATGTGAAGTATATATAGTTGAGGGAGATTCAGCAGGAGGAAGTGCAAAACAGGGAAGAGACAGAAAATTTCAAGCAATATTACCATTATGGGGAAAAATGTTAAATGTAGAAAAAGCAAGAGCAGACAAAATATATGGAAATGATAAACTAAATCCAGTAATACTTGCAGTAGGAGCAGGAATAGGAAGAGATTTTGATATAACAAAAATAAGATATGGAAAAGTAATAATAATGGCAGATGCAGACGTTGATGGAGCACACATAAGAACATTATTATTAACATTTTTCTTCAGATACATGAGACCATTAATAGAAAATGGAAATGTATATTTAGCACAACCACCACTATATAAATTGTCAAAAAAGGGAATGGAAGATAAATATTGTTATACAGATGAAGACTTAGAAAGAGCTTATAAAGAATTAGAAGAAAAAGGAATTTCAAGAGACCAGTTGGGATTACAAAGATACAAAGGACTAGGAGAAATGAATCCAGAACAATTATGGGAAACAACAATGGATCCAGAGAAAAGAACATTAATAAAAGTAACAATGGAAGATGCAATAAAATCAGATGAAATATTTACATTATTAATGGGAGATGAAGTAGAGCCAAGAAGGGATTTTATACAAGCAAATGCAAAATATGTAAAAAACTTAGATATATAAAGTATTTAAAAATTATGGTAAAAATTTAAAAAATTAAACGAGTGGAAACATTCAAAAAAATAAATAAAAAAGTGAATTGAAAGAAGTTTAATTTAGAAGTTCTTTATCAGTTTTATGGAAAATGTTCATGCTTGACATGAAAGGGTGCCATAAAACTAATATAGAACTTCTTATTTAAATCTTCTTGAACGAACTTTTGAAATTTATTTTTTTGAATGTTTCCACTCATTTAATTTTTTTATATTTCAAATATATAAAAATTTTAATAGCAGATAGAATACACCATCTGCTATTAATCCTAAAGCTAATAATAATCTCAACTAAAACTAATATACCTAATATTCAAACCTAATATATATTACTATATAAATAAGCCCTGCACCAAATATATTAATCATTCGCTCGACCATTAATACACCACAAGTAACTATATTCATCCTAAAATAGGACTACTAATAAACACTTCGTAAAAAAATACACTAGATATAAAAATAATCTTAGCTCGAATATATTACCTATCATTTGACCGTAAAAATAAGAAAACGAAGAACAGCCTACAAACAAATAATATACTCTTATCGCCGACATATAATGATATACACTAATACACCATTATATATCTTTGACTGAATGCAAATAAACTAATTAAAATCTAATTACACTCTTGGCTCAACTATTATTAACCTTATAACATTATTATAATCAAAAACAAAAAAAATATTCATTTAAAAAAAATTTTTTTAAATATTTTATATAAATATTAAATATAAATATAAAATCAATTTTTATAAATTTCTTGACAGAAAATGTAAAATAATATAAAATAAAAAACTAAAGGAGGTGAAAGAAATAAAGCAAATAGAAAGCACACAAAACTGGATTCCAATAGAAAAAATATTAAAAAATGGAATTATAAAAACAAAAAATAAATATATAAAAATTCTAAAAGTAATGCCAATTAATTATAGTTTAAAATCTGATTTAGAAAAACAGGCAATATTAAATTCTTATAAAATTTTTTTTAAAACATGTAATTTTAATATTCAAATTTTAATTCAAAGCAGTAAAGCTAATTTAGAAAAAAATATATTAAATATTCAAAAAAATATCCAAAAAAAAGAAAATAAAAATTTAAAAAAATTATCAGAAGATTATATAGAATATATAAATAAAATTAATTCAAATAAAAAATCATCATCTAAAAATTTTTTCATCATAATATCTAAAGAAATTTCCAAAGAACAAGAATATAATGAATCATTTGAAATAATAAAAAACGAATTAAAAGAAAGATATTTTAAAATAAAAGAATGTTTATCTAGATGTGGGAATACAGTTTTTGAAATAAATACAAAAGAAGAATGCTTAAAAATAATAAATTCATTTTTAAATACTAGAAAAGAATTAAATAATAATAAATAAAAATAATATTAAAAGGAAGTGAAAATTATAAAAAAAGAACAAAATAAAAATATAAAAAAAATGGAATTTGAAAAAGGAACAATAACAGACAAAGATAGCATAGCACCATCATATATAAGTTTAGAAAATCCTAAATATATAGAAATAGACAATTTATATTATGCAGGATTAATAGTAACTAATTATTATAGAGAACAAAATGATATATTATTAAAAAATTTAATAGAAACAAATATAAATATGAATATTTCTATATTTTATGAACAACAAGATAGCTATAAAACAATAAAAGATTTAACCTATCACATTGGAAATGTAGGAGTAGAACTAAAAGAGAGTAACGAAAATAGACAAGACATAGATATAGCAGCATTTACATACAATGATGCAAAATATATAAGAAGAGAAATTCAAGTAAATAATGAAGATATTTATTTTTTATATATTTACATAAATCTGTATTCGGAAGACATAAAGGAATTAGAATACTATTTAAATAAAATAGAAGGAATAACTCAAAGTAAAGGAATGCAAACCAGAAGAGCAAATTTTAGGCAAGAAGAGGCATTTTTTAGTTGTATGCCAATAATGGAAAATTCAACAATAATACAAGAAGTAGCTAAAAGAAATATTTTAACATCAGGTTTAATATCGACATACCCATTTATTTCATCCACAATTTTTGACGAAGAAGGTATATTTATAGGAACAAATATATATAATAATTCACTTGTATTTATAGATAGATATAACACTGAAAAATATAAAAATGCTAATATATGTATATTTGGAACAAGTGGAGCAGGAAAATCTTATTATACAAAACTCTTAATAATAAGATACAAACTAATAGGAATAAAACAATATATAATAGATCCAGAAAGAGAATATGGAGTACTATGTGAAAAAATGAAAGGAACGCAAATAAAAATAGGACCAAATTCAGATACATATATCAATATTTTAGATATAAGAAAAGAAAGTATAGAAGAAGGAGAAAAAGGATATTTGCCAACAAAAATAAGTAAATTAATAGGATTTTTTAATTTGATTTTTGGCGAATTAAATGAAGAAGAAAAAGCAATACTTGAAGAAAAAATAATAGAAACATATAAAATAAAAGGAATTACATTTAATGATAAAACATTATACAAAAAAAATAATAACAAAATTTTAGGGCAAGAATTCAAAAATTCTAAAGACATGCCAATATTAGAAGATTTATATAATATTTTAGGAGAAGATGAAAGAAGCAAAAAATTTCAAATAAAACTAATTCCATTTGTAAAAGGTTCAATGAAATTTTTTAATGAATATACAAATATCGAATTAGATAATGACTTAATAATTGCAGATGTATATGATTTAGGAGAAGAAAATTTAAAATATGGAATGTATTTATTTACTGATATATTTTGGGACAAAATAAAAGAAAATAGAAACGAAAAAAAGGCAATATATTTAGACGAAATATGGAGATTAATAGGAGTAACATCTAATAAAGAAGTAGCAAGCTTTATTTATAAAATATTTAAAACAATAAGAAAATACGGCGGAAGTAGTGTAGCAATAACACAAGACATATCTGACATATTTAGTCTAGAAAACGGAATATATGGAAAAAGTATTTTAAATAATTCAAGTATAAAAACATTTTTTGCATTAGAAGAAGAAAATATAAAAATATTATCTGAATATGCCAATTTATCAGAAAAAGAAAAAATAGAAATAAAATCACTAAAAAGAGGAGAATGTTTAATGTTTGTAGGAGAAAATCATATTTTAACAAAAATAGAATGTTCAGAATCAGAAAAAGAAATTTTAAGAGATAATAAAAATATAAAATAAATAATGGAGGAATAAATACAAAATGAAAAAAATAATTACAGCAATAAATAATCCAAAATTAAATGAACAATTAAAAAAAGAAAATAATTTTAAAATAATAGGAAAAGACATTCAATATAAAGAAGCAATTTTAGAAACTTTAGAGAAAAATAAAAATATAGATATAATAATTATTAGTGAACAAATTTTAGGAGAAATTAAATTCGAAAAATTAATAAAAAATATTAAATTAATAAATGAAAATATAAAAATAATATTTATTTTAGAAGTAGAAAATAATGACTTAGAAAAAATATTAAAAGAAAATAATATAAAAGAAATTTATTATAATAATAAAATTAATTTATTTGAATTAATAAAAATAATTAATAAAAAAGAAATTAATATGGAAGAAGAAATTATAAAATTAAAAAAAATAATTAAAGAAAATAAAATTAATTATAATAAATTAGAAAATAATGATTTAATAGAAAATCAATTAAATAGTAAAAAAAAGAATATAAATGAATTAAAAAATAATAAAATAAAAAAAGACCAAAATAAAATAAGTAAAATTATAACATTTACTGGAAATAATAGAAGTGGAAAAACAAGTTTGATTTTTATTATTAGTCAATATTTAGCTAAGCAAAAATACGAAGTATTAATAGTGGATATGGATTTTAATAAAGAAAATAAAATCTTAAAAAATATAAAGGTAAATAAAAAGATATATTTAAATAAAAATAAATATAGAAGATTAAAAAATAATAAAGTCTCAATAATTAATTCAAAAAATAATATAAAAAAAATAAATAATAATTTATATATATGTACAAGTTTAAAAACTATAATAGAGAAATATAATTTAAAAAATTCAAAAATTATTTATCAAAAAATTAATTCTTTTATAAATTCAATAGAAACAAATTATGATTTTGTATTTTTTGATATATCAAAAAATAATTTTAATTATAACTATATAAATAAAAAAATTATAAAAAAAAGCAATAAAAATTTTATAGTAATGGAATCTAATATAATAAGCATAAAAAATATAAAACAATTATTAAATAAATACATAAAAAAATGGAAAATTAATAAAAAAAATATATATATAATAGAAAATAAAATTAATTTTGAATCAATAAATAAAAATATAGTTTCTAATATATTATTAATTAACAATAAAATTATAAAAATAAAAAAATATAAAAATTTTAATATATTAATAAATAACTATTTTAAAAGAAACATTTTATTAAAAAAAGAAATTAATAAAATAATTAAAATAATTAAAAATTAAATAAAAAAGAAAGAGGTAATAAAATGGAAATAAATAAATTAGAACAAAATAATACAATAAATTTAGAAACAAACTTAAAAAATGAACAAAAAAGTTTTTTAGAAACAACATTAGGAAAGACAATAAATATGGCAGTTGATATTGGAATAAGAACAATATTTCCAGAATTTTTAGAAGATCAAATTATTAGTATAAAAGATAATTTAATAAAATATGGATTAAAAGATGGAATAAAACAAACTATAGATGATACAATTAATTTAGGAAAAAGTGCGATTGGAATAGTAACTGGAAATTTTGAAAATATTTCTCAAATGCAAAGTGCTGTAAAATCAGGAGGATTAATAGATAATATGTCATCACTAATAGACACAGTAGTAAATAAAGTAAGATCAAAGGGGTTAATAAATAATACAGTAGCTAATACTATAAGACAAGGAAAAAATATAATTTTAAATAATATAGAAAAAAATGTAGAAAAAAGTTTTAATAAACAATATGAGTCAATAGAAAATATTAATAAATATATAAACAATTGGAAAGAAAAGTTACAAGAAAAAGATTTTAATAATATGCAAAAATATTATGAAAAAATAGAAAAAGAATTAAAAGAAATTGCACCTATAGAAAAAATAATTGATGAGACTAAGACAATACAAATGCTTCATAATTTAATTAAAAATAATGGACAAAATTTTAATTTATCGCAAGAACAACTAGAATTAGTAGAAAAATTGAAATAGTAGTAAAAATATTTTTTTTATCAAAAATATATTAAAAAAATTACTAATTTAATATGAAAGTAATATATATATTTCAGTGTTACAGTCTACTTATCAATGGTACAAATAGTTACGGATAATATATTATTTATTTGTAACTCCCAACTGCATACAGATTGTATCAAAAATTTTATAATAAATTATAAAATTTTATTAACAAGCTGTAATTTGTTGGTCCCCCCGAATTGTTACTGCATAAATAATATATTATCCGTAACTATTTGCACCATTGACCAGTAAACTGTAACATTTCAGTAATAAAATTTGATGAATTTTATTGTTAAAATAAGGCTTTTGTGATATTATAAAAAGAAAAATAAATAAAAAATAAATAAAAAATAAATTAAAAAATATAAAATATGAAAGGAGAAAATATGAATAGTATAAGAATAACAAATATGAGGTCATTAGTTGATACAGGAAATATTGATCTAAAAACTATAAATATGTTAGTTGGAAGTAACAGTTCTGGAAAAAGTACTTTTTTAAGAGTATTTCCATTATTAAAACAATCATTTTTTAGAAGAATTAATGGACCAATTTTATGGGCTGGAGATGATGAAGATTATGTGGATTTTGGATCATATAAAGAAACTATAAATAAAAATGCAAAAAACAATTGTATAGGTTTAGAATTTGCAATACCATATGAAATAAAAAATATAAAAAGACAATTAGAAGGACCATTTTCAATAAGTAATTCTAATGAAAAATATAATATAAATAAAGAAGCAAAATTAACTATTGAAATTAGTAATAAAAATGATGCAGATATAATATCTAAAATAAAAATTACATGTGATAATGAAGAACTATATATAGACAAAGAAAAAGACGTATTATATTTAAACAAAAAAGATGTAAAAGTAAATAATTTGAGTAAAAAATATAGAGAAAATTATGGTAGATATAGTCAACAAAATTCATTTTTTAATGCAATGTATGAACTATTTAATAACAGAGAAATTTATAATAAAATTTTAACAGATATTTTTGGTAAAAATGATACAATTAATGACTATTTAAGATTTTATAAGCAAGAATTTTTAGATAGACTAATAATAGAAATGTTTATTAATAACAATATAGAAATAAAAGAATTTCTCGAAAAATTTAAAAAAGATTTAAATCGTAAAAATAGATTAGGAACAAAGAATTTAGATGATATATTGAATATTAATACAAATATATTAAATAATGAAGAAATAATTAGAAATTTAAAAGTATTATATATTAGTGAAGTAGGAAAATTCTGTATTGATTATATGCAAGCATATTTTATGAATGTAAATTATATAAAACCTGTTAGAGCACATGCAGAGAGATATTATAGATTAAGAAATTTATCAGTAGACCAAATTGATTCAGATGGTAGAAACCTACCAATATTTATAAATAGTTTAGGTGAAGATAAATTAATAGAATATAATAAATGGATATATAAATATTTTGACTTTAAAGTTATTCCAGTGCAGACAGATGGACATGTATCAATAAACATAGAAAAGAATGATAAAAAAGTAAATTTATCAGATACTGGCTATGGATATAGTCAATTATTACCAATAATAACTCAATTATGGGTAATTTTAAATATGCAAATAGATTTTGTAAAAGAGGCTCCTGTTGTATTTGCAATAGAACAACCAGAATTACATTTACATCCACAATTACAAGCAAAATTAATAGATATCATATCCCAAATTGCTAAAAATAAAAAAAATAAAATTCAATTTATTTTAGAAACACATTCAGAAATTATGATTAATAGATTAGGAAATTTAATATATAAAAATAAAATAGCTGAAGATGATGTAAATATAATTATGTTTGAAAAAGAAAAAGATGATTATAATACACAAGTAAAAATTAGTAAGTTCAATAAAGAAGGATATTTAGAAAATTGGCCAATAGGTTTCTTTTCAGTAGATGATATAGAATAATAAATGGAAAAGTGAGATATAAAAATGTTTATAGAAATAGATGAAAAATGTATTGAATTATTAAATGACAGTAAATATATAACGTTTTTTAATAAATTAGCGTATGATATTAATAATGGAAAAAACTATATATTCTTGCCAAAAAAGACTTTAGACATACTTTATAATAGCAAAAATATTGATAATCATGCAAGAAAAATTTATAAAAATATCTTTGATAAATCTTCAGAAGGCTTGTCTGTAAAAAAGAGTGTAAATAGAAAAATTATTATAATACCAAACAACAATGAATCAATTAGAAAAAATAAAGATGAATTATTAATCCCAATAGATATTGCTATAGATATTAATTTATTTGAAAATAAAATAAATTTAATATGTGAAAACTTGTCAGATTGTAAATTCTTCTATAATATTGGTAAATTATATAAAATTAAAAATTCAATAACTGGTATTGATATAAATATGCAAAAAAATAATGGTGGAGGATCTACTATAGTAGATGTATACAAAGAGAAAAATAATTTACAAGAAATATCATTATTAATAATTGATTCAGATCAAAAATATGCTAATTCACCAAAAGGCAATACATTAAAAAAATTACTAAAAGAAGAAATAAGTCAAGTAGTGGAGATATATACATTATATGCTCACGAAGTAGAAAATTTAATTCCAATAAAAATGATTCAAAATTATTATAATAACTCAAAAGATGAAGAAAGTAGGCAAGAAGTTATTAATTTTTTAAAATTGCTTAGACCAACATCGTTTAAAGAATCACCATTAGCTTATTTTGATATGAAAAATGGCATAGAAATAACAAAATGGGAAAGAGATGAAGCTTATAGAGAATACTGGAAGAAAAATATGGAAGAAATAAAATATAAATATGATGAAAAAATATATATTATCAACGGTTTTGGAACAAATTTATTAAGAAAAATAAATAACTTTTTTGAGGAAGAAATGTATAAAGAAGATTTTTTTAAGAACAATGTAGATGATTATTTAATAGAAACATGGAATGAAATAGGTAAGCTAATTTATAGCTATGGTTGTTCAAGACAAAAACAATATATTTTATAAAATAAGAAAAAAATAAAAGAAATTATACTTAATGAAGAAAAATGTATAAAGAAAATAACTTGCAAATTTTAAATTGTTTTAGTATAATACAAAAGGAGAAAAATAAAGGAAAAGAGGAAATAAAATGGAAGAGAGACAAGAAAGAATGGACGGAAAAATAATAGAAAGAGACATCGAAAAAGAAATGAGAACAGCCTATATTGACTATGCCATGAGTGTCATCGTATCCAGAGCACTTCCAGATGTAAGAGACGGATTAAAACCAGTACACAGAAGAATTTTATATGCAATGCATGAAGATGGAATCACATCAGATAAGCCATATAGAAAATGTGCAAATACTGTAGGATCCGTACTTGGTAGATATCATCCACATGGAGACTCATCTGTATATGATGCAATGGTAAGACTAGCACAAGACTTTTCAATGAGATATATGCTAATTGATGGACATGGAAACTTCGGTTCAGTTGATGGAGACGGAGCAGCAGCAATGAGGTACACAGAAGCAAGAATGGCAAAAATTTCTGAGTACATGTTGACTGACATTGAAAAAAACACTGTAGATTTTATGCCAAACTATGATGACAGATTACAAGAACCAACAGTATTACCTGCTAGAATACCAGCACTTTTAATAAATGGATCATCAGGAATAGCAGTAGGTATGGCAACAAATATACCACCACACAACCTAACAGAAGTAATAAATGGAATCATAAAAATAATAGATGAAGACGAAGTATCAGATGAAGAATTAATGAGTGTAATAAAAGGACCAGACTTTCCAACAGAAGGTCTTATATTAGGAGTGGAAGGAATTAAACAAGCCTATAAAACTGGAAAAGGAAAAATAACATTAAGAGCAGAAACAGAAATAGAAGAAATGAGTGGAAATAGACAAAGAATTATAGTTTCTTCATTACCATATCAAGTAAACAAAGCAAATCTAATAAAAACAATATCAGACCTTTCAAAAGAAAAGAAAGTAGAAGGAATATCTGAATGTAGAGATGAATCAGATAGGAATGATAAAGTAAGAGTAGTTATTGAATTAAAAAGAGATGCAAATCCACAAGTTGTATTAAATCAATTATTTAAACATACACAAATGCAAACAACATTTGGAATAATAATGTTAGCTTTAGTAAATGGAGAACCAAAAATATTAACACTAAGACAATGTATAGACTGCTATATAGATCATAGAAAGAACGTAATTTTAAGAAGAACACAATTTGAATTGGACAAAGCTCTAGCAAGAGCACATATATTAGAAGGTTTAAAAATAGCATTAGACAATATTGATGAAGTAATCAATATAATACGTTCGTCATATGATGATCCAAAAGAAAGATTAATGGAAAGATTTGGTTTAACAGACATACAAGCACAAGCAATTTTGGACATGAGATTAAAAACATTATCTGGTTTGCAACGTGAAAAAATTGAAGAAGAATATAATCAATTAATGGAATTAATTGCACATTTAAGAGAAATTTTAAGTAGTGAAAGATTAGTATTTGAAATAATAAAAGAAGAATTAATTGAAATAAGAGACAAATTTGGAGATGAAAGAAAAACCAAAATAGTAGCAGCAGAAGGAGAAATAGATGTTGACGACTTAGTCAAAGAAGAACAATGTGTAGTTGCATTAACACACTTTGGATACATAAAAAGAATGCCAATAGATACATATAAAAGTCAAAAAAGAGGCGGAAAAGGAATAACAGGAATGGCAACAAGAGAAGACGACTTTGTAAAACAAATATTTATAACCTCTACACATGACATGGTTTTATTCTTTACAAACAAAGGTAAATTATATAGACTAAGAGGATATGAATTACCAGAAGCAGGAAGAACTGCCAGAGGAACTGCAATAATAAACTTACTAAGCCTAGATCCAGGAGAAAAAGTATCAGCAGTAATTCCAATTCAGAACTTTGCCGATGGAAAATATTTATTAATGGCAACAAAAAATGGTTTGATTAAGAAAACAGCATTAAGAGAATATGACTCTACAAGAAAAACTGGATTACAAGGAATTACATTAAAAGAAAATGATGAATTAATAGATGTTAGACTAACAGATAGTGAAGATAATATAATTTTAGTTACAAAAAATGGTATATGTATTACATTTGATGAAAAAGATGTAAGACCAGTAGGTAGAGTTTCACAAGGAGTTATAGGAATCAGACTAGATGATGATGATGAAGTAATTGGAATGGAATCTGTAATAAATGGAGGAAAAGCAACATTACTTGCAATTACTGAAAATGGATTTGGAAAGAGAACAGAATTAGACGAATATAGAGTGCAAAACAGAGGAGGAAGAGGAGTTATTACATATAAAATAACTTCAAAAACAGGAAAACTTGTAGGAGTAAGAATTGCAATAGAAGATGATGATGTAATGTTAGTAACAGACACAGGAACAATAATAAGATTGAAAGTAAAAGATATAAGTGTTCTAGGAAGATCTACACAAGGTGTAACTTTAATGAGAACAAATGATGGAGGAAAAGTAGTAAGTATAGAAATTTTAAGCAATGAAATTAATGTTCCAGAAGAAGACGAAAATAACTAAAAAAACGAAATTAACATTTTCTAAAAGATAAAAATAGAAGTGATTTCACTTCTATTTTTTATCTTCGATAGAAAGTCTACCGTTTTTTTTAAACCTTAAATCGTCACCAAAAAAATAATAAATATCATAATAACCAACAATCCTAGAACCTATACGTTCTTCGTACTGGCTAAAAATATCTTTAATATCTAAATTAGTAGAAATAATAGTTTTAGTAATTTTTCTGTTCAAATTTAAAATTCTAGTATTTAAAATAGTAAATAATTCACTAAGTTTCATACTATTTAAACTTTCTGTTCCTAAATCATCAATAATAAGTAAATCAACATTTAAAATAGAATTATAAATATTATCACTAGCATTTTTTTGCTTATTCATTTTATAATCAATTACGCTTTCAAGCAAAACAGGAGCAGTTTGATAAAGAACAGTTTTTCCAGATTTTAATAATTCTTTAGCAATACAATTCGACATAAAAGTTTTACCGTAAACCAGTATTACCAGTAAATAGCAAATTTTTATAATTAGAATTATCAAAATTATTAACAAAATCCATACATTTTTTCTTAATTATTTCAATGTTTCTTTTGGGAGAAATATTGAAACGATACTTGGCTAAGTCAATCTCATCAGAAAAAAGATTAGAATTAAAAGTATCAAAATTTTCTTTATCTAAATTAGAAATATTAGATTTATTAAAAGAAATATCCAATAATTTTTGCTTTAAACAACTACACATTTGACTATTATTATCTTTCATTACATATCCAGTATCATTACAAATAGGACATTCGTAATTAGGTTTCAAATAATCTGAAGGTAAATTAGCATTTTGCAAAATAAATTCTTTTTCGCGTTTCAAATTTTGCAATTTTTCATTTAAATTATCAGAACCAGAATTATGCAAAAGAATATTTTTGCTAGCTGAAATGGCTAAAGTAGCTAATTCATTTTCAATTTGCTGTAATCTAGGAAATTTTTTAAACAAATTTTGTTTTCTCTTATCTAATTCTATTTCTGCTATAAGTTTCTTTTGCTCATATTCTCTTAACAAAGAATTTAAAATCTCATTAGACATTTAAAACCTCCTAAATCCACAATTAAGCATCAACATTATTTGCATACAAGAAATCTAAATTATCATAACTTCTTTGTGAATAAGTTGATTTATTAACCTTAGTTTTTAAATCTTTAACTGACTTTTCTTGCTTTTTACGTTGCTCTATATATGCATTAATTTCTTCGGGTGTTTTTAATTTTCTATCATGCCAATCTGTTATTAGATTATTAATATATTCAAAAGTAGGATTTTGCTTCAAAGTAGTACGTTTCAGAGCAATTTCTATAATGTTCATATCATAACCATAATTTAAAACCCAATTTTCAATATAAGCTTCTTCATATTGAGTTAATCCATTATATTTTCCTAATTTTTTACCAATAATTTTCTTAAATTTACTAAGACTTTCTTGTTTTTCATAATACTTATCTAAGTCATTCCAAGTTTTTACTTTATTAGAAGCCCAAGCTTCAGCAACAGTTTTAATATAATTTTTATGCATAGCACTTCTATTATAACAATAATCAAATAAAGTAATCATAACTTGTTCATCAAATTCATATCTTGTAAACCATAAATCAATATCATTATACCAAGAAGGACCCATAATACCTTGAAAATATTTATTATTAATATATTCAATGGCTTTTGCCCTAGATTTATTTTTTGAAGTTTGCTCTACTTTTTCTTTTGAAATTGTTAAATTAGGAGTATATAAACTATGCAAAGTAGCTTCTTGCAAATCAATAACAATATATCCTGTAGATTTTTTTAAAATTAAATTATTATCTTCTAAATATTTAAAACCATCATTAATAACCTTTAAAGGAATATTTAATTTTTTAGATAAATCATTTAATTTAATATCTTTATTATATTTAGACAAAAAAATTACATATAAATATATCTTTAAATAATCTCCTGGTAATTCAGATAAATATTCAGAAAAAAACACATCTGAAATAGTAGTCTCTGAAAACAAAAGTGGCTTATCTTTTTGTTCCAATCTCATAATCCTCAATCCTTCCAATCTAACAAATACAAACGAAAACATAGTTAATTAAAAACAACTTTGTACTTCAAATTATAACTTTTTTAGACAAAAAATTCAAGGATTATTTTACATTTATAATATATTATTGTCTGTTTCTTAAGTAATACAGCTTATTTAAAAATTCAATATATTTTTTATCCATAAAATATAGTAAACTTTTAGAATAATATATAGTAGAAAATTAAAATTTTTTATAAAGATACAATTTTGGTCTTATAAAAAATTTAATGAGATAATAAGAGACATATAAAATATTTTCACCATTAAAACCAATTAAACTAAATAATAATAAAGGGAAACAAAATACTACAATTACAAAAATTTTTATAGTCCAACTAGAGAAAATAATATTACTTAAAGCAAAAATTAAGATATCCCAAACCAGATTAACTAAAACAGTAGAATAATCAATAATACCAAATAGTTTATTTTTAAAATCGTAATTTTGAGGAAAAATAAATTTCATAAATATATAACACCTCCACATATAAAGAAAAAATAATATAAAATAAAATCATTAAGATTTAAAATTAACAAAGTTTTGCACAGAATGTGAAACTTCTGTGGAAACACCACCTATAAAATCACGTACAAAAGAATTTGTCTGAATTAAAGTATAAATACCACCAACATAAATAAATTTAGAAAATAAATTATCAGTAGAAAAATCCATAGAAAATAAGATTAATAAAACAAGAGAAACTATAATTTGAATAAATAATAAGGAAAAAAGATTTTTAAACCAAGCTCGAAAAAACCAACTACTTTTATTCAAAGTCAAAGATAAAAAAGCAAAAGGTGATAATAAAACAAATACTTTAATCATAATATATCTAAGTGAATAAGAAAAAACTAAATTTAATAACGAAATACTTAAAGTTCCTTTTATTAGACCATCTAAAGAAAAAATATTCAAAGAATTAGAATCAATAGAAATATTATTGTTTATTGTATTAATCAATTCAGAAAAGCATATATTTTTATTAAATAAATTTTCTCCCAAAGATCTAATTGCAAGACATACATTAGAATTCAAATCAAGTAACATTTCAAGAATAAAAAATGAAAAATTCATTGAAATACCACATAAAATTAATTTAATAATAAAGCTCAAAGGAGTTTCAGATTGTGTATATGTAAAATGAGCAATTAAATATCTAGAAGAATAATATAAAATAAAAGCAAGTAAAAATGAATTAGCTATTAATAATATTCCATTCGAAGCAGATGAACCAAAAAGGGTTTCAAAATTTTTATCATATAAAATATCTGAATTAACAAATGTAATTTCATCTAATACAGAATAAAGACTATTATCAATAGAACTAAATAAAGTTTGAAAAATAGTATTAATAGTATCAATAATAACTTGTGTAATATTTGTTGAATTTTCCAAAAAAACCTCCTTAATAAAATTAATATAATATTTAAATATAATTATTAAAAAATTTAACTAATTAATGATTTTATAGCAGATAAAATTAAATCAGTTGCTAAAATAAAAGCATAAGAAAATAAAGAACCATTAATTAATTTTTTACCAGTTCTTATTTTTTCTTCATCACCAAAACTAAATTTTTTCATAAAAACACCAGTACCAACAGCAACAGCAGCAGCAGGTGTTGCAATTTTTAATAACCATCCTTTTATATTTTCAAAAGCAGAATTAATTTTGCCTACAATTTCTGGATCTCCCCAAGCTAAAGAGGTAGAACCAAAAAAACACAAAAATATAAAAAACATAAAAACAATAAATAATAAAAACTTTTTATTCATAATATCAATCTCCTTTCATAATATTATTTTGTATTTTTAAAATAAGGTAACATTTGTAATTTGGTTGGGGGATAAATTCTATTTCCATCAGATAAAAAGGCAAGGGCTGAAAAAGTTTCTAAATTTTGAGTAAAAAAATTAGTTTCAAAAATATAATCATTTTGAGAATAAGTATTAAAAGTTTCAGAAATATTGGAATCTTCAGAAGTAAATGAATTAGTAATATAATTAAAATGAGTTTTTTTAGCATTTTCAGAAATACTACGAGAAATTTTTTCTTTTTCTTCTTTACCTAGTTGCTTTTGAGCCTCTTCAATTGTAAAAATATCATCTGTGCGAAACCATATTTTATTTATTAAATTTTGTATAAGAACCTTTAAATAACTTTCATCTTTTAAAGTGGATTTTAAAGAAGAATAACTTTGAGTACTAACAATATTAATACATTTAGCTTCTCTACTTAAAGAAAAAAATTCACCATCAGATTTAGTTACATATTTATCATATTCATCACAAATAAAAGCAGTAGTTTTAATTGAAGATTTAGATAAATTAGAAATAACCTCTGTTTGAAAATCCAATTTTAAATATGCTGCTATAATTTTAGCAAGAGAATTATATTCAGAAATATTCATATTTAAAACAACAATTTTCCCTTTTTTAATAACTTCAGAAAAACCCATAAAAGACAATTTTTCTAAGGGAGAATTAAAAACTGACATAACATCATAATCAGAAATAAAACAGTTAGTAATCCTAGTAATTTCAGAAATTAATATACTTTTTGTTCTAGAATCTAGATTATCAAATTCTTTTTGGAAAAAATTAAGACTAGAATTAAGCTCATAAACTTGAGTATGAGATAATTTATTAGAAACAAATAAATTTCGTAAATATACAATTTTTTCTTTATAATAACTAGGAATTGTTACTAATTTGTGAATTTCTTGAAAGGTAACATAATTTTCATTATAAAGCCTGCATAATTTTATACATTCAGTTAATATTTCTGCAGCTTTATCTAACCAATAAGATTCAGTATTATTTTCAGAAAAAAGTAAAAGAATATCTTTTAATCTATTAGCCAATACTTGAGGCTTTAAATTAGGCTTATGCAAAGGATTATAATAAGTATTTGATTTAAGTCCAATAATAATTAAATCTTTTTCTAAATTATACTTGCAAGCATATTTTTTTATTTGTGAAAAAAAATTTCCTTTAACATCTAAAATAAGCATTCCAATTTTATTTTTAGGATTATAAAAATTAAATTCCATTAATTGTTTAGCAAAAGGATACATAGCACTAGATGTTTTACCAGAACCTATTGTACCAGTAATTAAAAAGTTTTGATAAAGACCTTTTTCAGGAATATAAATTTTATTATTAGAAAAGTCTTTTCCAATTAATAAGGATAAAGTATTTGTAGTGCTTGGAATATTAGAAATTAAAGAATCAAATTGAATAGGTTTTGAATTAAAAAAAGTAAATTTAATTAAAAATCTGATATATATAAAGTTACCAAATATAAAACTAGAAGATAAAAGACAAATAAAATATAAAATTTTCAATATTTTCCATAATTCAGGATTTTTTACGCAAATATCAAATGGATGTATACCGATATGGAATAATAACAGTATCAGAAATTAAGATAGGATTAAATAATTTAAGAGAAATATAAACAAAAATAAAAGAAAATAAACATAAAAAAATAAATCGCTTTAATATTTTATAAATAATAAAACCCCCTTTCAAATTATAAATAATTTTTTTTAATGTTTAATTTAGAACCTTGCTTATTATGAAAAATTACGATATAAAAAAATGAATATAATGAATATAAAGTAGTAAAAAAATAAATAATAAAACTAAGAAAAAATAAATCTAATAAACTTAAAATATTTTCACCACCTTTCAATTTGATATTTAAATAATATAATATTTTTTTCCATTTGTCTATACTTTTATAAAAAATAATATAATTAATAAAAATTAAAAAAGTTAAATATAAGATATTTAGTAAATACTAGACTTTTTTGAATTTATGTGATATAATTTTACAAACAAAAAAAGGAGGCAAAAAATGAAATTTGATAAAGATACAGTAATAGGTGAAATTTTAGAAAAAGCACCTGAAAAAGCAGAAATATTATTAAATGCAGGAATGCATTGCTTAGGTTGTCCAGCCTCTCAAATGGAAACTTTAGAAGAAGCATGTAGCGTTCATGGCATTGATGTAGAAGAAGTTGTTCAAAAATTAAATGAAGAATAAAAATATAACAATATTATTTGATATTTTAACATAATAAAATATATAAAAAATAAATATAAAACAAAAAATACAAATTTTATTATGTTAAAGTACAGATAATAAAAAATAAAAGTGCTACAAATCAATAGTTGTAGCACTTAATGTTTCTAACAAGTTTCTAACTAGATAATCGTAGATAAGTTAATTTTGTGTTAATTTTTGATTTATAATCAACTAATTCAATTGTTTCTTTTAATTCTTCTAATGACTTTTTAGTATAAACATCTTCACCAATATCTCCAGATTTATGACCGAAAATTTTGTCAATACAAGTTTTGTTTGCTCCAACTCTGTCTAATTCAGAATGAAGTGTTTTTCTTCCATCATGTGTTGTATGATTTTCAAATCCTAGACCTTTTAAATAATCATTATACATTTGTCTAAACAATCCATAATATAACCTTTTTCCGTTATATTCAAATAAATATTCGTTATTAGAGTTGTAATATTGCTTTATTATAGGTAATAACTCGTGATGAATAGGAATAATTCTGCTCTTTCCAGCACTTGTTTTGACACCTGATATTAAATATCCTTCTGATAAATTTACATTTTCATTTTTTGTTATAAAGACTTCTTCAATTCTCATTCCAGCATATATAGTTGTAAGTATAATATCGGGGATTAAATTGCCACGATCTTTCCATATTTCATTAATTTCATTATAAGAATACGGTGTACCGCTATTTTTTACTGGATTAGAAAAATCATTTGTTACTTTTATTAAATTTGCATAGCCTTTTATAATTATATCCTGTTCAAGTGCATAATTATCAAGATTATTAAATAATTTTCTAAAATTTCCTATTTTTGAGGCTGAACCATTTATTGAAAGAATTATTGTTTCAAAATCATCCTTTCGTAATGATTTATATAATCTATTATACAAAGATGTACAATTTTTATATGATGCTTGTAAACCTGAGGCAGTCGAGACACCAAGTTTTCCTTTTGTTTTTTTGTGAGTTTCTTTTTCAATTTTTGCTTCTTCTTTTGTTGGGAAATATTTAGATTTATATTCTTCATAAACTTGTGAAAAAGTATAGTCGCTTTTATCGGTTTTTATATATCCTTTTTCTTTATTCCATTGTGCTAATAATAAATCTGGTATAGTCCTATCAGGGAAATATTTCTGCCCATTATTATCAGAAAGTATTTTAGGTGTGTTTGCTTTTCCTTTTTCCTTATCATATGTAACGGGTGCTTTTGCATACCAGGGATTTCTGCGATTACCACTTAATTTGGTAACGCAACCAGTTCCATTTGCTCGTTTCATTGCCATAAAAAAACCTCCATTTTCTTATAATAAATTTTAAATTTACTATTGAAAATGAAGTATCTTTAATGTATAATAATAAAGTATTCACTTTCAATAGTGAGTATGCTTTGGATAATGTGTGGCGTTCGCAAAAACTTACACATTATCCGTTTTTTTTACAAATTTATAGTTGTAGATATTTTATTCTGATTATTTTGTTTAAATTCTTTTATAAACTTATTTGCAATTGTTATACTAGAACAATTGAAAGCAATATATTTAATTTCATTATTATCTGAATAAGTGAAAATTAAATAATTTCTTATAATTCTAGATGTTTTTTCTTTTGCTCTTCCTCCAATCATTGCACCAAGTGGACCAAATAAAACTGCACCACCAATTGCACCACCAACACTTGATGAGTAACTCTTTTGTATTTCTACATCATTGGTTATTGAAATATCAGTCACCTTATTTTTATCTAATTTGAAAGATGTATTATTGGCTAAAAACTCATATTCATTTGGACAAGAAAAAATTTGAGTCATTGTGTTTTCTGCAATAGGTAGTCCATTGAAATGACTTAATGTTATAACTAAAGATGCTTGGCGTTCATTTTTTAAATTAGATAACTCTTTTTTTGCTTTTGATTTTAAATGAGATGTGTAATATGCCATAAACAAGCAAAAGAATATGAAAACTAACAAAACAATAATAACTGGATCCATAACTTACCTCCTTTTATAATTTATTTTAATGCACTTTTATTTTTTATTTCTACAACTCTACCTAATACAGTTAGAGTATTTGATAAGTCAGATTTTTTGATATCCATAGGTTTACAGGCAACATTAGTTGCATTTAATGTATAGTATGTTTTATCTTGACTTTCCAAAAATCTACGTATAGTATGATGTCCATTTATTTGTATAAGATAAGTACCAGCAATTCTAGAAGATGAATCAGCTTTATCAATAGTATTTTGTTTATAAACTAATGCAATGTCACCAATATCTAATAATGGATACATGGCATCATCTTCTGATACAAATTCAAAATAATTGTTGTTTTCTTCTTCTGTTTTGGAGTTATTCAAAATTAAATCTAAAGAATTTCGCCTAAATGCAATGATAATTTTTTCTTTAGACTTTTTTGAAAGATGAGATAAGTATTGTTGCTCATCAAATTTTTCTGTCGAATTATTAGATTTTAAAAAGTCCTTATAATCCAATAACATTCTAGACAAGATATTCATTTCATCACTGGTTAAATTAATATCATAAGTTCCAGATAAACTAATATAACCACAAATCTGCATTAGTTCTTCATAAGTTGTTATTCCTTTTGATGCATTAGCAATTTTTTCTAAAACTTTAGGAGTAGGGGGCTTATCTAATCTAAGGTTTAAGTATTTTGAAAAATAACTTCTGCTTTGTTGTGTATATTTTGCGAGTTCACTAACACTACCATAAGATTCTTTTATTTTATTTAAGATACTACTAAATTTTTTTTGTTCGAACATTACTTTGAAAACCTCCTCACATCTATTATATAACGGAGTGAAAAAAAAATCAACAAAAAATGTGAAAAAAAAACACAAAAAGTATTGACAATAAAAAAATATAATTATATAATGCAAGTGTGAAAAAAAAGCACACAAGAAAGGAGAAAAAATATGGAAGCAAAAGTGGAGAATGTAAAGGTACTTATTAAGGAAAAGTTTCACGATAATAATTCTTATTTTGCTAAAGAAATAGGAATTGGAAGAGAATATATAAGTGCAATATTAAATGGGAGAATAACAGCTGACAGTCCCAAATTTTGCAATGCACTTATTGTTTATTGTGAGAAAAATAATCTTGACTACAAGGAATATGTAACAATAACATAATTTTTTTTACTTGCGAGTGTGAAAAAAAAGCACAGAAAGGAGAAAATATGAAAAAATTAAAATTTGCGAACGCCACACAAAATTCAAAGGAGGTAAAAAATGATAAGAGCACAAACAATGTCTGTAGAAACAACAGCAAAGATTATTAGGAAAGATCCTCAATATGTAAGATTAGGTTTACAGCAAGGCAGATTTCCTTTTGGAACTGCAGTACAAAAACCAAATGGAAGATGGACTTATAGCATAATAGCGCCAAAAGTTTATGAATATGCAGGAATAAAGGAAGGTGAAATAAATGAAGATTAAAAACAAAGCAAAATTTATAACAAGAATATTAGAACTAATAGTAATTATAGCAACAATTATAATAACACCTATGGCAATAAAATATGCAACAGCATTAAGAGAACATACTGCTTATGGTGGAGAATATTTAATTCCAATTTTAGGACTATTAGTAATATTTATACTTGAAACAATTTATGAAGAAAATCAAAAAAATAATAGGAGGAAATAATCATGGAAGAAGATGAAAGATGTGATGAAGAATCAGTAGTATTTAATGCAAGAATAAGTGAAAATGAAATGATAATTACTATTGAAGAATATCAAAATATGAAAGCTCATATTGAAGCTTTAAAAAAAGAAATACAAGAGTCTTATGACGAAGCAAAAAAAGAACATGAGGAAAGGCATCAAATTGGATTAAAGTTAGATATAGTAACTGCTGAAAATACAAAACTAAAACGAGGAATAGTTAATTTCATTAAAGGATTAGGAGGATAAACTAATGATTAAGTATTATCAAGAATTATTGAATGAATGTATAGACTTATCCGAAAACAAGCAATTATATAAGGATATGTTATCAACATTGGAAACAATGAAAGATAAATTAAATCAATTGAAAGGAGGAAATTAAAATGGGAGGAAAACACACAGAGGAGGCACTAAAAATTAAGCAACTTGAGGAAACAATAAAATTAAGAGACAAAGAAATAAAAGACATAAAACACAGCTTGGCCGACAGACTACAAGAAATAAGGGACCTTAATGAAGGCAATGATTGTGGGGATCCAACACAAAGAAAAAGGAAAATATCAGAAATGTGTACGGATACCATTTACGAATTACGCATTGATGAAATTGATGAGTTTTACAAAAAAGAAAAAGCCAAAATAATAGAACTACCTAGTACCCGTCAAAGTAAAAAATAGTTCTATTAAAAACAGATTATATAAGTGTTTCTTTAAGTATTGTAGCACATATATTTAAAGAAATCAAGAGAGGAGTAAAAATGCTGACAATACATGAATTAGATGAAAAACTAATACAAATGGCAAATAGCAATAGCTTTAATGGTACCAGAGGAGACCTTTCCGCAGCAAGCTATAAATCATATACTGAAGAAGTTATGAAATGGGATATATCTGATATAAAAAAGCAAAAAATATTAGATCAAATATATTCTAGAAGCTCGAAGATATTAAGTTATGAAGCACAACATGTTAGTGTAATGGTAGCTGGACCAGCTAGATATAACCCTAAAAAATTGGATAAAAGCGATCAAATACTTAAATTATCAAGCGAGTTTTGTGAGTGGTTTGATGATTTAAGAAAACAGGTAGAAAAGTCAAAAAAAGAAGAATCTAAAGAAGAAAAGGCCCAATATATAATAAACGGAATAAAAAGGCTAATGCAGCTGAATTTAGATCCAACAAAAGATATTATGAGCCTTGCTACAATTGATAATAAAAAATTTATAGAGGTATATGAACAGTATTATCCTACTTTTAAATGGAGAAAAAACAGCAATATATATAAGCTATATCAGGCTTCACTTGCGGGAGAAATAAAAGAAATAAAAAAAGAAACAATATTTGAAGATGAAAACTTAGAAGCATATATAAAAGGAGATAGAGCCTATATAAAATTTATGATGAAGCCGCAAAGACAATTAATTTATGCACTAAAAAGTAGAAAATGGTGGTGGAATACTTATGAAAATGCGTGGAGTACATATCTAGACAGAATAGATAAAGAATGGATTAGTAGTATAAGTGAAAGATACCAAAAGTATTTATAGAAAGGATGATATTTATGGAAAAATGCCCTAAATGTGGAGGACCGCTTGGAGAAAGACCTGCACTTTCAAGAAGAGATAATAAAACAGATATATGCTCAAACTGTGGATTTTTAGAGGCTATGGAGGATGCAGAAAAATTATTTAAAATGAGAAAGGAGCAAGCTAGTAATGAAAATACAAATATCTAATTTAAAATTGAAAAACTTTAAGGGAATAAAAGAATTGGAAATAAACTTTAATTGTCAAAATACTAATATTTATGGAGCAAATGCTACAGGAAAAACAACCATATTTGACGCATTTAAATGGCTATTCTTTGACAAAGATAGCACTGATAGAAAAGACTTCAATATAAAAACACTAAATAAAGATAATACACCTATACATTTTTTAGAACACGAAGTAGAGGCAATATTAGTCATAGATGGTGTAGATATGACATTTAAGAAGGTGTTAAAAGAAAAATGGGTAAAGAAAAGAGGTCAGGCAGACCAGGAGTTTTCTGGACACGAAACAGAATATTCAATAGATGAAGTTCCTATAAAGAAAAAGGATTATGAAGAAAGAATCAATAACTTAATTCCGGAAAGCCTATTTAAATTGATAACGGATCCATTATATTTTAATAACCAATTAAAATGGACAGAAAGAAGGGAATTACTAATAAATATATCAGGGACAACAATTTCTGACGATACTATCCTGGATTCAAAAGCAGAATTTAAAAAACTAAAAGATAAACTAGCTGGAAGGACAATTGATGATTATAAAAAAGTGGTGCAAGCAAAAATTAAGGACCTAAATAATAAAAAGGAAACTATCCCAGTAAGAATTGACGAACTAACTAAAACACTAATAACGGAACATAGTATTGATTATGAGCAAATAGAAAAACAAAAAGAAGATTTAAATCAGCAGCTACAGGATATTGAAAAGCAAATGACAAATGTGCAGGCCAAGGCACAAGAAAATATGAAAATTGCGGGAGAATTAGCAGCTGCTCAAAGTGAATTAGAAGAATTTAAATTAAAGAAAGAAACCGAACACTCTCAAAAGTATTCATTAGATATTATTAATTTAGGAAATGAAAAAAACATACTGGAGTCAAAATTAAGAAATATGCAGGATGAAAATAACGATAGACTATTGAAAATACAACAGGATCAAAGCAGAAAGGAAGAACTTTATAAAAAATGGGATGAAGTTAGTAACACAAAATTAGAATTTAATCAAGAGTCATTTATATGTCCAACTTGTAAAAGGGAGTATGAAACAGACAAAATTGAGGAAATTAAAAAGCAATTTGAAGATAATCTAAATGCTCATAAAAAGAGTCAGCAAGATGCAATAAATAAAGAAGGACAGGCAATAAACTTAAGGATAGAAGAAAATACGAAGGCTAGGGAGCAAATACAACAAGAAGTTGAAGAAGCAAATGTAAAGCTAACAGACATTAATAATAAAATAGCAGAATTAGAAAATGCAAAAGCAAATGATATTTCCTTCGATATAACAACATTACCTGAATATACTAATAAATTAAAACAAATTGAAAATCTATCAGAAGTTGTTAAAAAAATAAAAGTTGCGGATACATCTGCTCTACAAAATAAAAAAATGGAAATATCTGAGGCAATAAACAAATTAAATAAAACCTTGAATGAAAGAGATGTACAGGAAAAAACAAAAGAGCGTATTGCGGAGCTACAGGAAGAAGAAGAAAGTATTTCAAATCAAATACAAGAACTAGAAGGAGAGCAATATTCAATAGAAGAATTTACAAAGGCCAAGGTTGAACTATTAGAAAGCGCTATAAATAGCAAGTTTAAAATAGTGAAGTTTAGATTATTCGATACCCAAATAAATGGTGGACTTGTAGAGTGCTGCGACACTTTGGTAAATGGAGTACCATACTCAGATGTAAATAATGCTCATAAAATACTTGCAGGGTTAGACATTATAAATACTTTAATAAAATTTTATGATACATCGGCACCAATATTTATAGACAATAGAGAGTCAATAAATGAACTTTATAATATAGACACACAAATTATTAGTTTAGTAGTAACAACAGATTCTAGCCTAAGAATCGAGGTGATATAGATGGAAAAGAAAGTATATTCATCATGGGCTTTTACGGAAAATGAAGATGAAAAAATGAAAATCAATATGCAAATATATGAGGAACTAAAAGAAAAATACAAAATATTAAAAGTTAGTGATGCAAAACATAGAGCTCCAACAAAAGAGGAACTAGAAAAAAATGATATAGTTTTTTCAAGAAAGGCCTGCTATGGACACGGAGAATATAGAATTTATAAATGTCCCGATGAGGTTACACTCGATGAATTAGCATTAATATGTGATGGTGGAAAGTTATGTTTCGGATATGGAGGCAATAAAAACAATTTATCAGTATCAGAAGATTAGAAATGGAGGAAAAGAAAATGAATTTAAAAGTATCAGGTAAAAGTAATGTGAATAGTGTAGGTGGAGCAATAGCTTCGCTAATAAAAGAACAGGATTATGTTGAAATACAAACAATAGGAGCAGCTGCATTAAATCAAGCAGTAAAGGCGGTTGCAGTAGCAAGAGGATTTGTAGCACCATCAGGAATAAATTTAGTTTGTGTACCGGCCTTTGCTGATGTAGAAGTAGAAGGAGAGAGTAGAACCGGCATAAAGTTAATAGTAAGGAATGAAAAGTAAATGCTAGAGGAAATATATTTAAAATTTGTAAAACAAGTAATAAAGAACTATGAGGAGGAAAACGATGTAAAGGTTAAGAAAATAGATCTTGATTATTTAGCGGATATTCCTTTAAGAGAATTATATTACGATATCTATAATTATATAAAGAAAAATGCGGAAGTGGAGGAAAAGTAAATGTTAGAAAATTTAAATGAATTAGAAAAAATAGGGCTTGCTTTTATATCAGGGTTAGTAGCAGGAGCAGCATTGGAAAATGCTGATACTGAAGTAAATAATGAAACTGAGGAAAGCAAACAGGAAGGCTCAAAAAATGTAATAGTAGGTAAATTAGAAGGCGAACAGGCCGAGAATTTTATGAAATTTTTAAAAAAATTGGGGGTTGAATAATTATGAGTAATGAATTAGTAAAAAAAGAAGAAAAACAATTAGTTGTAAAGGAAGAAAGGAATATTACAGACAATGTATTAAATAAAATACATCAATTTCAAAGCAATGGGCAAATATACTTTCCGGAAAATTATAGCCCAGAAAATGCTTTAAAAAGTGCATGGTTAAAGTTACAAGAAGTTAAAGATAAAAATGGCAAGCTAGCATTAGAAACCTGTACGCAACCAAGTATAGCAAATGCTTTACTAAGTATGGTTATTCAAGGACTAAATCCGATGAAGAACCAATGCTACTTTATACCATTTGGAAATCAATTAACACTTATGAGGTCGTATTTCGGATCCATAGCGGTGGCTAAACAATTTGGAGAAATAAAAGATATAACTGCAGAAGTAATTTATGAAGGAGACAAGGTAGAAACATCAATAAATAAAGGAAAAACAATAATTACTTCGCATACTAGAAGTTTTGAAAATATAAATAAGGCCAACATAGTTGGAGCATACGCAACGATTTTATATAAAAACAATACTGAGGAAAGTATTGTAATGACAATAGATCAAATAAAAACATCATGGAAAAAATCTAAACTAAATCCTGAAGGAAAAGATAGCACTCATTCACAGTTTACAGAAGATATGTGTAAAAGAACAGTTATAAATAAAATATGTAAATACTACATAAATACTAAAGACGACAGCAATTTAAATATGATAAAAATGGCCTACGAAACATCAGATGAAGAAATGAAAGAAGCGGAAGTTGAGTACGAAATAGAAGAAAAGGCTAATAAAGAATTAATCGATATAGAAAATAATGAAGAAGATGCAGCTGCTAGCGAAGAAACTACTGCTGAAGAAAACACAATAGATATAGATGAAAATACAGAAGAAAGAAAGCCATCGTTTTAATGAATCTTAAAGTATTAGGTAGCAGCTCAAAAGGAAATTGTTATTTAATAGAAGCAGGGGAAAAAGACAAGCTCATATTAGATGCGGGTGTCAATTTCAAAGATGTTCAAAAAGAGTTAAATTTTAATTTTGATGGAGTCAAAGGTGTTTTAGTAACTCATGAGCATTTGGACCATTTAAAATATGCGCCGAGCTTTGCTCTATATGGAATAAATGTATATGCTTCCAAAGGTACTTTAGAAAAATTAAGTTTAACTGGCCATAGATTTAAAATTATAAAAGCGCTAGAGCAGTTTTCAATAGATAACTTTACAATACTTCCTTTCGATACGCAACACGATGCAGCAGAGCCACTAGGATTCTTAATACAATATAAGCCGACAGGCGAAAAACTGCTCTATGCCACAGACACATATTATATAAAGTACAAGTTTAATAAATTGAATTATTTACTAATAGAGTGCAACTATAACAAGGAAATTGCAAAAGAAAATTCGAAAAATGGAGTAATAAATAAAACCAGGCATAGTAGACTCTTGGAAAGTCATTTTAGTTTAGAAAATGTGGTAAAGTTTTTACTTTCAAACGATTTAAGTTATGCGAAAAATATTATTCTTTGCCATTTATCTGATACAAATTCAAACCAAGACATAATGAAATCTACAGTATATAAAAATACAGGGGTACCAACTACAATAGCACAGCCGGGATTAAATATGGAATTAAAGTTATATCCATTTTAATGGAGGAAAGGTATGGATAATTATAAGTGTAAACTATGTGGAAAAAAGTTAACAAATTGGAAAAGCATCCAAAGAGGTTTTGGCCCGGTTTGTGAAAATAAATATTTAGATGATATTTATAAGAATCAGCAAGTTACTTTGTATTCGATATTAGCTGAAAGAGAGAAGGGAGGCAATAATAATGGCAAATAAAAAAGATGTCTATTATTTTAGTCACGATGCAAATGCTTTGTCGGATCCAAAAATACTAGCAATGAGATGCGATTATGGGTTCGAAAGTTACGGATTATATTGGGCTATTATAGAAATGTTACGAAATGAGTCAAACTTTAAATTGCCTCTCCATAAAAATACATATAGGGCAATAAAAATGCAAACTGGAACAACAATTGATGTAGAAAAGTACCTAAATGACTGCATAAATGAATATAGAGATGATGAAAGTGGAAACGGGCTATTTAATAGCGATGGGAGGATGTTTTGGTCAGCAAGTCTTTTAAGAAGATTGAAAAAATATGAGGAAATAAAAGAAAAAAGAAGTCAAGCTGCAAATGCAAGATGGAATAAAACCAAAGAAAAAAACAACAGTGATAATAAAAAAGCAAAAAAATGCAAAAGCATAAAAGGTATATGCAAAAGTAATGCAAGTGCATACAAAAGCAATGCAAAAATAAAAAAACTATATGCAAAAAAATGCAAATTAAATCAAATAAAATCAAATCAAACTAAATTAAATAAAATTAAAATAAATGACATAAAATCAATCTATCCTTCTAATCAGGAGCATAAACCAAATAAAAATTTAGATGATTTGATGGATGAGACAGACAAGAAGCAATTTGCAATGATTATATCTAAGGCGGAAATAGTAAATATTCTTAAACCTACTCTATGTATGGAAATTACCGAAATATTAAAAGAAATGTTTATGAATCCGGAAACGAGGGAAAAAATAGAAACAATAAATATACAGAATATATTGTATGCTTTGAAGAACTTTGCAATAGCAAATACAAAATCAAAAATACAAATACCAAAGGCTTATTTTAAAAAGTGTATATTATCAGCATTAGATCAAACAGAATTAAGTACGCAATTTGATATAGATACAATATACGAAATGGGGGATATATAGTATGTCAGTACAAGAAAACGAACTAATGTCAAGGATGTTAAAATCCTGCGAAAATTGCGAGTGGTGCGTACCAACTTTAAATAGTAATTTCCCACATTGTTTATTAACCAAAAAGCCGCAAGGACTATTTCAAAGTTGTGAACATTTTAGGCAAAGAACAGGAAATCATATAAGTATGTAAAACAAGTAAACATAATATTTGCGTGCTACTTACTAAATATTAGAAACAAACACAACCTTAAAAAATATACAAAGGAAAGGTGGAATTATAATGGAGATTGACAATATGGAACAGACACTAGAATTATTAAATAATATAAACTATTTTTTTAAAAATATTGATGATATAGATAAAAAATTACAGGCGGATTTATATAACAAAGAGGGCGAGCGAGACGATCTACTTCACGAAATAGAATTGAGCAAATTAAGTATTGGAGAACGAAGTAGAATATACTCGCATTTGGAAAAGGTATTACAGGAGCGAAGAATTATAAAGGACAAAATAGAACTTATCAATACATTAAAGCCTTATACTAATAAATACATAATGAAAGGAATTACTGGAGAAACAAATATAACAATTAAAAATATTGAAACATTAAGAAACAACCAAGCAAATAGACAATATACACCAAGAGTATTACAAAATTTAAAATGTGCCAAAAAAAAGAAGGAGGAAAATAAAAATGATAAATAATATGGATTTTAGGCAAATTCAGGAAATGCAAAAGATGAATAAAATTAAAGAAAACAATGAGTGTTTAATATGCGAAATCGTTATACCTAAAGAATTAAAAGAATCGCCAGTTTCAATATTACACGGAACTGGTGGAAGTATTGAAGCAGCAATAATGGTAGAGTATTTAGAAGGTACAATTGAATCAATCAAGCAAAACTTTCCAGGGGTGAAGAAGGTACTTCCAATGGTAAAACAACATGGCTCAGTAAAGGAAGCATACAAAAGTATTGAAATAATGGGAGGCGATTAACATGTATTGTAGCAGATACGAAAAAGAATGTATTGAAGCGGTATATCATAATTGCGATGTGCCATCAGATAGTTACGATATAGATGAGCAAGTGGATGAGTGTAAAAATTGTGAATTTTGTGAGGAAAAAGATGAGTAATCAAGAACATTGGTCAATTGATCAATACAGAGAATATCAAAAAAAAGGACCAAAAAGAAGCAAATATGGGGCGGTAAAAACTTCAATAGATGGACAAACTTTCGATAGCAAAAAAGAAGCAGAATATTATTCTGAGTTAAAAATAAGGCTGCAAGGCGGAGACATTAAAGGATTCTGTTTGCAGCCTGTATTTATACTAGCGCCAGGACTTAAATATAAAGCTGATTTTGTAGTATTTAACAATGATGGAACTGCAGAAATAATTGATACAAAAGGCTTCAAGACCAAAGAATATATAGCCAAAAAGAAAGTTTTTGAAGATAAATTTAATTTAAAGATAAAGGAGGAATAGCAAGTGAAAGAAATGGTCTACCAAGCAGAACGCAAAAGAGAAATACTGGATACAGGTTATTGCTTAGGTTTATTATATTACATTATGAATTTAGGACCTTATCCTACAGCTTATGTAAAAATACCGGAAAATCATAGATATTATAAAAAAGATATGGGAGAAATAGACATTGATGTACACGGGGGAATTACTTATTCAAGTAATAATTTATACATAGAAAATAATCAAAAGATAGATGGGTGGTTTATAGGATGGGATTATACGCACTATGGAGATTATGCAGGGTATGAAGAAAAACTTCCAAAAGAACTACAAACTGGTGGTAAAAAATGGACTACGGAAGAAATATACAAAGAAGTAAAAAATGTTTGTTACCAACTACAAAAAACAAAGGAGGAAAATGAAAATGGGAACAAAGAATAAATTATCAGATCTAAACAACCATTTATTTGAAGAATTAGAACGACTTAACGATGATGAATTAAAAGGCGAAGCATTGGAAGAAGAAAGAGAAAGAGCAAAAGCTATGGCAAATATTGCACAAACAATAATAAATAATGGGGAATTAGCTTTAAAAGCAGTTAAACACTATGATGAATATGGAAATAAAGATAAAATGCCAGATATATTACAATTAGGAGATGGAAAATGATACGACACAAATATTCAAAAATAGAGGATCAATTTTTAATAGATAATGTAAAAGGAATAACATTGAAAGAACTTACTGAAAGGTTTAATAATAAATTCAATTTGGAATTATCAGAATCATCCATCTCAAATAGAAAAGTAAAATTAAATATTCAAAGTGGAATAGTTGGAGGACAGTTTGTCAAAGGACAAACTTCCTTCAATAAAGGTAAAAAATGGAGCGAATATATGTCTCCAAAAGGACAAGAAAATTCCCGTAAGACTACATTTAAAAAGGGCAGCATTCCACCTAATCGCAGACCAATAGGAAGTGAAAGAGAAGATAAAAATGGATACATTTTAATAAAAACACGAGATGGCCATAAAAATAAAAACTGGACTAGAAAACACAGATATTTATATGAACAAGCACATGGAGAAATACCAAAAGGATACAAGGTAATATTTGCAGATGGTAATAATAGAAACTTTGATCTAAGTAATTTGATTATGGTATCTGATGCTGAAGAACTAATAATGAACCAAAGAAAGCTGATGAGTAGTAATGCAGAACACACAAAAGTAGGAGCTAATATAGCAAAATTACTAAATAAAGCCAAAACAAGGTAAGGGAAGATAATATGGAAAACAAAGATTATGAGCAACTTTATTATGACCAAGTGTACGAGAATAGAAAACTAAAGAATAAAATAATTGAATTAGAGAATGAAATAGAAGATTTGAATAGGTGCAGAACTAAAAGAAATATAGATTTACAAAAATATCTATTGCTGCAGATGGAAAGGAAAAAGAATGTCAGAAAATAAAACTTGTGAAAATTGTATAAATTGTATGTATGAGGGCTCAGGAGATATGTATTGTGATATACACAAAGATTTCCCTTATGTATATGAAGATTTTTGCCCAACTGAAAATTACATGTGGTGCAATGGAAAAAAATTCATAGAAAGGTAGCGATATAAAATGGAAATTGGAACAGAAGAATATGTGAAAACAAAAAAAGGATATATAGGTAAAGTGACAAATCAAGAAAAGGCTTATGGAGGATATTATTTGGATTGCATGAGGGTAGTAGCAAAAGAAAATATAGTAGGTCATTCAAAAGATATTAAAAAAATAATAAAAGAGGGAGATGTTATAAAATACAGGGTAAATAATCTAAGTGCAGCAAAGATAGGAGAAGTAAAAAAACACAAAGATCCTAGAAGTAACAAAGAATATTTATCAATTGAATTTTATAGTTTAGAACAAATTGAAATACTAGAGATATTAACAAAGGAACTTTTTGAAAAAAATAAATATAAAGTAGAGGAGGGATGATATGCCAACTGAAGATATTAAAGTAGAACCAGGAAAAACATTTATAAAAACTGCAAATGGAGAGGTGCAGGAATTAAAGGGTATCAATGAAATAGAAATTACAAATGAAAATAATGATGATGCAATAGATTCTTTAAAGTATGCAACTGAAAGTATGAAAGAAGGAAAAATTAATATAACTATTTCAAGAGAATCGTCAATAAAAATGCAAAAAATGATAGGAATTAATAGGATATCTAGAAAAAGATTTATTAAGTTATTAATGGGATGTAAGATACAAAAAAATGATGCTACAAAATTTGCAGATATAGTTAGAAATATGGAATTGGGTTATTGCCCACTTATGGTCCAAACATTATTAGAGTGGTGCATAATACAAACTGAGGAGGCAAGGAAAAGAAATGAAAACAGAGAGAACAAAGAAACTAGAGAAATTACTGGAGAATAAGTTTGATTCAAGAAATGATTTTTATGTTTTTGAATGTACAATAGGCTGGTATGGTGGAGAAATAGTCGATTGCATCAAATACAATTGCCAAAGAGAAATAAGCTGCTACGAAATAAAGCAATCAAAACAAGATTTTCATAGTAAAAATCACTTGACTTTTATAGGTCACAAAAATTATTTTGTAATGCCTTATGAATTATATCAGCAAGTAGAGAAAGAAATACCAGTTGGAATAGGTGTTTATGTGGCAATTGACAGATTAGAACCAAAAGAAGAAGTAACTTATGAAGGAGATTTCAAACATACAAAATACTGGACAGAGCCTGTTGATGGATTAAAAGAATTATATTGTATCAGACCGGCAAGAAGTAGAGATTTAAAAGCAGACAAAGAAGTTATTTTGTCATCTATGTTAAGAAGTATGCAAAGGGACAGAGCGTATGCTTTACCACAAGAATAAAAAATTGGAGGTGTAGTATGAATAAAAAAAAGAAGAACTTAATAAAGAATTTGAAGAAGAAAAAACACAAGCTCAGAATATTCAATATATGAAAAATTTTTTAGTAAATATGGCTAATAGTATAAAAAATGTTTACCAAAAACAAGAAAATGAATATTTTAATCTGCAACTTACTATAGCAGATAATGCAAAATACACAAATTGTATTACAAAGAATATGCTGAAACTACCAATGGAAGCACAAATAGAAATTTTAAGAACATTAGCAAAAACAGGAGAAGTATCCAAAGAAATATGTGAAAGATACGATTTGAATGTGGAGGAATGATGATATATGATTATTGATTTCTTTACGAGAAAAGAGATAAAAGACGATGGCAAATGTAATAATTGCAAATATAATATTCGGATATAAAGTAGAGAATCCAAAAATTATATGGTGTGATAAACATATTAATTATACATATCTAGATCATAGTTGCAGCGATTATAAATTTAGGTGTGAGGTGGAATAGATGGAAGAACAAGATTATATTGAGTTAAATACATTACTTGCAAAATTAAGAGTAGTATGTTTCAAAGAAATAGGAAATCCTGATACAAGTACACCGGAAAGAGAACGAAATTATAGGCTAGTAAGAAATATAGACAATATACGAAAACAAATGCCATTAAAAGTTGGAGATGGCACAATATCAATGATTAAGTAGGAGGAAATCAAAATGAAATGTACAAGTGAAGAATGGGATCATTGTAGAGTCGAAAAAATGGGGTGCACTGGATGTTATTACAAAAACGATAAATATAGTGGAACTATTGAAACGGAAGTTGTAAAACAAATTGTTGAAAGTGCAATGAAAAAAGCAGGGTTTGATGTACAGGAATTGGAGGAACCAAAATGTTAATATTACCAATAAAAAAGAAATGGTTTGAAATGATAGTTGCAGGAGAAAAGAAAGAAGAATATAGAGAAATAAAGCCATATTATACAAATAGATTTAAAAATTTTCTACCTAGAGTTACTAATTTTGGAGCTGGAGAATTAATATTTTCAAAAATTATTATTGTTTTTAGAAATGGTTATTCTTATAGTTCTCCATCCATAAAATGTGAATGCGAATTAAAAATCGGACAAGGTAAAGAAGAATGGGGAGCAATAAAAGGTAAAGAATATTACATACTGACAATAATAAAGATTATAGAAATAAAAAATTGGGATGTTCCAAAGCCAACATGTTCAATTCCAACAGTTCCAATAATGAATAGCCCAATGGCGGCAGCAGTGCAACAAGCCACAGAAGAAGCACAAAACGAAATAGAAAAAGCAATAAAAAAACAGTTTGAAATAGGAATTGATATAGAAGAAGCATTGAATAGAACTGCAGAAGAAATGAAAAACAAAATGATGTTTGGAATTTAATGAAAAACTGAACAGCTGTGAACAGAATTGAACAGTTATAGGGGGAATGAAAATGGATATAAAAAATGCACTAGACAGAGCACAAGACTTAATTAGAACTTGTGAACAAGGAATTGAAACGCACCCACAGGACAAAGAATTATTTAGTACAGACAAAACTGCATTAGAAACATTAGTAGCAGAAGTTAAAAATTTAATAAAAGAAAATGAAAACCTAAAATCTTATCTAGCAAAACAATGTTTAATAAATGACTATATTAAATATATACGAAAGGAGGAAAAGAATAATGGATGATTATGAACAAGAATTTCAAAACGCAATAAAAAAATTTAAAGATCTAGGATACGAACTAATAAAACAAACAAAAACAACTTATATTTTTGAAAAAGAATTTAAAGGTAAAAATGAGCCTTGCTATTATCAAATAACTGTATTTAATCCAGATGAGGATAAGATGCGGAGAAACATATTTTAAGAAAGTAGATTGTTGTTCTGATCCTGTGGCTTTAACACAAGAAGAAGCACATCTTTTATTTGTTTTTAGTTATTATTTAGAAAGAAGAAATATATGAAAGTAAAAAATATTGTAACTATGGATGATGAAATAACATTTATAGATGCAGAAATATTGAATTGTAAAAATAAAAGACAATTAGATAAGGCCATAAGAAATAATAAAGTAATAATGATTATGGACAAGCGGAGAAATATACAATTTGAATTCAACATATATTATATTTTATCAATTATAAGGGAGTAAATATTGAATGAAAATATTTAGATTTATGAGTAAAAAGGAATTTGAAAAATATAAAAGCGGAGAAATATTAGAAAATAAAACGATACATCAAGGTAGGACAAATTCAATAGGATTTTGCTTTTTTAATATAGATGATTTTAGACCAGAAAGAGCAATGCACTTTTTAAGTGGAATAGTTGCTTTTGATATATGTGCGGTATTTGAAACAAAGAAAAAGCTGAATAAGACTTATGGAGTATATGCAAAGCCAATAAAAAGTACAGGCAATCCTTTTGAAGATTTATTGAATGTATTTGCAGGATATATGGACAGTTTTACAGCAAATGAATATTGCACTACTCAATACAGTAATAAAGACTTTAAGTTGCTAAAGTATAGTAAAAATATATGGGAGCAATGGGAGCCAAAAGAGGAGCAATCAAAAATTAGTTGGATGGAGGTGGTAAAGTAGAAATGAAGAATGTTATTGGTGTAATATTTATATTTTTTGGTGTAATTACCTTATTATGTACCAATGCACCACTTATAGAAGGAATTAGAGATATAACAATAGGATATTTATTTTTAGATAAGGAGGAAAAGTGATGGGAGAAAATAAAATGAAAAATGAAAAAGAGGCAAAAAAAGAATTACAAGAGCCGTTAGGTTGGAAGAAAATAATAGAGCTATTAGGAATGCCACTATGGGATTATGAATCAAAAAAATGGAGAATATTAGATGGCTATAAATGTATAATTGGAAATGATAATAAGACTTATTTGAATGTTAGCTTTACAGATACTAAAAATTGGATAGACTTTGAAGATGTGAAATTATATACTAATGTAATTTATGATGAAAAAGAAAACCAAAAATAAAAGTAGGATAATTGTGTATTTAATAAAAAACATAAAATTATAAAACACTAAAGTATAGAGCTTGCAATTCCTAAAAAGGAGAGGAGTTTATATGGATATATTAGAAATATCTGAAAAAGATAGTAAAATGCTTCAATTTATGGAGGAAATGGTCGCAACTGGTGTGGCCAGAGGAATAAAACAAGGGATTGAGCAAGCAAAGAATGAAGAAAGGCTAAAGGAAAAATTAACTTATGATATAAAATTAAAAAATACTAGATTATTATTAAAAAATTATAGAAAGTTTGTCAGCTTCTGTAAACAGGCTACTGTAAGCGAAAAGGAACTAGAAACCGCAACAGTAGATGAAATATTAGATAAATTATATTGTGAAGCATACGATGAAGTAACAGTAGTACAGTCAATTTTAGCATCTAAAAAAAGGACCGAAATAATAATGACACATATTGAAAAAATTAAAAATTTTTATATTTTTGATGCGGATAGTAGCAAAAACGACGAGAAACGCAGACGAGCACACATTTTAGATGACTTATACATAAAAGGAAAAAAGCAACCTCGTGTGTCCGAAATTGCAAGAAGATATCATATAAGTGAAAGACAAGTAAATAGGGACAAAAATGCTGCAATAGAAGAGATTGCAATTTTAATGTTTGGAATAGATGGAATAAGAAAAATGTGAAAAATGATGTCCGAAAGTTGTCCTTGACACGGCATAATCAATAATCTATAATGATAGTGTGAAAAAATATAAATTACAAAATATTCAATCCCCTAAAGACCTGCAAAAGGTCTTTTTTATTTTGGGAAAGGAGTTTAATGAAACAATTTAAAAGCTTTTATAAGGAGGTTGGCGGAAACGAAGGAAGTAAGTGTAATTATCCGATTAGGTTAGATACTTATGGATGTCGGGTGTAGTCACGATTGCAAATACTGCTATGCTAAATCCCTATTGAGCTTTAGAGGGTTATGGAATCCACAGAATCCAAGTGTTGCAAACATTGAAAAGCTAAAGAGAAAAATAAACAAATTACCAAAAGGAACAATAGTAAGGCTTGGAGGAATGACGGATTGTTTCCAACCGATTGAGTTATATAATCGAATAACCTATAAAATTATCAAATATCTTAATAAAAGAAAAATAGGATATTTGGTAGTTACAAAATCAGATATTGTTGCAAATGATGAGTATTTAAAAATTTATGATAAGAACCTGGCCCATTTTCAAATAACAATTACTACTACAGATGATAAAAAATCTATACAATATGAAAAGGCCACAGTTCCAAGTAAAAGAATAAAAGCTATTGAAAAGCTATATAAAAATGGATTTGATGTTCAGGTTAGATTAAGTCCATTTATTTTTGACTACATAGATTTTGAAATACTTAACAATATAAAATGTAACAAGATCCTGGTAGAATTTTTAAGAGTGAATCATTGGATAAAACAATGGTTTGATATAGATTATTCGAATTATACAGTAAAGCATTCGGGATATGAGCATCTACCATTAAGCATAAAAAAAGAGTATTTGCAGAAAATCACAGGCTTTGAACAAATAAGTGTATGTGAAGATGTAGATGAACATTTTAATTATTGGAAAAGCAGCGTGAATCATAATAAAAAAGATTGCTGCAATTTAGGAGGTTGAATTATGAAGATTGAAAAGGTAAGTATTGATAGCATTAAGGTTTATCCTAATAATGCTAAAATTCACACAGCAGAACAAATTGAGGAAATTAAAAAATCAATATTAGAATTCGGGAATAACGATCCTATTGCTATTGATGAAAAAGGGTTTATTATTGAAGGAGAAGGAAGATATCTAGCACAAAAGGAACTAGGATATAAGGAAATAGAAGTAATAAAATTAACTCATTTATCTGAAGAACAGAAAGTTGCTTATATGCTCGTTCATAATAAGTTAACAATGAATACTGGGTTTGACATTGATTTGCTAGAAGAAGAACTTTCAAAAATAACTAACATTGATATGAAAGACTTTGAATTTGATATCAAAAAGTTAGAGGAAGAATTAGAAAACCAGGAAAATGAAGCTAATGTATCTACAGAAAGTAGCTTTAATTATAAAGAACAATATGGAGTTATAGTTATATGCAAAGATGAGCAAGACCAGGAAAAAGTATATAATGAATTATTAGAAAAAGGCTACGAGTGCAAGGTGGTGACAACATAATGGGAGAATTAACAAAAATAGAAATACATAATAGGGTTCAAGACTTTAATAGTTATAGAGCAGCAAGAGTAAAGTCACTATTTAATGCAGAAAGCGGATGTAACTTTGATTTGGAAGCTGAAATTGATATCTCAGGCGATTGGCAAATAGGAGTAGTTGTCGGACCATCGGGAAGCGGAAAATCAAGTATTGGTAAAGTTATATTTGGCGAAAATCTTATTCACGATTATACAAAAGGATGGGCCGAAGATAAACCAATAATTGATGAAATTGCTCCGGATGGTGATTTTAATGAGGTAACTGGAGCGCTTGCAAATGTTGGACTAGGAGATGTACCTGCGTGGCTAAGGCCATTTAGGGTGCTTTCTAATGGAGAACAATTTAGAGCGGGACTAGCAAGACTTATATGCAATAAGCCTGATAAGGTTGTAGTAGATGAATTTACATCAGTAGTAGATAGACAAATAGCAAGAATTGGATCCCAAGCTTTTCAAAAAGCGTGGAGAAGAACAAATCCAGGAGGAAAGGTGGTGTTACTAACCCCACACTACGATATATTAGATTGGGTTAAGCCTGACTGGGTATTTGATACAAAAACAAGAATATTCGAGCGTGGGTTAGCCAGGCAAAGACCAAAAATTGACCTCCAAGTTTTCAAGGTCAACCAAAGTTACTGGAAATATTTTAAGCCACATTATTATTTAAATTTACCTATGCCTCCTTGCGCGGAGTATTTTATAGGAGTAGTTGATGGAGAACTAGCTTGTCATGTAGCGGTTGCTCCTTTTTTTACTTCTAATGGATACAGAGCTACAAGGCTAGTTACTATGCCCGAGTGGCAAGGAGCAGGAGTAGGAGTTAGATTTTTAGAATGGATTGCTCAATATCATTTAGAAGGTAACGGAAGATGCAATAAAAAATATCCTACATATTTTCACACTTCTCACCCACAATTATGTATGGCATTAAGAAAAAGTAAAAAGTGGATACAAACAAGTGCAAATTTATATGGTGGAAATAAAACCAAAAGTTCAAAATCTATTACTAGATCAAGAATAAAGCATAATGGAGAAATGACAGGGTGCGGATCGGGATATGGAGGGCATTTTAGAGCAGTTCAAGGGTTTAAATATATAGGAGGTCAGCAAAAATGAATATATTTATATGTGGACAAAAGAGCTTTGGAAAAGAAGTATTAAAGACTTTGTATGAAAAAGGCCATAATATTGTTGGTGTTGCTCCACCACCTCAAGATAAATATTACGATAAAATGCAAGGATATGCCATAAAGTTAGGAGTACCTGTTATTAGTGATTGTGATAGATTAGTGTCCAGAGATATACCGGAAAATACAGACCTAGTAATTGCCGCACATTCGCATTGGTATATTTCTACTAAAATAAGAGAAAAAGCAAAATATGGAGCAATAGGTTTTCATCCATCATTACTTCCAAGACATCGTGGCCAAGATGCAGTAAGATGGACAGCAGCAATGCGAGAAGCTATCACTGGAGCAACTGTATTCTGGTTGGATGATAGTGTCGATGGAGGAGATATATTTTTACAAAGAACTGTATTTGTAGATAAATCGTGGGACTATCACGATTTATGGAGAACAATATTCCCAATAGGAGTAGAAATGCTATGCGAAGCGGTTGATCTAATAGAAAAAGGAGAAATTGTAAAGATTCCACAAGAAGAAAAATTTGCTACTTGGGAGCCATCTTATACAAATACTAGATTGAAAAGAAACGAATTATTACAAATAGGTAATGGAATAAATATTTAAGAAGGTAGGTGGGTGATATGATGTGATAGAAGATAAAAGCAAAATTTCAAAAATTAAAAAAGATTATATGGCAGGAAATACATACAACCAAATTGCCAAAAAACATGATGTCACTTATAACGAAGTCCTTTATTTAATACAAAAACAAAAATGGAAAAGAGAAAGCAACCTAAGTAAAGTCAAAAAGGGTAATAAAAATGCAAAAGGCAATAAAGGTGGTCCAGGAGCAAAAGCAAAAAATAAAAATGCAGTTACTACGGGAGAATATGAAACAATATATGATGATTTACTTACAGAGCAAGAAAAAGAAATAATAAATCATTTTGAACTAGATGATAAAAAGCAGCATATACTATCCGAAATAAAAATATTAACAATTAGAGAAAGACGAATATTAGCAAAAATAAAAAAATTAGATGATGGAAAAGATATGAGTATCGTAAGAATGACAAAAAGTACATCAAATAATATTGCGTATAAAAGCAATGGAACATTAACAACGACCGAGGCAGAAAATACTATAAATCTGCTTCAAAAATTAGAGGAGGCATTAACGAGGATACAGGAAGCCAAAAGGCGATATATAGACAGTTATCATAAGATTGAAAATGATAATAGAAAACTTGAATTAGACTTAGTTAGATTAGAAAGAGAAATTGCAAAAGAAGGAACAGAGGATCCTGAAAATATAAAGGATGATAGCTTCATAAAGGCACTAGACGATAGCACAGAAAGTACATGGGATGATTATGAAGAATAAAAAAGAAATAAGTATCGATGAAAGAATTTCTAATCTTAAGGAAAAGGTTATGCAAAATGCTATAACCTTACGAAAAAAAATAAAAAATGGAACTGTATTCAAGTTTAAAAAGTTTAGCAAAAAGCAAAGAAAAATATTGACTTGGTGGAATGATAAAAGTCCTGTAAAAAATAAAAATGGAATAATAGCAGATGGAAGTATCAGAGCTGGTAAAACTCTGTCTATGTCTTTGTCATTTGTATTATGGGCCATGACCAAATTTAACGGTCAGAACTTTATTATGGCCGGAAAAACAGTAGGAGCATTTCGAAGGAATGTTCTTTTTTGGCTTAAGCTAATGTTAAGAGTCCAGGGATATCAAATTAAGGATAGAAGGTCAGATAACTTAGTAGAAATTTCAAAAGGCGAAGTTATCAATTATTTTTATATATTTGGTGGAAAGGATGAGAGAAGTCAGGACCTAGTACAAGGTATAACTGCAGCAGGTGTGTTTTTAGATGAAGTTGCATTAATGCCTGAGTCATTTGTAAATCAAGCAATTGCTCGTTGCTCAGTTGCGGGAAGTAAATACTGGTTTAACTGTAATCCGGAAGGACCAAATCACTGGTTTAAAGTAAATTGGATAGATAGAGCCAAAGAAAAAGGAATATTATATCTTCACTTTACAATGGATGACAATTTAAGTTTATCTGAAGAAGTAAAAGAAAGATATAGACAAATGTTTGTGGGTGTGTTTTTTCAAAGATTCATTTTAGGATTGTGGGTATTAGCTGAAGGAATTATATATCCTAACTTTGACAGAAAAAAGCATACAGTAAAAATAAACGATATTCCTACAAGTTTTGATAATTTTTATGTTACATCTGACTATGGTATTACAAATCCGCAGGTATTTTTACTTTGTGGAATAAAGTACATAAAAAATGAAGCACATGTTTGGATATTAGATGAGTACTACAATAAAGGCACTAAAAAGAATAGTAAAGGCCAGGAAGAAAAAGTCACAAAAACGGATCAACTGTTTTTAGATGATTATAAAAAATTTATTGAGGGTATTGATATTAAGCGAACTATAATAGATCCATCGGCTACATCTTTAATAAATTTATTTAAGCAAAATAATATACAAGTTAAAGAAGCAGACAATGCAGTTATCGAAGGAATAAATTTAGTTTTGAACTGGCTAGATAAAGAAAGAATCCATATAGTTGCAGAAAAATGTCCAAACTTGTTAAGAGAATTTGATTCTTATATATGGGATGAAAAGGCACAAGAAAAAGGCGAGGACAAGCCTGTTAAAGAAAATGACCACGCATTAGATGCATTAAGATATTTATTACAGACAATATTCCCAGTTAAGAGAAAGGGAGCATATTTCAATAGATAGGAGAGGTAATAAAATGATTACTGAAATGGAAAAAATTGATTTTATATTAAAAGAGGGTGCAATAAAAGGTACCAATTTAAAGGAATTTATAGAATCACAAATAACGGAATTTGAAGATTCTGATAAAAGAAAATTGATGCTTGTAGGGCAAAAATATTATGAAAATGAAGATACAAAAATATCAAAGAAAGTAAGATACTATATTGATGATAATTCAAGAGTAACTGAAAATAAATTCTTTTCAAATTATAAATTAGCACATTCTTTTCCAAGAAAATTTGTAAACCAAAAGGCGGGATTTTTACTTAAGAAAAATATAACAGTAAAAGAAGTCTTGGAAGATAAGGATCAAAAAGAAGATATAGATTATAAAAAAGCATTGAAAAAAATATTTAATGATAGAACGCATAAGAGATTAAAATATACTTTAATCGAAGCAGTAAATAAAGGTATATCTTGGTGGCAGGTGTATATTGATGAAGATGGCAAACTAAAAGCTAGAAGGGTAAATGCAGAGAAAATAGTTGTTCTTTGGAAAGATGATGAACATGAAGTTGTTGATGCAATAATTATGCTTTATAAGTTAATTTCTTATGAGGGAACTGAAAAGAAAACTATAAAGAAAGCAGAATATTGGGATTTAGAAGGAGTTAGGTATCTTGTTTATGAAGATGGGCATTTAATTGATGATGTAGAAAGACTAGAGGAAGTCAAAGATACAATCCTCCAAAGTGATGACGGACACGGAATGACTTTGTGTAGCCATTTTATATATGATGGGCAAAAAGAAAATTGGGATAAAATTCCGTTTGTTTATTGGAAAAGTGGCCTAGACGAAAAACCTTTAATTCACTTTTTGAAATCGCTAGTAGATTGTTATGATGAATTAACATCAACTATGGCCGATGTTTTAGGAGATACACCAAATGGTGTAAATGTTGTAAAAAATTATGCGGAAGATATTAGAAAATTCAATAAAAACTTACACGAACTAAATACAATATTCTTAGAAGAAGATGGAGAATATAAAAGAGAAAATACCACAATAGATATAGAAGCATTTAGAGAATTTATTGAAATACTAAGAAGGGATATACACGAAGCAGCAAATGCTGTAGATACTCAAAGTGAAAAATTTAAAACCGCACAAAGTGGTGTAGCATTAGAGGAGTTATTCAATGATTTAGATATTGATTGCTCTAACATAGAAACAGAATTCCAAAGCAGCTTGGAATATTTTATGTATTTTGTAAATACATATTTGACAATGACCGAGTCAAAAGACTACCACGAAAAAGAAGTAGAATTTGTATTTAACAAGTCTATGATAACAAATGAAAGTGAAAAAATTGCAGATTGTAAAAATAGCGAAGGTCAAGTTAGTAGAAAAACAATACTTGCAAATCATCCTTTTGTCAAAGATGTAGACTCAGAACTTGAACAATTAGAAGCGGAGCAGGAAGAAGAAGAAAAGAAAAAAGAAAGCGAATACGATAAAATGATAAAAGAACTAAATACGGAACCTAACGATCAAAATAACGGTGCAAAAGTTGGTGATGAATAATGGCTAGTAATGGAGAATATTGGGCTAAAAGATTTGAAGAACTAGAGAAAGCACAGGTATTAAATGAATCAAAATATGTAAAAGAGCTCCAGGAACAATACGAAAGAGCATTGATGGAAATAAAAAACAAAATAAATAGCTGGCTAGCAAGATTTGCAGTAAATAATCAAATTAGTTTATCAGAGGCAAAAAAATGGCTAAATACACAAGAATTAAAAGAACTAAAATGGAATGTAGAGGAGTATATAAAATATGGCCAAGAAAATGGAATAGATCTAATTTGGAAAAAAGAACTAGAAAATGCTAGTGCGAGAATTCATATATCAAGATTAGAGGCATTAGAAGTACAAATACAACAGGAACTAGAAAAGTTATATTATAACGAAGAACAAACAACAAGAGAATTTATTATTGAATCATATAAGGATACATATTATAAAACTGCCTACGAATTACAAAAAGGTTCAAATATAGCATTTAAGTTTGCGATTTTAGATACAGCAACAATAAATAAAATTATATCTAAGCCATGGACTACAGATGCTCAAACTTTTTCTGATAGAATATGGAAAAATAAAAAAGCATTAATAGATACATTACAAAAAGATTTAGAGAGAGCAATAATTGGAGATGCAGATAAATTAATAGATAAAATTGCAAAAGATTTTAATGTAAGCAAAAATAAAGCAGCTACTTTAGTAATGACAGAATCAGCATTTTTTACAAGTACATCAAGGGAGCAATGCTTTAATAATTTAGGGGTAGAAAAATATATAAATATTGCAACGCTAGATTCTAGGACATCTGAAATATGTAGAGAAATTGATGGTACAGTATTTAATATGAAAGACTTAAAAAGGGGAGTTAATGCTCCACCATTTCATGTAAGATGTAGGACTACCTATGCTCCGTATTTCGAAGATGAATATGAATTTGGAGAAAGAGCTGCAAGAAATGTTGGTGGAAAAATATATTATATACCAAGCAATATTAAATATAATGAGTGGTTAGAAAAATATGTATATTCCGATCCTGAAGCAAAAAAAGCATTTGAATTAGATATTAAAATGAATAAGAATAAATCATCAGACTATAAACAATATAACAGATACAGAGATGTTTTAGGAAGAGAAGCTCCAAAAACATTTAACGAATTTCAAGAACTAAAATATACTAATGAGGATGAATGGAAAAAACTAAAAGAAAAATATTCAAAGAATAAATAAGTAAAATGTAGTGGCGGAATAGACATATCTAGTTTGATATTAGATATGGTAAAACTGAATGGCGATAGCATCTTGCGTTATAAATCGCTAAACGGTAATAGTAGACGCTGTGGGGTGCAAAATGACACACGAATATAATTGACCTTAAATAGATTATAAAGTAGTGGCGGAGATATTCCCGAGATAAGTTTAAGTAAAGCTCAAAAGTCATTTTTGTTAGGTGCAAATCCTAACCTACATTAAATTGTCTTTAAATTTAGACATCTTAAAAGGTGTCTATTTTTTTATATTAAAAAATTGGTCAAGAGGTAGACCTGAACAATTGCCTCATAATATTTTTACATTGGAAGATGGAAAACTGCCTAAAAAAGCCTAATTGTAAGGGTATTATAAGAAAAGGAGTATATATGAAAACTGACGATTTAAAAGCACAAGGTTTAACAGATGAGCAAATAACATTTGTAATGCAAGAAAATGGAAAGGATTTAAAAGCATTACAAGATGAAAATGCTACTCTAAAAACTGAAAAATCGCAATTAGAGAATGACAAAAATGTTATTACAAAAGAAAAAGAGGAAAAAGAAAAGGCATATAACGATTTGCAAAAAAACACAATAAGCAAAGAGGAATATGACAAAAAAATCAAAGAAATAGAGGAAACATCAAAAAAAGAACATGAAGATTATGTGCTAAATCAATTATTAGATGCAGCACTAGAAGATGCAAAAGTGTTGAAAAATGAAAATGCTAGAAGTTCTATAAAAGGGTTATTAGATATGGAAAAAATATCTGTTGCAAAAGACCAAAAATCATTAGTTGGAATAAAAGAACAATTGGAAAGCATTAAAAACACAGATGGTTATTTCTTTGAAAAAAGTGTAAAAGGCCACAAACCTGCAGGTGGTACTGGCAGTGATGAAAGTGACGATAACGATACAGAAGGCATCGGCTCTGCATCTGATATTGCTAAAGAGTTAAATGCTCAAAATAATGCAGGAAATCAAAAAAGTCAATTTTTTAATTAAATTATAGGAGGTATTTATTATGTACATAAAACAAAATAGTGTAAGTGAAGTTAATTTCTTAGCTTCATCAAAATTTCAAAATTTTACTCGTATGGTAAAAAGCGAGGGAGTAGTAGCAGATAAAAATGGAAGAAAAATAGTTCCAGCTGGTACTGTTTATAAAAATGAAAATGACGTTGCTATAGGATTGTTATTCCACGATGTTGATGTAACAGAGGGAGATCACGAGGCAGCAGTTATGTATCAAGGAATTGTTTACAACGCAAGATTACCAAAAAAGGTAACAGACGAAGAGAAGAAAACAATGCCAGGTATTTTATTTAAAGATGATTATGATGCACAAAGTACATCACCCTAAACCAGCCACCTCAAAAGTGGCAGTTCCAAGTAGTGAAACTCAATTGCTAGGCACAAAAAAGGTTTCAGACTTAGTTGAAAATTTAAGCCTTGAAGGGGATAAAATTAAAGGAACATCAAAATACCTTGAAAGTTATCCTGAATTTAGTAAAGATGCTAAAGGAAACTTCTTACCACTTTATTTTGAAGAGGCAAAAGGTGCAAGTAAGGGAAAAGTAAAATGCGAACTTAAAGGAACTGGTGTTAAAACTAAAAAACCAGTAGCAGTTGATGAAAAGGACGGTTTAATAGTATTTAATGTCCATAATACAGACAATACTATTGAAATTACACAAGAGGGAAAAGAAACAAGAACACTTAATTTAAGTGAACTTGAATTAAAAACACAAGATGGATAATTATAAATACAGACAAATGAAATAGCATAAATTAAATAAAAAAATAAAATTATAAGGAGGAATTTATTATGAGTAGTGTATTAGAATTGTTTAGCACTAAAAAAATATTAGATTATTTAAAAGATAGACAATATCCTGCAATGTTGGGAGAGGAATTATTCCCAGAAAGAAAAGAAGATGACTTAGAATTTGACATTTTAAGAGAAGGTAGCAAACTACCAGTTATAGCAAGTGTACATGCTTTTGATACTGAAGCCGAAATCGGAAGTAGAGAAGCTGAAGAAATGGCAATTGAGGCTTGCTTGATTAAGAGAAAAATGCAATTAAAAGAAAAAGAAATTATAAAATTAGAGCATCCAAGAACTGAAAAAGAATTAAAACAACTTGTTAGAAGAGTATATTCAAGAGATATTGATAATCTAGTAATGAGTGTTAAAGCTAGAATTGAAGTCATGAGAATGGAAATAGTATCAAAAGGTACTGTTACATTAGATGAAAATGGCATAAAGGCAACTATAAAATATGGTGTACCAGAGGGGCAACAAGTTACTAATGTTGATTGGGACAAAGAAGGTAGCGATCCAATTGGAGATATTACTTCTTGGGTTAATAAAATGGATACAAAACCAGCAAGAGTATTAACATCAACAACTGTTTTATCTAAGATTTTAAGAAATGCAAATGTTATAAATGCTTTATTTGGAAAAGAATCTACAAGAATTGCAACAGTTGGAGAATTAAATACTTATTTAGCATCATTAAAATTGCCACAAATTTATACTTATGATGAAAAATACAGAAAACAAAATGCTGATGGTACATACACAAAATTAAGATATTTACCAGAGAACGCATTTTGTATGTTACCAGGATACGCATTAGGAGAAACATTATATGGACCTACTGCAGAAGAAATAAGACTAACAAATGATCCAACTACTGAAATTGTAGAGACTGGAAAAATATTAGCCATGATTTACGATGAAGGCAAAGATCCTGTTGCTACTTGGGAAAAAGTTGTTGCATCAGCTGTTCCAACTTGTCCTTATGCAGACGAGTTATTCCAAGCTGAGATTAAATTATCATAAGAGGTAAGAGCAAATCTTGCCTCTTTTTTGAAAGGAGAGAAATATGTTAGTTAAAGTTAGAGGAAAAGGTGTCAAATTAAATGGAATTTGGAAATACAAAAATGAAGAAGCAGAAATAAGCGAAACAGAATGGGAAGAAAATAAGGAGTATGTAGATATAATAAAAGATGATGAGGGCGAGAAACTACCACAAGTTCCAAACAAAAATGACAAGGATCCGGAAGAAAAAGAACTAATTGAACTAAGAAAAAAAGGAAAAGAACTAGGAATAAAAAATGCACATTTTATGGGAAAAGAAAAACTAGAGCAACTTATCCAGGAATATGAAAATAAAAAAGACGAAGTATCAGATGATGGAGCAAAAGGCGAGAAAAGCGAAAATACAGAAGATGGTAGCGACACCGATGTCGGTAGCAATGGAGAAAGTACACCACAAGAATAGAGGTGGTCATTATGTCAGTTTTAGAAAAAATTAAAAATAGAACTAATATAGATGTTGATATGTTAAAAACAAGACTAATAAAGGAACTAGGAGTAGATGAAAAACAAGAAGATGCAGTAAATCAAGTTGAATATTCTTTATATGATACTTTAGTTCTTATTTTAGATGTAATACATCAACCTAAAGTACCGGAAGGGCTATACACCACTTGGCTAAGAATGACAAAAGATTATTGGTATTTGAATGGATACAATAAACTTTTTGAAAATTCCGCAGGTGGAGAAAGCAATTCTGATGCAAATGTAAAAGTAAAAAAATTACAAGTAGGAGATACAACAACAGAATTTGCGGATACATCTTCACAGGTAGAAATCAATGGAGTTACTTACAGTACAGGGACTATTGAATATTCGGAGGATGCCTTAATTGAAAAGTACAAAAAAGACTTATATAGGCATAGGAAATTGAGGTGGAGCTATGGATTATAATAAAATAGCAAGAGCAGCAATAGAGAGTACCTACGATGCAAAATGTGATATTATAGAACGCCAACCTGTAACGGAAAATCACATAACTAAAAATAATCAAGAAGTAACTGTACAAGAAAAAAAGGACTGTAGAGTTTCATTTGAGAATATTGAATCTAATAATGAAACAAATACGGAGTCAAAAAAATCTCAAAAAATCAAATTATTCATTGCACCAGAAATAAATATAAAACCGGGTAGCAAAATTGTTGTAACGGGTAGAGGCAGAACCACAACTTATAAAAATAGTGGAGAAGCTGCCGTATATGACACTCATCAAGAAATAATACTTGAATTATGGAAAGGTTGGGCATAATATGTCGAAAAAATGGGGAAAGTGTGATTTTAGTGAATTTGAAAAACTTCAAAAAAAGTTTGAAAAATTATCTAAAACGGATATCAGTAGATTTTGTCAAGATGTCGCACGAGAACTTGCAGCTAGGCTATTGGCAAAGGTAATTCCAAGGACACCAACGGGAGAGGGAACATTTGAAGTAAAAGACGGAAAAAAATATAAATTAAAAGATGGTGGAACATTGAAAAGAGGATGGACCGCTGATACTGAACAGCAAGCAGAAAGTGGCTCTGTACCTGATGCAATTACTTATGCAAATTCACTAAGAATTGCTAGAATGGGGAACGATTATATTATTATAGTCGAAAACCCTGTAAAATATGCTTCTTATGTGGAACATGGACATAGACAAGAACCGGGAAGATTTGTTCCGGTCCTTGGTAAGAGATTAAAAGCATCTTGGGTAGAAGGCAAATATATGCTTACTATATCTGAAAAAGAACTTGAATCACAACTTCCAAGTATAATAGAAAGAAAGATGAAAAAATATATTGAGGAGTGTTTTAATAATGGTTAAGAATGTAATTGAAGCTGTAATATATGGTATGGCAGCAAAAATGTCGGAAATATTTTCAAACGATAATGGAGAAAGCAAATACCCTATATATAAAAATGGAGAAGAACAAGGTGTTGATAAGCCTTGTTTTTTTATTAAGTATTTAACTGGAGAAGAAAGTAGGGAAATAGGACTAAAAGATAGATTTTATAAAGATACATTAAATTTTGTTATTATTGGATACACATTAGATGGGGATGAAACAATACTTCATGAAATGTTAGAAGGACTATATGAATTAGAGTATGTTACAGCAGCAGACGGAACTTTATTAAGAGCAATGAAATTACACCCAGAAATTGATGATGGAGTTTTACATTTTCTTATAGATTATAAAATATTTGTAAAAAAAGAAAACACAGTTGCTGATAATATGGATAATTATGATTTGAATGAGGAGGTAAAAAAAGATGAAGGCGAAAACTAAAAAGGTTGAAAAACAACCAATAGAAGATACTTATACAAAAGAACAAATCGTAAAATCAAAAAGGTTTGCTAATAATGTAGATTTGCTAAATGCTACATTAAAAGATACAAAAAAATATACTTTGAAAGAAGTAAATGAAATAATTGAAAATTATATGAAAGGAAAGGTGAACTAACATGGCACTAGGTGGAGGAACTTTTATAAGTCAAAATAAAAAACTTCCAGGTACATATATCAATTTTGTATCAGCACAAAAAGCATCTTCTCTAATGGGAGAAAGAGGCGTTGCTGCAATGGCAATTGAAATGGACTGGGGAAAAGAAGATCAAATTATAGAAGTAACAGCTGAAGAGTTTGCAAGAGACTCACTAAAAATATTTGGATATGAATATACAGATCCAAAATTAGTTGGATTAAGAGATTTATTTAAGAACATTACAAAAGCATATTTTTATAAATTAAATACTGGAGTAAAAGCATCAAATGATTTGGCAACTGCTAAATATGGTGGAACAAGAGGTAATGACATAAGAATAGTCATCGCTAAAAATGTAGATGATCAATCTAAATATGATGTATCTACTTATTTTGGCAGTAAAGAAGTAGACAAACAAACAGTTGCTGAAGCTCAAGATTTAGTAGAAAATGACTATGTTACATTTAAAATAGAAACACTAGAAGAAAAAGCAACTGCAGGAGAAAATTTGAAAAATGGAACTAATGGGGAAGCAGTAAATGGAGAGGCACATCAAAAATTCTTGAATTTACTTGAATCATATCAAATAAATGCAGTTGGCTGTTTAAGTGAAGATGAATCAACAGTTAATTTATATGTGGAATATGCAAAAAGATTAAGAGATAAACAAGGAATAAAATTCCAAGTAGTTTTATTTAATAAAGCTGCAGATTATGAAGGCGTTGTAAATGTAAAAAATGAAACAGAAGAAGGTAAAACTGCTATTATTTATTGGGTAACTGGTATAATTGCTGGATGTGCAATAAATAAATCTAATACTAATAAAACTTACGATGGAGAATATACAGTTAAAACTGATTATACTCAAACACAACTAGAAGATTGTATAGATAAAGGAGAATTTGTACTACATAAAGTTGGAGATGAAGTCAGAGTTCTAACAGATATAAATAGTTTGGTAACAGTAACAACTGAAAAGGGCGAAGATTTTAAATCAAATCAAACAATTAGAGTATTAGACCAGTTTGCTACAGATACAGCATCAATATTTAACACTAAATATCTAGGTAAAATTCCAAATGATGATGCAGGAAGAACTTCGTTGTGGAACGATATAGTAAAATTAGCAACTGATTATCAAACTACTAGAGCTATTGAAAATTTTGAAGATGCAGATATTTCTATTCAAAAAGGAAATGATAAAAAGTCTGTAGTAATAGACACTGCATTAGAACCAGTAAATGCAATGGAAAAATTATATATGACAGTAGTTGTTGAATAAGAGGACAGAAAATGTTCTCTTTAATTTTTTATAAGGAGGAATGAAACATGGGCAATATAACAATGTTGGCAAAAGATGCTATTAGTGCAAAATTAGCAGAATGTTATGTCACAATTGATGGTAGAAGATATTTATTGATGCAAGGTAAGGACTTCGAAGCTAAAGTCGATAAAACCAAGAAAAAATTAAATATTCTAGGAAAAACTGGGGCAGGAAATAAAAGTGTAAGCTGGGAAGGAACAGGAACTATTACAATATATAAAAACACTTCAATATTCGATGAATTAATGGAAAGATTTAAAAATACTGGAGAAGACATATATTTTGATATTCAAGTTACTAATGATGATCCAACATCAGCAGCAGGTATTTGCACACATATATTTAAAGGATGCAATATTGATGGTGGAGTCTTATCTTCATTTGATGTTGATGGAGAGTTCTTAGAACAGGAAATTAAATTTACATTTGAAGATTGGTCAAATCCAACAAAATTTAATCAATTAGCAGGTATGGAATAAAAAATTAAAAAGATAGGAGTAAAATTATGAGTTTAGAAAGTTTTATGATTAAAAATGAAGCACAAGAAATAGATTATGTTGCTTCAAAAAGATTTATAGATAAAGAAACTGGAAAGCCTGAAGTATGGAAATTAAGAACCATAACAGCAGATGAAAACGATGCTATAAGAAAACAATGTTATAAACAAGTTCAAAATGGAAAGAAAATAAAAAGAGAATTCAATACAGTTAAATATCTAGAAATGTTAGTAGATAAATGTGTTGTATATCCAGATTTGCATGATGTTAAATTGCAAGATTTCTTTGGAGAGATGGATGCAATTGTAATGTTAAAAAAGCACATGCTAAATCCAGGAGAATATGACGATTTAACACAAAAAGCTCAAGAAATAAATGGCTATGACCTAACAGAGGAAATTGAAGAAGCAAAAAACTAATTGAAGAAGGCGATAGAGATGCAGTATATGCTCACTATTGCCTTCAAAAACTACATAAATTTCCACATGAATTTTTAAGTTTAGATTATAAAGAAAAAGCGTTTGTTATTGCTTCTATTGATTTAAGAATTGAAAGGGAAAAGAATGAAGAAGCAAAAATAAAGAATGCTACAAAGAAAAGATAGGGGGAATGTATATGGCTACAATAAGAACAGCAATAGTAGTTCAAGATATTGCTTCCTCTATATTCGATAGAATATACGCAAGAGTGAATAAAACTACAACTGGTTTTGAAAAGTTAAATAATCAAATGTCTGTTGCTCCTACACAAGCAATTAATAATGCAGAAAGAATGACATCTTCTGCACTGCAAACAGAATTAGCATATCAAGCAGAATTACAAACACTAAGACAAGTAGAATCTGAAGCACGAAGAATAATATCAACACAAGGAACACAAACAGCACAAGCACAAGATATTATAGCAAGTGTTCGAGAACAAAGAAATCTAGTTCAAAATTTAAAAGCAGATTATGATAAAGTTACAAATGGAATTAGACAAAATAATGAAGAACAAAGTAAATTTAACAATTCATTAAATACCGCAGATATGAATGGAAATAAATTATTAAATACTATAAAAAAAGTTGCTGTAACAATAGGAGGAATGGCTGCAATTAAAAATTTAATGAACTTATCAGATGAAGTGACTAATAATAGGGCCAGATTAAGTTATATAGTAGATGATGGTGGAAGTGTAGCAGAATTAGAAAATAAAATCTTTGCTTCTGCAATGAGATCAAGAGCGGCTTATCAACAGACAACTGATACTATTGCAAAATTGGGATTACAAGCGGGAAAAGCATTTGAAAATAATGATGAATTAATAGCTTTTGCTGAACAATTAAATAAAACATTTGTAATTTCTGGAGCAAATGCAACTGGAATTGAATCTACAATGTATAATTTAACACAAGCATTATCATCTGGTGTTCTTAGAGGACAAGATTTAAATGCAGTATTTTCAAATGCACCTCAAATAGTTCAAAATATAGCAGATTATTTAGATGTAGATATTGGTAAAATACGAAGTATGGCAGCAGAAGGACAAATATCAGCTAGTATAGTAAAAAATGCAATGCTTGCTGCTGCAGATGAAACAAATGCTAGATTTGCAAAAATGCCTATGACTTGGAGCCAAATTTGGACTAAAGCTAAAAATATTGCTATAAAAGCACTAGATCCTGTATTGGTAAAAATAAATGAATTAGCAAATAATGAGCAAGTACAAGAAATGTTTAATATGTTTATAAATGGTGCAAGTTTAGCAGCTCAAGCAATTTTAGGATTAATAGAAGGTGTTTCTTGGTTAATTGGCATATTAGAGCCTTTTGCACCAATAATATGGGGAATTGTAGCAGCGTATATAGCATTTAATGTTATTTCTGCGATAACAAGTGCAGTTCTTAGTGTTGTTGCATTTGCACATCAAGTAAAAGCTGCTGCGGCTGCTGAAGATGCAATAGCAACTGCCGGTGCAGCTGGTGCACAATGGAGTTTAAATGCAGCTTTATTTGCTTGTCCAATTACATGGATTGTTATCTTAATAATGGCACTTATTGTTGCACTGACATACTTATGGTTCACAAATGATGATGTGGCTTATTGGATGTTATTTGCTTGGGACTCATTATATATAGGAATATTAACAGCGGGTTTAGGAATAAAGGCTATTTGGTTTGGATTACAATTAGCTGCTATGTACTTATGGTTAGGAGTTCAAACTTGTATTTTAGGAATGATGACTGCTTGGTATGGATTTCAAACAGGAGTGGATGCAGTTTGTCTTGGAGTATTATCAATATTTCAAGGACTATACAATGGAGTCGTTTCAATTGTAAATGGAATAATAAATGTTTTAAATAAAATACCAGGAGTTGAAATAGATACTGTTGAGGCAGCAACTTTTGCAGATGATTTTGCAAAAGGTATGGAAGAAAAAGTAATAGATAGAAACCAGAAATTACAAGATATGGCTAGTGAGATGGAAGGCACAATGGATAAAATAAATTCTATGAAAGCAGATTTTAGTGCAGAATTATATGCAGGGGCAACAGAAATTCAAAATAAGGCTATAGAATTAAATGCAACAAGAGAGGATAGAACAGCACATAGAAATGATTGGATTAATAATGCAGGATCAGCAATAAAAGATGCTATGAGTAGTTTTGATTTGTCAGATGGATTAGCAAATGGAATAGATAATAGTGGAACATTAGGAGATATAGCAGGAAACGCAAAAGATATAGCAGATAATACAGCAGAAATATCTGATGAAGATTTAAAATACTTACTAGACATTGCTGAAAGAGATACTATAAATAGATTTACAACAGCTGAAATAAGAGTAGAAATGAACAACAATAATAATATTAATGGAGAAACAGATATAGATGGAATAGTAGACAGATTAAAAGATAGACTAGAAGAAGAACTAGAGTATGTCTCTGAAAGTGTACACGAATAAGGAGGGAATATATTATGGCATATTATTTTTATTTAGGTAATGTACTTCTTCCTGTGCCTCCAGAAAAGTTAGAATTAAAGATTGGTAATAAAAATAAAACTTATGATTTGATAAATTATACTGAAATAAATGTATTAAAAAACGCAGGCTTAACTGAAATTGAATTTGAAGTATTGCTACCAAATGTAAAATATCCATTTGCTATGTACGCAAATGGATTTCAAGATGCCAAATACTATTTGGGAATATTGGAAAACTTAAAAATTAATAGAAGTGCTTTTCAATTTATAGTTTCAAGAAAATTTCCAAGTGGAAAGGTTATATATGATACAAATATCAAGGTAGCATTAGAGGAATATACGATAACAGAAGATGCAAAAGATGGATTTGATACGAAAGTAAAAATTAAACTAAAACAATATAGAGAATATTCTACAAAAACAGTTCAAGTAACAATTAAACAATACAAACCACCAGAACCAGTAAGAGTAGTAACAACTAACAATACAGCAAATAGCACTCCAGCATCATCAGGACAAAATTATACTGTAAAAAAAGGCGATTGTTTATGGAATATTGCTAAAAAGTTTTATGGAAATGGTAGCAAATATACAACAATTTATAATGCTAATCGAGATAAAATAAAAAATCCTAATTTGATATATCCAGGACAAGTATTCTGGATACCTGCATAGGAGGTGTAAAATGGCACAACAGTTATTAATACAAAATGAAAATACTGTATATGAACCAGTTGTACAAGATGAAATAAAATGGACCACCGAAAGAAAAGGAGCTGCAGGAAAATTAGAGTTTAATATAGTAAAAGATAAAATTATAAATTATGAAGAAGGCAATCCTGTATCTTTTAAAGTAGATAATCAAAACGTATTTTATGGATTTGTATTTAAGAAAAAAAGAGATAAGGAGCAGATAATAAAAACTACTGCTTATGACCAATTAAGATATTTAAAAAATAAAGATACAATGGTTTATACAAATAAAAGAGCTGATGAACTAGTACAAATAATAGCTAATAATTATCAATTAAATGTAGGAACATTAGAAAATACAGGATATGCCATAGCCAAAAAAACAGAATCTAATAAAGAACTTTTTGATATCATATTAAATGCAGTAGATGAAACAATAAGAAATCGAAAAGAAATGTATGTGTTATATGATGATTTTGGAAAGTTATGCTTAAAAAATCTTGAAAGAATGAAAATAGGCATCGTAATTGACGAAGAAACAGGGCAAAATTACGATTATGAAAGTTCAATAGACTCTGATACATATAATCAAATAAAATTGACCTATGACAATTCTGAGACGGGTAAAAGAGAAGTATATATGGCAAAAGATAGTTCTAATATAAACAAATGGGGTGTCTTACAATTTTTTGATACTATTGACGAAAAAACAAATGGAGCAGTAAAAGCAAAAGCACTTTTAGATTTGTATAATCAAAAAACAAGAAATTTACAAATAAAAGATGCAATTGGAGATATAAGAGTAAGAGGCGGTTCATTAATTATAGTGAATTTAGATTTAGGAGATGTAAAACTGCAGAATTTTATGTTAGTAGAAAAAGCAACTCATAAATTTAAAAATGGCGAACATTTTATGGATTTAACTTTGAGGGGACAAAATTTTATATCGCAATAAAGGGAGGAAGAATCAATGGCCAGTTCATTATCTGAACTAATAAAAAGAATGGCAATGGGGGCAAATGATGCATCTGCCCCCACTGCTGTTTTATTTGGCACAGTGACGAGTGCGAATCCACTCGAAATCAATATTGAACAAAAGATGACATTAACAAGTGAATTTTTAATATTAACCAAAAATGTTAAAGATTATACGGTTGATGTCACTATGGAATGGATGACAGAAAATAAAGTATTAGATGCAAATCATGCACATTCATTAAGTGGAGATATATCAGTAAACTCAAGTGGTTCTGTTGAAGGCACAAGTGTATCGATTACAAATGAAGTATCAAATACTTTAAATGTTGAAACAAAAAATATAGATTTAACACATAATCATAGCATTACAGGTAGAAAACAAATCACAGTACATAATGCATTAAAGGTAGGCGATACTGTGATTTTATTACAACAACAAGGAGGGTTAAACTTTGTTGTTTTAGATAAGATTTAAGGAAAGGTGGTAAAACAATGACACCTAATACAGAAAATAATATATTAATTAATAATGTTGAAACGGTTACCGAACAGCCGAATAAAACTTATTATTTGGACATAGAAAAAAATATTATTTCTGGTTTTTGTGATGGAATAGATGCAATGAAACAAACAATATATTGTATTTTAAATACAGAAAGATTTAATCACCTTATCTACAGTTGGAATTACGGAATAGAAATAGAACATTTAATAGGAGAAAATTCAGCATTTGTAGTACCTGAACTAGAAAGAGTAATTAAAGAAGCATTATTACAAGATACAAGAATAGTAGATGCAAACAATTTTAGTTTTGAAATAATAAAAAATAAGATAATTGTAAAATTTACTGTAATAACAACGGTTGGAACATTAGAAATGGAAAGGGTGGTGAACATTTAATGAATCAAGAAGAACTAGATGAGTATTTTGATTATGAAACAATTTTAAATCGTATGCTAGATAGAATACCAAGTGTACTAGACAGACGTGAAGGAAGTATAATATATGATGCTTTAGCACCTGCAGCAGCAGAAATGGCACAGATGTATATTACACTAAAAAATAATATAGATCTAATATTTGTTGATACTTCTGTCGAAGAATACCTAGATAGATTATCAAATCAAATAGGTCTAACAAGAGAAGTAGCAACAAAAGCAATAAAACAAGGACAATTTTATGATGCAGAAAATCATTTGATGGACATAGAAATAGGTCAGAGATTTACAATTGATGATTTGGTATTCAAGGCAATTGAAAAAATTGAAACTGGTAAATTCAAAATGGAATGTGAAACAACAGGTGTTGTAGGAAATGCAATATCAGGAAACTTGATACCAGTAGATTACATACAGAATTTAGCAAGGGCAGAATTAACAGATGTTCTCATACCTGGAGAAGATGAGGAAAGTGACGATAGTCTAAGAGCAAGATATTTTGACACAATAAATGAGAAAGCATTTGCAGGTAACATTGCAGATTATAAGAAAAAAACAAAAGAAATTCAAGGTGTAGGAGCAGTAAAAGTAACACCTATATGGGATGGTGGAGGAACTGTAAAACTAACTATACTAGATAGTGATTTTAATAAGGCAAGTACTGTTTTGGTCGAAAAGGTTCAAAACGAAATTTGTCCGCGAAAATCAAATTTAGGAATAGGACTAGCTCCAATAGGGCATCAAGTAACTGTTGATACTGCAACAGAACATGAAATAAATGTATCTGCCAAACTAACATTGACAGAAGGCTCTGAAATTGAATTAGTAAAACCAGAAGTAACAAGACAAATAAACAATTATTTGTTAGATTTGAGAAAAGACTGGGAAGATAGTCAAAATCTAATCATAAGAATATCACAAATTGAATCAAGAATTTTGAATATAGAAACAGTGCTAGATATTAGCAATGTGACTTTAAATGAAGAAACTAACAATATTGAACTCGAAGAAATGGAAATTCCAAAACTAAAGGAGGTAAATATATCATGAAATTAATTGAATATATGCCTCTTTTTTTACAAGATGTGAGAGAATTTCAAGAAATATTTAAGGTAGAAGATAAAGAAATAGATAGTTTAAAAGAACAAATAGAAAATGTATTAAAAGAAATAATAGTAACTACTGCAGAAGGATACGGATTAAATAGATATGAAAAAATATACAATATTCAAAATAACACAACAGATATAGAAACAAGACGATTTAATATATTAAGTAAAATCAATAATAGATTACCATATACAATAAATTGGTTAATAAATAAATTAAATAACACAGTTGGAAAAGATAATTATAGATTAGAAGTTGATCATAACAATTATAAAGTAAATATTGAAATAACATATTTATTTCAAGACATAGCTCTATTACTTAATAGAGACCTGCGAGAACAACTACCCGCTAATTTAATTATAAATGTAACATTATATCAAGTAGAAGAATGTCAAGATTATTGTGCAGGAATTGTTCATACAGGAGAATTTATAGAATTAAGGCAGGTGATTTAAAGTGGCTATTTTTGGTGGATTATTAAAAACTAATTCTGGGAGAAACTTAGATGCAAAGACAGCATTAGGAAAAGAACTAAAATTTAAAAGAGTTGCTCTTGGAGATGGTCAACTTGGACCATCTGAAAGTATGCTGACATTAACAAAATTGAAAAGTGAAAAACTTAATCAGGATATTGTTGGAATAAGCATAATACAAAATGATAAAGTTAAGGTTACTTTTAAATTTACTAATCAAGATTTAGAGGAAGGATTTATCTGGAGAGAAATAGGTTTAATAGCAGAAGATCCAGACACACAAGAAGAAGTGTTGTACTTGTATGGAAATGCTCGAGAAAATGGCGAATATGTTTCTGCTGAAGGCGGAGCAGACATACTGGAAAAAAACATAGATATGATAATTATTACAAGTAATACTCAAAATATCTCAGCAATTATTGATAAGAGTTTAATCTATGTTACACAAAAAGAATTTGAAGAATTAAAAAATGAAATGAAAAATCAAATTATAGTATCGGAGGAAAATCCTGAGCAAGAAGAATGTATTTGGTATCAAATTGTAAAATCAAAGCCGATGCCGAGTGGAATTGCTGAAATAATGGTAGAAGTAGCAGATGAATATGACGAAAATTCGACATATCAATTAGAAACAATCACAAACATGACAGACGATGAGAGTGACGAAAATAAAATAATAGAAAGAGAAGAATAGCACCTAAGGGTGTTATTTTTATATTAAAATTTTAATTTATAGGAGGATAAAAAAATGGCAAGTGCAAATGTAAAAAAAGCAATTTTGAAAAAGAAAATAGGAGGTGTTGTTTACGAGTTATTGGTAAAAACACACGCTGATTTAGTAGAGGTGGCAGATAGTCAAACATTAACGGAGAAATTAGCAGAATTAAATTCTGCAATACAAGGAAAGGCAACTCAAGCAGATATAACGAAAGCAATAAATAATTTAATTAATTCGGCTCCAGGTACTTATGATACATTAGGAGAAATTGCTACTTGGATACAATCACATCAAAGTGAATTTGAAGGTCTAAAAACATTAGCAGGTAAACAAATGAAAGGTGCAACAGCAGAGGCTAAAGGAGAGGCAGGAACTGTTCCAGCACCAGAAATTACAGATAAGGATAAGTTTTTAAAAGGAGATGGAACTTGGGGAACACCAACAGATACAAAATATTCTAAGGCATCAGCTGAGCAAGATGGTTTAATGAGTAAAGAAGATTTTCAAAAATTACAAAGCTTAAAAAATTTTGATGCAAGTTCACTTACAACAGATACAGTAAAAGAGGGAACAACAAATAAATATGTTACTGCTGCAGAAAAAGAAAAATTAAGTAAAGTAGGAAGAATATTAATACAAAAAGATGAGCCTGAAGATTTAGATGAAGCAGATTTGTTCTTACAAGATCTTACTGAAGAATAAAAATATTCTAATTAGGAGGTGCAAAAATGGCAACAACAGAAGTTGATATTTTGATGCAACAGAAATTAAAAAGTGGGGATACAAAAATAATGTATCCAGTTACAAAAATGGAAAATGTTATTGTTAATAGAAAAGAAATAACTCTTGACACAACATGGACTAATGAAGCTGCACCATATACTAAAACAGTAGAAGTAGAAGGAATAACAACCGAGAACTTAGTTAGAATATATCCAATTTGGTCAGATGTTAAAGAAACAAGAGCACAAGAGCGTGAGGAATATGCAAAGATAAGTAAAGTTGATAGTCAGGAAGGTAGCATATTAATTACTTGTGACGAAGATAAACCAACAATAGCATTAAAAATAAGACTGGAGGTGTTGTAGTATGCAAGGAGATGTTTTAGGACAAGTTGGTGCAGCAGTTGGTGGAAATTTTGTTATAACATTTACAACAACTCCAGCAAATGCAACAGTTACAGTAAAAGACGAAAAAGGGAAAATAATAGAGCCTTCTACAGATAAAATGTATAAATTAAAAGCTGGAAATTATACATATGATGTCGTTGCAGAAGGTTATTTTAGCAAAACAGAACAAAAGTTACCTGTGTTAGAAGATGGAACAGTAGAAGTAACACTAGATAAAAAATTATATGTAACATTTATTTTAAATCCAACAGATGCAACTTTAGTAGTAAAAGATGGAAGCGGAACAGTACAAACGGCACAAGAAGATCATACATACGAATTGAAAGCAGGAATGTACAGTTATTCTTGTAGTAAAGAAGGTTTTAAAAGTGTAGAAAATGTTTCTTTTGAAATGAAAGATACAGAGGAAAGAAAAACAATAAATGTATCTTTACAAGATGCATCTATTTATGGTGTTCGTAGACAAATAAGTAGTTCATCTACAGCTTGGGAAAGAATCGAAAACGGTAGTAATAAAACTGCAAAGGCACAAACAAGTGCGAGTGCTGTACAAAATGACTTTGATAATATTGCACCATGGAAGAATATTAGAAGTTGTGATGTTTCTGCAAATGGAACTGTTAATGCATATATAGGAGATCCTACTTATAATCCAACTAGTCCCAAAGGATATATAATGACAGAAGTTCCAGAATTTTGGTATAAAAGACAGCAAACTAGTGGATATGAATATATCTATATATCTGCAGTAGAACAATCAGGATATACAAAATCAAATAAATTTTATATTGGTAGATATACAGCAACTGGAAGTTCATCAACTGCAACTTGCAAAAGTGGAGCTACTAATTTAGTAAATATTACATTACCAAATATGAGATCAGCAGCAAAGAAAATAGGAACAAATTGGGGACAATTAGATATTTTACATTGGTCAATTATACAAATGTTATATTTAGTAGAATACGCAGATTACAACTCTCAAAAAATGTTAGGATATGGTGTGTGTAATGGTTCAATTATAAATACAGGTACATTAGATACATTAAAAATGAAATCTGGATGTTTATCAAACGATAAAAAACACGCTGTTATTTACAGAGGTATTGAAAATATCTTTGGTAACATTTATCAATGGTGTGATGGAATTAACTTTACAGATTCTCAAGCATGGGTATGCACAGATCCAACTAAATATGAAAGTGACAAATTTGCAAGTCCATATACAAAACTAAGTTGGAAGTGTCCTTCTTCAGATGGATACATAAAAGAAGTTGGAATTGATACCAACTTCCCAGCACTGCAGTTAACTAAAACAACGGGCGGCTCCGATAGCACATACATACCAGACTGCTCGTGCTACGACTCTGGTTCTGGGGTTTTGTGCGTGGGTGGTGTCTACAGTGGCGATTTGTACTGTGGCTTGTGGTCGTTCTATTGGAGTTACGACTCTTCCTTTTCGCGCTCGGACGTTGGCGGTCGCCTTCTTTTCACACCAGTATAAACGGGGGTTTGGGGGTGGTCAACCCCCAACTATAAATAAGATAACTGTAGAGTAATTAAAATAAGAAAATAATTGATATATAATATCACATAGGGGATTTGATGTGCGGTCGCCGTGTTCCTCGACTTTACTACTCGTACTACAACTCTGGTTCTAAGGTTTTGTACGTGGGTGGTAACTACAGTAACGATTTGAACTGTGGCTTGTGGTACTTCAATTGGAATTACAACTCTTCCAATTCGAACTCGAACATTGGCGGTCGCCTAATTTATAATAATAAAAAAATGAAAAATACATTGCACATCATTTTCCTGAGCCCTTGCTCAAAATTAATCGTTCTGGACCAGCTTAGTAGTCCCATTATGGATCGAAAAGTTGGTAGATATTATAAAGAAAAGGAATACCAGATAATGAAAAGAATAGGTAATATCTATGAAAAAATAGAAGAAAAAGAAAATTGTAAACAAGCAATATTAAAAGCTTCAAAGGGAAAGAAAAGAAGAAAAGATGTACGAAAAGTAACAGAAAATCTTGAATATTATACAGAGGTGCTTTTTGATATACTAATAAATAAAAAATATAAACCTAATCCATATAAAGAAAAAAAGATATATGATGGAGCTAATCAAAAGGAAAGAGTAATATATAAACCTCAATTTTTCCCTGATCAATGTGTACATTGGGCTTTAATGTTGCAACTAAAACCAATATTAAAACATGGAATGTATGAATATTGTTGTGCTTCAGTAGAAGGCAGAGGAATATTATATCGGTGCAAGATATGTAAAGAAAATTCTTGTTAGAGATAGGAAAAATACTAAATATTGTCTGAAATTAGATATTAAAAAATATTATCCTAGCATCAATAAAGAAATACTAAAGCGAAAATTTAGAAGAATAATAAAGGATATTGATACATTAGACTTAATAGATAGTATTATAGATAGTCACCAACAAGGATTACCTATAGGAAATTTTACATCTCAATGGTTTGCTAATTTCAATTTACAGAACCTAGACCATTACATAAAGGAAGAACTAAAGGTTCCTTATTATATTCGTTATATGGATGATATGGTTTTATTCCATAGAAACAAAAAAGAACTTCATAAAATCAAAGACAAAATTGATGATTTTTTGAAAAAAGAATATTTAAGAATAAAAGAAAATTGGCAATTGTTTAAGGTTGGAAGTAGACCAATAGACTTTTTAGGGTATAGATTTTATAGAGGCTATACAACACTACGAAGATGTAATTTTTTACGAATAAGGCGAAGATTAAAGAAAATTAGCAAAAAAACAGAATTGGATGTGAAAGATGCTGCAGCAGTAATAAGTTATAGGCGGGTACTTAAAACACGCAAATAGTTATAATTATCAACAAAAGTATGTGCGAAATGTAGTAGATGTTAGAAAATGTAAGGAGGTTTTGAAAAATGAAAGTAGAAAGCAATGTCAGACCTTCGGAAAAATTTAAAATTGAAAATGTAGGTAAACGGTAAATGTACCGTTTATTTTTTTGACAATATTCAAGAAAGTCAGAAACAAAAAGAAAATTCCGAAGAAATGGAAACAGTGTATTCCTATGATATGTATGTAATTAATCCATATTATAGAGAAAATTTGCAAGCTGATATTGAAGAAAGCTATCAAGTTTGGCTTGATTTTGCAAAAAAATTTGAATTTGATGAACTTGCAAAAGAAATTAGAGAGAAAAGGGATGAGTTACTAGCGGAAACAGACAAAGAAATGGTGCTTGATAGACTTAAAATAGAAATACCTGAAGATGTAAGTATGACAACAATAGTAACAGGAATAAAACAATTTTTTGCAAGTTTCAAAGAAGTAATAAATTCTGAAATGGCAAAATACAGACAGGAATTGAGGGATATTCCACAACAAGAGCGGTTTCCCTTATAATATCACTTGGCCAGAAAAACCAACAAATGATGAAGATAAGGAGGGACCTTAATGGAAGCAATAATTGCAGCCTTAATTAGTGGCGGACTTGCATTGTTAGGAGTAGTTATTACTGTATCTTTTGGAAATAAAAAGACAGAGGCACAGTTAGATAAAAATCAAGCAATAACAGACACAAAACTCGAAGCATTAACAAGAGAAGTAAGAGAACACAATAATTTTGCAAGAAGAATACCAGTTATAGAAGAACAAATGAAAGTTGCGAATCATCGTATAGATGATTTAGAAAAAGAAAAAGAAAGGAGGGCATAACAATGACTATTCAAGTTTTAGTGTATATTGTAACAACATTATTCACTTATATTTTAGGCAAGGTTTCTAAATACTTTGGTTGGAATGAAACACTACCTATACCAATTCAAAATATAATTATTGGATTTATTTCTGCAGGAATAGGAATTTTAATTCATATTGAAGGATTAGATGCCAATAGCATAATAACTGCAGTAATAACAGCAGTTGGTGGAATTGGTACAGCTACTGTACTATATGATGCAAAAAATCAATAATTTAATACAGGAACAAAGTTCGTGTATTTCAAAAATACTGGAAGAAAAATAAAAAATCTTCCAGTATTTATTTTATTTAAGAAAGGATGATGTAGTCATGGAAGAAAACGAAAATATAACATTAACTCCAGAAATGGAAGAAGAATTATCAAATGGGAAAGGAGACGAAGAATAATGGGATTTTCAAGTTTAATTAAAAGTCAAGTTTTAGCATCTTCAAGTAATTATACACAAGGAAGAAAAGGATATAAAGTGTGTAAAATAACGCCACATCACATGGCAGGTGTTTTAAGTGGGGAACAATGTGCAAGAATATTCCAAAATCCAAGTAGACAAGCAAGTGCAAATTACTGTATAGGTAATGATGGTGGAATAGTAGGATGTGTTGATGAAAACAATAGAGCGTGGACATCAAGCTCAAGTTCTAATGATTGTCAAGCAATTACTATTGAAGTTTCAAATAATAAAACTGGTGGTAATTGGACAATATCAGATGCTGCATGGAATTCACTTGTAAATTTGTGCGTTGATATTTGTAGAAGATATGGATTTCGTTTAAATTACGATGGTACTAAAAACGGAAGTTTAACAAGGCATAATATGTTTGCAAATACCAATTGTCCAGGTCCATATTTACAAAGTAAGTTTCAAGAATTAGCAAATACAGTAAATTCAAAATTAGACGGAAATTCAACATCAACTCCAGTACAAAATACAAATAAAAAATCAAACGAAGAAATAGCAAACGAAGTTATTGCAGGAAAATGGGGAAACGGAGATGCCAGAAAAACAGCATTAATAAATGCAGGATATGATTACAATACAATACAAAATATTGTAAATCAAAAATTAAGTGGAAAAACTCAAGCACCAAGTAAAAAATCAGATGAAGAAATCGCTCAAGAAGTTATAAATGGTGGTTGGGGTAATGGAGCAGATCGTAAAAATAGATTAACTGCAGCAGGATATGATTATAATACAATACAAGGAATAGTAAACCAAAAACTTGGTGGATCTTCAGCTTCAAATAAAAAATCTAATGAAACTATAGCAAATGAAGTTATCCAAGGCAAGTGGGGAAATGGTACGGATAGAAAAAATAAACTAACTGCAGCAGGATATGATTATAATGCAATACAATCAATAGTTAATAAAAAATTAAGTTAATAAAATGAAAATATAAGGTAGAGGAGAAAAGAATCTCCTCTACAGCATTTTTTTTAATTTTTCTTGAATATCTAACAATATGTCAAACGACTGATGAAATGTAGTATTATTCATATCTAAGTTAGATATTTTATTCAAAATTTTTTTGATTTCAACATTATTTATGTATTCATTAATGTTAGAATTAGGCAAATTATCTATTACTTTATACTTTATTTTTAATTGATTAAGTAGTATGATATATTTGTCTAACTGAGAGACTGGAAAACCACATTTGAAAATAGAAGGTCCTAAATCTGTTATTTTCAAACCGAGTTTCTCATTGATAAGTTTTGCATCTTCATTTAGAATGTTGTAGAAAATACCAACTCTAAACATATAAATGCAAGATGCATCTTCTTTTTTAAATTTCTTATATTGGTCCAATAATTTACTCATTTTTTTGACTTATCCTTTCTCTTTTTTATTACAATAATATCACCAGGTGTGCAATCTAGAATTTTGCAAACTTTTTCTAATGTATCAAATTTGATTCCAGCAGTTTCGTTTTTAATAAGGCGATTAAGAGATTGATAAGTACCGCTCCATATTCTTCACAAACCAATATTTAGATTTTTTTTGTTCTTTTAGTAGCTCGTCTATTCTTACATGTACCATTTTTCTCACCTCCTCCATAGCATATATATTTTACAACGAAAACATTTATATTTTAATTACTTTACAGATGTAGTTAGTTATAGTTGATATTAAGTGTAAAGTAACTATTGCAGAGGTTACTTATTTTTGCTATAATAAAATTGGTGATGTAAATATGGAAGAAAATTACAATTTGTCTCTTGAAATTATCAAAGACATAAAAAAATATATGGATAGAAAAGATTATAACGGATTAAGATTGTATCTTGATGAAAAAGAAAAATATGTCGAGAATTGTCGCATTTTGTCAAAGACGAAAGAGGAAAAATACATTGATACTCTAGTAAAAGAACTTGACAATAGTTAGTCTACAAAGTAGTTATATGAATTTACATAATATGGTATAATATAAAAAAGAGATGTCTCTTTTCAAAGGAGGTATATTGATGAAAAAATACAAAAAGGAACTCGTTTTGAAAAGAATAACTAAAGACTTAAATTTCTGTGAAGTTATAATGTTACAAATGCTAAAAAATTATACCATAAAAATTTATACAATAGGAAGAATAGACGAGTATAATTTGAACAATAAAAGAAAATAAATTTGTTTCTTACTCGTCTCTAATGGGGTAATTTTACATACAATTACATAAGAGAAATCAAGCAGACCAAATTGAGTAGAGAGAAGGTTTTGCTTGATTTTTTAATATATAGCAAAATTAGTTGAAATTACCTAAAATTTATGTTAAAATATTAAAAATAGCAACAAAAAAATAACAAAATGATACAAAAAAACAAAAAAATTCAACAAATGTATTGACAATTACTAAAAAATATAGTAATATATAAAGGCGTTGTGCAATACAATATATTATTTGGGCTATTAGCTCAGGTGGTAGAGCACTTGACTTTTAATCAAGTTGTCCCGCGTTCGAGTCGCGGATAGCTC